>NZ_CP101125.1:4823369-5124673 GCF_024296925.1 Pseudomonas nunensis
CGATAAAGTGGTGTGCATCTACGGCGAAGAAGAAGTCGACGAGAGCGGCTGCACCGACAAGACCGCTGTAGGCGAAGCGATCAAACTGCCGGGTGGTCACCACTTCGACGAGAACTACCCTGCCCTTGCACAGCGCCTGGTAGACATCATCGTCAAGCGTCAGGCCAAGGAAGAGGCGACGGCTCAAGAGTGATCTGAGCCCCGCCCCACAAAAAGCCCCCGCAGCCCGAAGGTTGCGGGGGCTTTTTCATTTCGGCCAGCACCACAAATCCCCTGTGGGAGCGGGCTTGCTCGCGAAAGCGGTGGGTCATTCAACATAGAGGTCGACTGGCACGGCCTCTTCGCGAGCAAGCCCGCTCCACACATTGAATCTCATTGCCTGCAAGTTATGCGATCGGACAAAAAACCCTCGCTACCACAAGATCACGAGGACTCTTTATTTAGAGACGGCGCTCTGCAGCGTCGTATACCTCTTCGTCACGCCGGGCACCGACTGCGACGATTAACACCTGGATCGCCTTGCCATCGACCCGATAAACGATACGCGTGTCGCCTGTTCGAATCCTTCTACACCCTGCAAGGCTGGCTCTTAGAGGCTTGCCGCTCTTGTCCGGCTCGCCATTGATAATCCGCTCTTCGATGACATCAAGAATACGGTTTGCTGCTACGTTCCCCAGTAGGTCCAGGTCCTTCTGGACCTCTGGATGATAGATAACGCCCCAAACCATCCAAAGCTCCTTTAGTCTTTCTTCGCGTACCGAGCCCGCATATCGTCGTGACTGACTGCCTTCGACTGATCAAAACCGCTCAGTCGCTCTCGGGCCGCAGCTTCAATTCGCAAGTCATCAAGCTCGTCGAGCATTTCCTGGTACGCATCAACGTTGATAATGACTGCTGCCGGTTGATTGTCCTTGAAGATGACCAGCCTCTCGGTGGCCCGACTGGAGATTTCTTTGAGCCTTGCACTGAATCCCCTGACCATCGCAGTTACCGATATCGCTTGATCAGCACGATCTAGTAATGCCGTCATACTTACCTCTCTACACATCATGCAAATTCGACACACCTTTGTACGCAGAGTATTGCGTCGAATTCGACATACAGCAAGCTACAAAAAATGCGAATTTATTGACCCACGTACTCATGCAAAAAAATAGCCTCACAGCCTTACGACTGAGCCAATTGACACGCACCATGCAAAATGCTGCAACTGTCCTCAGTCCCAGGACAAAGGACAGTTGTTAACCAAGGCCCGATTGAAGAATCAAGCGGTACTTCTTCTGATCAAACTGATCCATCTGGAACAGGACAAGCTCAACTGCTTAAGAGCCCACCAGCCTATAAACCCTCTCGCCATTCAGTTTCATTCGCCGAACGGTCTCGCAATATCAGATGACGCCCTTGTAGGTTGTAGGCAAACTCCGAGAATTGCGTAGTGGGAGCGTTTGAGTGCTCTGCCGCGTTGCTGGCTTCGATTTCGACGGAACATTCTCCGGACGACGCTACGCATGTATTTATCAGGCGTGTAATCCGGTGAAACCAGAGCAACAGCGCGCTCAATACGAATAGAGGAAGTTTTTATGCTTGTCATCGATATATGGCGGCTGCGCGTGGGACGTCGCTTGCGCCAGTGATTCCGACAGTCACGCGAGGGGCCCCGCATTATCCCTGACTGCCATGGGCAAAGCCGGGATTGATGATGTGTTAGGTGCTTATGGCGAATGGCACACAGCCTTCGCGAGCAAGCCCTCTTCCACAGGATCTTCCCCCATAAAAACTATGCGCCCAGACACAAAAAAACCCCCGCTACCTTCACGGCAACGGGGGCTTTTTGCTGTGGCTTACATCTCCACTTGCGTGCCCAACTCAATCACCCGGTTCAGCGGCAGATTGAAGAAGCGCAGATTACCGTTGGCGTTCTGCAACATGAAGGCGAACAGCGCCTCGCGCCAGCGGGCCATGCCTTCGAGTTTGGAGGCGATGACGGTTTCGCGGCTGAGGAAGTAGGTGGTGCGCATCGGGCTGAAGTCCAGGTCGTCGAGATGACACAGTTTCAGCGCTTGCGGCACGTCCGGTTCGTCGACGAAGCCGAAGTGCAGGATCACCCGGAAGAAGCCTTCGCCGTAGGAATCGACCTCGAAACGCCGGGAGGCCGGGACCCGCGGGATGTCTTCGTAGACCACGGTCAGCAGCACCACTTGTTCATGCAGCACCTGGTTGTGCAGCAGGTTGTGCAACAGCGCGTGGGGCACGGCGTCCGGACGCGCGGTGAGGAACACGGCGGTGCCCTGGACGCGGTGCGGCGGTTGTACGCGGATACTGCTGATGAAGATCGGCAGCGGCAAGCCACCCTCGTCGAGACGGTCGACCAGCAACTGCTTACCGCGTTTCCAGGTGGTCATCAGTACGAACAGCACGATACCGGCGATCACCGGGAATGCGCCGCCCTGCACGATTTTCGGCACGTTGGCGGCGAAGTACAGCCCGTCGACCAACAGGAAACCAATCGACAACGGCACGGCGAAGATCGGCGGCCATTTCCACAGCAGCAACATCACCGCCGACACCAGCACAGTGGTCATCAGCATGGTGCCAGTCACCGCCACGCCGTAGGCCGAGGCCAGGGCGCCGGAGGATTCGAAGCCCAGCACCAACAGGATCACACCAACCATCAGCGACCAGTTGACCGCGCCAATGTAGATCTGGCCCTGTTCAGCACTGGAGGTGTGGCGGATGTGCATACGCGGAATGTAGCCGAGCTGGATCGCCTGACGGGTCAGGGAGAACGCACCGGAAATCACCGCTTGGGACGCAATCACCGTGGCCATCGTCGACAGGCCGACCAGCGGGATCAACGCCCAGCTCGGCGCCAACAGGTAGAACGGGTTACGCGCGGCCTCCGGATCGCCGAGCAGCAACGCGCCCTGGCCAAAGTAGTTGAGCACCAGCGCCGGCAGCACGAGGATGAACCACGCACGGGCAATCGGCTTGCGGCCGAAGTGGCCCATGTCGGCGTACAGCGCTTCGGCGCCGGTCAATGCCAGCACCACCGCGCCGAGAATCGCCACGCCCATGCCCGGGTGCACGATGAAGAATCGCACGCCCCACACCGGGTTCATCGCTTGCAACACTTCCGGGTGCTGAAGGATGCCGTAGACGCCCAGGGCGCCGAGCACCACAAACCACGTCACCATGATCGGACCGAACAGAATGCCGATGCGCGCAGTGCCGTGGCTCTGGATCAGGAACAACGCCACCAGCACGACCAACGACAGCGGCACCACCCAATGATCGATGCCATCAAATGCCAGCCCCAGGCCTTCAATCGCCGAAAGCACGGAAATCGCCGGGGTGATCATGCTGTCGCCGTAGAACAGCGCCGCACCGATCAGCCCGCAGACCACCAGAAAACCCCGCAACTTCGGATGCCCCGCCGCCGCTCGCCGCGCCAGTGCGGTCAAGGCCATGATCCCGCCTTCGCCCTGGTTGTCGGCGCGCAGCACGAACATCATGTATTTGAACGACACGACCCAGATCAGCGACCAGAAGATCAACGCCAGGATGCCCAACACGCCGTCATGGTTGACCGGTACACCATAGCCACCGGAGAACACTTCTTTGAGGGTGTACAACGGACTCGTGCCGATATCGCCGTAAACCACCCCGACCGCCGCAACCAGCATGCCGATCGGTTTTGCTGCCGAATGCTCGGCGCCCGCCGCCTGACTACTTGCCTGCCCCATCCAAAACTCCTACTACTCAGACCCGGACTTCTTATAAGAAGCACTATGCTTTGCCGTGCAGCATGCGCTGATTTACTTAAGGTTACAGACGATTTGTTGACTGTAAAAATTCGGTAAAGCGTAAAGGCGCGAAGCATAGCGCAGCACTCGTCGTATTTCCCTGCATAAAGCTGGTCAAGTGAGCGTGTCATCGCTAGAATTGCGCACTTTTTGACCAGAGGCGCAACATAGCGCCCGTCTGTCGCCTTGCCGTCTTCGGCTGGAGGCGCCACAAATACCGAGGTTAGACATGTCCACCACTCCCGCCACGGCCAATCCAAAGGTTGGCTTCGTATCCCTGGGTTGCCCCAAAGCACTGGTCGACTCCGAGCGCATCCTTACCCAGCTGCGCATGGAAGGCTATGACGTCGTGTCCACTTACGAGGACGCCGATGTCGTGGTGGTCAACACCTGCGGTTTCATCGACTCGGCCAAGGCTGAATCGCTGGAAGTGATCGGCGAAGCCATCAAGGAAAACGGCAAGGTCATCGTGACCGGCTGCATGGGCGTCGAAGAAGGCAACATTCGCAAGGTGCACCCGAGCGTGCTGGCCGTGACCGGTCCGCAGCAGTACGAGCAAGTGGTCAACGCCGTGCACGACGCCGTGCCGCCGCGCCAGGATCACAACCCGCTGATCGACCTGGTGCCGCCGCAAGGCATCAAGCTGACCCCGCGCCACTACGCATACCTGAAGATTTCCGAAGGCTGCAACCACAGCTGCAGCTTCTGCATCATCCCGTCGATGCGCGGCAAACTGGTCAGCCGTCCGGTCGGTGACGTGCTCGACGAGGCCCAGCGCCTGGTCAAGGCCGGCGTCAAAGAGCTGTTGGTGATCTCGCAAGACACCAGCGCCTACGGCGTCGATGTGAAATACCGCACCGGTTTCTGGAACGGCGCGCCGGTGAAAACCCGCATGACCGAACTCTGCGAAGCGCTGAGCAGCCTCGGTGTCTGGGTCCGCCTGCACTACGTTTACCCGTACCCGCACGTCGACGAGCTGATCCCGCTGATGGCCGCCGGCAAGATCCTGCCGTACCTGGACATTCCGTTCCAGCACGCCAGCCCGAAAGTCCTGAAAGCCATGAAACGCCCGGCCTTCGAAGACAAAACCCTGGCGCGGATCAAGAACTGGCGCGAAATCTGCCCGGACCTGATCATCCGCTCGACCTTCATCGTCGGCTTCCCAGGCGAAACCGAAGAAGACTTCCAGTACCTGCTGAACTGGCTGACCGAAGCGCAACTCGATCGCGTCGGCTGCTTCCAGTACTCGCCGGTCGAAGGCGCCCCGGCCAACCTGCTGGACGCGGCCATCGTGCCGGACGACGTCAAGCAAGACCGTTGGGACCGCTTCATGGCCCACCAACAGGCCATCAGCTCGGCTCGCCTGCAAATGCGCGTCGGCCGTGAAATCGAAGTGCTGGTCGATGAAGTCGACGAGCAAGGCGCGGTCGGCCGCTGCTTCTTCGATGCCCCGGAAATCGACGGCAACGTGTTCATCGACAACGGCAGCAACCTGAAGCCAGGCGACAAAGTCTGGTGCAAAGTGACCGACGCCGACGAATACGACCTGTGGGCTGAACAGATCTAAACGCAAAAAATACAAAAAGCCCCGCTCTCTTGACGAGATGCGGGGCTTTTTTACGTCTATCGTTTTGTGGAGAACGGATTCGCATCATTCATCCCATGAGAGGCTAGGCGGGCATGCGCCACCATTCGGTCATCCACACACCGAAACAAAGTGACTACAAAGAACTCACCCGGGTCTGGGAGGCCTCGGTGCGCGCCACCCATGACTTTCTGCCGGACAGCTACATCGACCTGCTGAAGAACCTCGTGCTGACCCGCTACCTCGACGCGGTGATGCTGATCTGCACCAAAGACTCGCGCCAGCGCATCACTGGATTCGCCGGCGTCGCGGCGGGCAAGGTCGAAATGCTGTTTATCGACCCGGCCCATCGCGGCCAGGGCCTGGGCAAGCAATTGCTTCGCTATGCCCTGGAACACCTGAACGCCGATGAACTGGACGTCAACGAACAGAACCCGCAAGCGTTGGGGTTTTACTTCAAGCAGGGGTTCGAGGTGATTGGTCGCTCGGAAGTCGACGGCATGGGCCAGCCTTATCCGCTGTTGCATATGCGCTTGCGCCAGGCGCAACAATTGACGCGCAATGGCTGACACAACATAGAACCACTGTGGGAGCGGGCTTGCTCGCGAATGCGGTGTGTCATTCAAGAGATAAATTGACTGATCCACCGCATTCGCGAGCAAGCCCGCTCCCACATTAAAAACACATGCGGCAAATGGAGCCGGGATTAACCGGCGCCCAGCAGGTACAATGCCCACCCCTTTTTTGTTACGGCCCTGTCATGACTGACCCGATTCGTCTCTCCAAACGCCTCATCGAACTCGTCGGCTGTTCCCGTCGGGAGGCTGAGCTGTTCATCGAGGGCGGCTGGGTCACCGTGGACGGCGAAGTCATCGACGAGCCGCAGTTCAAGGTCGAGAACCAGAAAGTCGAGCTCGACCCGGAGGCCAAGGCCACCGCGCCAGAGCCGGTGACCATTCTGTTCAACGTCGCGGCGGGCATGGCCGCGGAAACGGCCATGGCCAGCATCAGCGCTGAAACCCTGAGCGAGGAACACCGCTTCAGCAAACGTCCGCTCAAGGGCCATTTCCTGCGCCTGACCGCCAGCACCGACCTGCAGGCCAACGCCAGCGGTCTGCTGGTGTTCACCCAGGACTGGAAGATCCTGCGCAAGCTCACCGCCGATTCGGCGAAAATCGAGCAGGAGTATGTGGTCGAGGTTGAAGGCGACATGGTTGCTCACGGCCTCAACCGGCTGAATCATGGCCTGACTTACAAGGGTAAGGAACTGCCGGCGGTGAAGGCCAGCTGGCAGAACGAAAACCGTCTGCGCTTTGCGATGAAGAACCCACAACCGGGCGTGATTGCCCTGTTCTGCCAGGCCGTGGGCCTGAAGGTCGTTGCCATCCGTCGCATCCGCATCGGCGGCGTGTCCATCGGCAAAGTGCCGCTGGGGCAATGGCGCTACCTGTCCGGCAAAGAGAAGTTCTAAGACTTTTCACGCCGCCCTACATTTCGGCGTCGCTGCTTATGCGGCGCCCACTGCTGAATATCAGGATTGCACACCATGATTCATAACGACGTACTGCGCAGCGTGCGCTACATGCTCGACATCAGCGACAAGAAAGTCATCGAGATCATCAAGACCGGCGGCATGGACGTGTCCATGGAAGACCTGCTGACCTACCTCGACAAGAAAGAAGAAGACGAAGAAGGCTTCGTACGCTGCCCGGACGAAGTCATGGCGCACTTCCTCGATGGCCTGGTGATCTTCAAGCGTGGCAAGGACGAAAGTCGTCCGCCACAGCCGATCGAAACCCCGGTGACCAACAACATCATCCTGAAGAAACTGCGCGTGGCCTTCGAACTGAAAGAAGACGACATGCACGCGATTCTCAAGGCCTCCGAGTTCCCGGTGTCCAAGCCTGAGCTGAGCGCATTGTTCCGCAAGTTCGGCCACACCAACTACCGCACCTGTGGCGACCAGTTGCTGCGCAACTTCCTCAAGGGCCTGACCCTGCGCGTTCGTCCGCAGTAACGTACGCAGCGGATGTACTTTGTAGGAGCTGTCGAGAGAAACGAGGCTGCGATCTTTTGATGTTGTTTTTAGGAGCAAGATCAAAAGATCGCAGCCTCGTTTCTCTCGACAGCTCCTACAAGGCCGTATGGCCGCTCATTCCTCGCAAAAATAGTGGCTCCGCTTCTCGCGGCTGACGACTAGGGTGTATTGACCCTCAGCTCTCAGGATTCGCCATGCACCCGTACTTTTCCCTGCAAGGCCGCACCGCTCTGGTGACCGGCGGCACCCGTGGTATCGGCAAAATGATCGCCAAGGCTTATGTCGAGGCCGGCGCGACCGTGTACGTCTGCGCCCGGGATGCCGAGGCCTGCCTGCAAACCGCCGAGGAATTGAGTGCGTTCGGCCTCTGCCACGGCATCGCGGCGAATCTGGCCACCGAAGAAGGCGTGCTGCAACTGGCGACACGCCTGGGCGAAAAGCTCGATCAGCTGGACATTCTGGTCAACAACGCCGGCACCACCTGGGGCGCGCCGCTGGAAAGCTACCCGATCAAGGGCTGGGAAAAGGTCATGCAACTCAACGTGACGTCAGTGTTCAACTGCATCCAGCAGTTCTTGCCGCTGCTGCGCAAAGCAGGTTCTGAAGCCAATCCGGCGCGGATCATCAACATCGGCTCGGTGGCCGGGATTTCGTCCTTCGGTGAACAGGCCTATGCCTACGGGCCGAGTAAAGCCGCCCTGCATCAACTGTCGCGGATTCTGGCGCGAGAACTGGTGAGCCAGCACATCAACGTCAACGTGATCGCACCCGGGCGCTTCCCGAGCAAGATGACCCAGCACATCGGCAATGATGAGCAGGCGCTAGCGGAGGATACGGCGCTGATTCCGATGAAGCGCTGGGGCCGGGAGGAAGAGATGGCGGCGCTGGCGATCAGTCTGGCGAGTACGGCGGGGGCGTACATGACCGGGAATATTATTCCGCTGGATGGTGGGTTTAGTCTCTGAGATTGGCGGTGCGGCCTTCGCGGGCAAGCCACGCTCCCACAGGTTTTATGCCGTGCACAAAAGTTGTGTTCGCTCAAGAACCCTGTGGGAGCGTGGCTTGCCCGCGAAGGGGCCCTACCTGTCACCGCCGATTCCGAGGTCGATCGGGTTATCATGCCCGCCCCTCCCCCGCCTCGACCCCAAACCATGACCTACAGCGTTTCCCCCATCGGCTTCGTGCGCTCCTGTTTCAAGGAGAAATTCGCCATCCCGCGCCAACCGCAACTGGCCCCGGCCGCTCGCGGTGTGCTGGAACTGGTGGCGCCGTTCGATCAGGGCGATGCGGTGCAAGGCCTGGAACAGGTCAGTCACGTCTGGCTGCTGTTCCTGTTTCATCAGGCCCTGGAAGAAAAGCCACGCCTCAAAGTCCGCCCGCCTCGCCTGGGCGGCAATAAATCCATGGGCGTGTTCGCCACCCGCGCGACGCACCGGCCCAATGGCATCGGCCAGTCCGTGGTGAAGCTGGACAAGGTCGAGGCGAATCGCCTGTTCATCTCCGGCATCGACCTGCTGGACGGCACGCCGATTCTCGACATCAAACCTTACGTGCCTTACGCCGACATCATCGATAACGCCTCCAACAGCATCGCCAGCGCCGCGCCGCAGTTGATTCCCGTGCGGTGGGCGGAGGCAGCGCTGCAACAGGCTCACGAGCACGCTCAGCGCCTTGGCGAGCCTTTGGTGGCGCTGATCGATCAATGCCTGGCACAAGACCCGCGTCCGGCGTACCAGATTCCTACACCGGAGCGCGAATATGGCGCGCAGTTCTGGGATCTGGACGTGCGCTGGCATTATCCCGAGGCCGGGGTTATACGCGTCCTCGAGGTCATCCCCGCCTCCAACTGATGTAGGAGCTGTGTAGGAGCTGTGTAGGAGCTGTCGAGTGGAACGAGGCTGCGATCTTTTGATGTTGTTTTTTAAGAGCAAGATCAAAGGATCGCAGCCTCGTTTCACTCGACAGCTCCTACACAGCCCCTACACAGTTCCTACACCGCTTCTACGGGGATTGTGTCGGGCATAAAAAAGCCCCCATTGCCTGCATTGGCAATGGGGGCTTTTCAGTGAGGCGGTGTTCTTACTTCTCGACGAACGCACGCTCGATCAGGTAATCACCCGGCTCGCGCATCCGCGGCGAAACTTTCAGGCCGAAGCTGTTCAACACTTCGCTGGTTTCATCGAGCATGCTCGGGCTGCCGCACAGCATGGCGCGGTCGTCCTGCGGGTTGATCGGTGGCAGACCGATGTCGCTGAACAGCTTGCCGCTGCGCATCAGGTCGGTCAGGCGACCTTCGTTCTCGAACGGCTCGCGGGTCACGGTCGGGTAGTAGATCAACTTGTCACGCAGGGCCTCGCCGAAGAATTCGTTCTGCGGCAGGTGCTCGGTGATGAATTCGCGGTAAGCGACTTCGTTGACGTAGCGTACGCCATGGCACAGGATCACTTTTTCGAAACGCTCGTAGGTTTCCGGGTCCTGGATGACGCTCATGAACGGCGCCAGACCGGTACCGGTGCTGAGCAGGTACAAATGTTTGCCAGGCTTCAAGTCATCCAGCACCAGAGTGCCGGTAGGCTTCTTGCTGATGATGATCTCGTCGCCTTCCTTCAGATGCTGCAACTGGGAAGTCAGCGGGCCATCAGGCACCTTGATGCTGAAGAACTCGAGATGCTCTTCCCAATTCGGGCTGGCAATCGAGTAAGCACGCATAAGCGGGCGGCCGTTGGGCTGTTGCAGGCCGATCATCACGAACTGACCGTTCTCGAAGCGCAGGCCCGGATCGCGGGTGCACTTGAAGCTGAACAGAGTGTCGTTCCAGTGATGAACACTGAGGACACGCTCGTGGTTCATGTTGCTCATGTACGTGGGACTCCTGGAGATTGGGTCTGCGCTGCTCTGCTAGAGAACCAGCCGTGCGCAATTGCATCGCATTCTAATGGCAGCCACAATATCTGTTAACTGGATTATTAAGATAAGGGTTATCGGTTATATAGATATGCGATTTACTCTACGTCAACTTCAAGTCTTCGTCGCCGTCGCTCAGCAGGAAAGCGTATCCCGTGCTGCGGGTCTGCTCAACCTCTCGCAATCGGCGGCCAGCACCTCGATCACCGAGCTAGAGCGTCAGTCCAGCTGCCAGCTGTTCGACCGCGCCGGTAAACGGCTGAGCCTCAACGCCCTCGGAAAACAGCTATTGCCCCAAGCAGTGGCGCTGCTTGACCAGTCCAAGGAAATCGAAGACCTGCTCAATGGCAAGTCCGGTTTCGGTTCGCTGGCGGTCGGGGCGACCCTGACCATCGGCAATTACCTGGCGACGCTGCTGATCGGCAGCTTCATGCAGCGTCACCCGGAAAGCCAGGTCAAGCTGCATGTGCAGAACACCGCCAACATCGTGCAACAAGTCGCCCACTATGAAATTGATCTGGGTCTAATCGAAGGCGACTGCAGCCACCCGGACATCGAAGTGCAGAGCTGGGTCGAGGATGAACTGGTGGTGTTCTGCGCTCCGCAGCATCCGCTGGCCAAACGCGGCATCGCGAGCATGGAAGAGCTGAGTCATGAGGCGTGGATCCTGCGCGAGCAAGGCTCGGGCACGCGGCTGACCTTTGACCAGGCCATGCGTCACCATCGCAGTTCGTTGAACATTCGCCTGGAGTTGGAACACACTGAAGCGATCAAACGCGCAGTGGAATCAGGCTTGGGGATTGGCTGCATTTCGCGGCTGGCACTGCGCGATGCGTTCCGCCGCGGCAGCCTGGTGGCGGTGGAGACGCCGGATCTGGACCTGGCGCGGCAGTTCTATTTCATCTGGCACAAACAGAAATTTCAGACGCCAGCGATGCGCGAATTCCTCGATCTGTGCCGCGCCTTCACCGCCGGGGTTCAGCGCAGCGACGAGATCGTGCTGCCGACTATCGCTTAAAGCAGGATCACCGCCCACACCAGCGCAATCATGGTCAACGCCACGAATTGCGCAGCGCTGCCCATGTCCTTGGCATTCTTGGACAACGGATGCAATTCAAGGGAAATGCGGTCGATGGCCGCTTCTACCGCCGAATTGAGCAATTCGACGATCAACGCCAACAGGCAGACCGCGATCAGCAGCGCTTGCTCGACGCGGCTGACGTTCAGGAAGAACGAAATCGGAATCAAGATAACGTTGAGCAACACCAGTTGCCGAAAAGCCGCTTCACCGGTGAAGGCTGCGCGCAGGCCATCCAGCGAGTAGCCGGAGGCGTTGAGGATGCGTTTTAGGCCGGTCTGGCCTTTAAAAGGTGACATAGAGTAGGCAACTGAACCAAAAAGGAGTGGGAAAGCTAGAGTAAAGAAAGTCAAAAAAGCGTGAATCTGCCGCGCTTTAGTGGCTCGAAATTGACTCAAGTTGTTGCAAGAGCAACGCGGCCTGGGTTCGGGTCCGCACATTCAGCTTGCGGAAGATCGCCGTCACGTGGGCCTTGATCGTCGCTTCGGACACGCTGAGCTCATAGGCAATCTGCTTGTTCAGCAACCCCTCGCACACCATAGTCAGCACCCGGAACTGCTGGGGCGTCAAGCTCGCAAGCCCCTCACTGGCAGCCTTGGCTTCGGCGGAAACACTGACTGCTTCAAACGCTTGGGGTGGCCAGAACACGTCGCCATCGAGCACCGCACGTACGGCTTTCTGAATGACGCTCAAGTCGCTCGACTTGGGAATGAAACCGCTGGCGCCGAATTCCCGGGACTTGACCATGATCGAAGCTTCTTCCTGGGCCGAGATCATGACCACCGGAATCTGCGGGTACTGACCACGCAACAGCACCAGCCCGGAAAAACCGTAGGCCCCTGGCATGTTCAGGTCCAGCAGCACCAGGTCCCAGTCAGACTTTTCGTCGAGGCGGGTTTCCAGTTCGGCAATACTCGCCACTTCCACCAGACGCACATCCGGGCCCAGGCCCAGGGTCAACGCTTGGTGCAGCGCACTACGAAAAAGAGGGTGGTCATCGGCAATCAGGATTTCGTATGTGGCCATTTTTCAAATGATCCTGTTTTTCAAACAACTCAAGGTGCAGCCACGGAGCTGCACCAACAGGGCGCGTTCAACGCCAATTACGTGGCAATCACGTAAAGAAGTCGGCGTATCAAACTTTGGCCGCGCCCTAATCGGCGCCAAGCATGCCCAGCGAAGTCAGGGTGGTCAAGGTGCGTGGCCGCTACAGTTCTTTGCAGTATGGGCGACAATCAGCCGATAGCCGGCGCCGTGTTCTGCACAAAAGGCATCAGCTCGGCGTGGGCCGGCGTTTCGACATTCATATCCAACTGGTGCTTGGCGTCCAGGTAATGCTGGCTGAACACATCGAAGTAAGCATCAAGAGCCGATGCCGCGTCGGTATCGCCCGCCAGATCCAGGCACAAAGCGGCCACTTCGGCGGTGCACAGGTGCTCGCTGCGGGTCGAGCGGCGCAAGCGATAACGCGAGAGTTTCTCCGGGAGCAGGCTGAGGATTGGCAACCGGTCAAAATAAGGGCTTTTGCGGAAAATCTTCCGGGCTTCGGTCCAAGTGGCGTCCAGCAGGATGAACAACGGGCGCTTGGCGCTATCGGCGGCGACGCTGTTGGTCACGCGTTCGGGCTCGACGTACTCGCCCGGAAACACCAGATACGGTTGCCATTGCGGGTCGGCCAACAGATCCAGCAGTTGCTGATCGACTTCGGTACGCGACCAAATGAACGCATGGTTATCGCGGACCACATCGGCGATCAGCCAGCCGGTGTTACTCGGCTTGAACACTTCCTTGTTGGTCATGATCAGGCACACGCCGGAGCGGGTCTCGACCTGCGGGCGCCAGGCGCACAGGCAATGGCTCTCGATCACCCGGCAGGCACGGCAACGCGGCGCCCGCCAGCCACGAGCCTGAATCGGCTTGATGCCTTCCTCTTCGCGCTGATCGCGCAAGCGGGCCACGGCGTTGACCGCAAAGTGGGCAGGAACGGAATTCATCGCAGGCAACGCCGACAGGCAAGGAAAATCGACACAAAAAACACTCGGAAAGGCAGAAAGTGCCGGCAGTTTATCAGAGCGGCCGGCGCAAGCCTGTACCGTCCGGGCCCGCTCCCCTATAATTCGCCGCCACTGAACGCACAGTCATGTGACGGGTCGAAACCACCAGTCACTGAACCAGGAGAGTTTCATGCTGCGCCTTATCGTTCCCACCGCTGCCATTTTGCTGGCGTCGTCCTTCAGCGCTCAGGCTGCTTCCTTGAGTGAGCAGAACCTCAACAGAGAGCTGCGAAACGTCGCCGTACAAAGCAGCGTCGGCACGCCTCGGGCGATCAACGAGGACATTCTCGATCAGGGCTACACCGTTGAAGGCAATACGCTGATCAACCACCTGAGCGTACAAAGCAGCCACGCCGACAAGATGCGCGCCGATCCGAAAGCCGTGTATTTCCAGTTGGGTGCCTCGGTCTGCAACAACCCATCGTTCCGCAAACTGATGGCCAAGGGCGCCGTCATGCGTTACGACTTCACTGAAGTGAAGACCAACCGCTCCGTCGGCTCCGCCAGCTATCAGGAATCGGATTGCCCGAAAGCCACCCCGGCCAAGAAGAAGTAATCATCTGGAATTGGCGCGCCGCTGTTCATCCTCGGCGCGCAGTTCTGCCAGCAAGGCCTGCAAATATCGCGAACGGCGCTCGCCACCGCCCAGACGCCGGCAGCACTCCTCTTCAAGACTCAAATGATTGGTCTCTGCTGACGATTTCAATAATCGATACAGTTGCGCATCGATCTCCAGAATCAATCTGGCCATGATTTCCCGCCTCCCTGCACACCCAAATCCCTGAATAGCTTGAACGTTGCGTACTGCCTTTGACGCAAAGTTGTCGTGTCACGCCTGTAACTTAGTAAATCAGAGCCACGGCCTCCGGGCTTGCGTTCTGACGAGCGGTGAAACCACCTTGCAAATCGTCAATAAGCGGTTGCCATGAAAGACTTTGCGGCGCAATGATCAAGTCAGCGCAAATCACCGCGAAGGTCTAGATTCAGAGTAGTCGTGTTCACTTTTGAGGGTGGGAAAGGGGCCGCCCGTTACGCGTCCTGTTGTGCGAATGTTTCTTTCATCCAAGGGAAAAACAGAGCCTGTATGGATGACCCGATTGCAATTCGGGTCAGGTGGATCGCCCAAGCAAGGGCTTGGGCAGACAGCGACACAAGGGGTGTCGCGGCACTGACGACTGTTTTGTCGGGGCCAAGGGTTCTGTGCATAAGGAGAAGTTGAATGCCTTACCAACCGAATGACCTCCTCAGCCGTCATTTCGAAGAAAGCGGCCACGACCTCACCAGCAAGGTCGAAGAGCAACTCAACCTGGTTTCACCCAACAGCCCTAACATTCCGATTTACCGCGACATGATCCTGACCGTGCTGCGCATGGCCCAGGAAGATCACAACCGCTGGAATGCCAAGATTACCCTGCAGGCCTTGCGTGAACTGGAGCATGCGTTTCGTGTGCTGGAACAGTTCAAGGGCCGACGCAAAGTCACTGTATTCGGATCGGCTCGCACGCCGATTGAACATCCGCTGTATGGCATGGCCCGGGAACTCGGCGCCGCGTTGGCGCGTTCGGACCTGATGGTCATCACCGGTGCCGGTGGCGGCATCATGGCAGCGGCCCACGAAGGCGCCGGCCTGGAACACAGCCTGGGGTTCAATATCACCCTGCCCTTCGAGCAGCATGCCAACCCTACCGTCCAGGGCACCACCAACCTGCTGTCCTTCCACTTCTTCTTTACCCGCAAGCTTTTCTTCGTCAAGGAAGCCGATGCGCTGGTCTTGTGCCCGGGCGGTTTCGGTACGCTGGACGAAGCGCTGGAAGTGCTGACCCTGATCCAGACCGGGAAAAGCCCACTGGTGCCGGTGGTGTTGCTGGATACGCCGGGTGGTACGTTCTGGCAAGGTGCGCTGGATTTCATCCACCATCAACTGGAGGAAAACCGCTACATCCTGCCCACCGACATGAAGCTGGTAAGCCTGGTCTACAGCGCCGAAGAGGCAGTGGCGCAGATCAACCAGTTCTACAACAACTTCCATTCCAGCCGCTGGCTCAAGCATCAGTTCGTGATTCGCATGAATCACCCACTCAGCGACGGAGCGCTCGAACACATGCAAACGGCTTTCGCCGATTTGTGCCTGAGCGACCACTTCCATCAGCATGTCTATAACGGCGAGGAGCACGATGAGCCGCAGTTCAGCCATCTGGCGCGCTTGGCCTTCACCTTTAATGCCCGTGATCATGGGCGCCTGCGAGAGTTGGTGGACTACATCAACCTCCCGGAAAACTGGGCGCAGCCCAAACCCCAGGCGCAGCAACGCACACGGGAACCGTCAAAAGTGACGTAAATAACAGGCAAAAAAAAACGGCCCGCTATCGAAATAGCGGGCCGTTTTTATTTAATCGTCCATCCCTCGACCGCTGAACAAGCGGTTGATCATCTCCATGGAAAACCCCCGATAAGCCAGGAAACGCCCTTGTTTGGCACGTTCGCGCATGTCTATCGGTAAATGCCCGGCAAATTTGCGCCGCCAGGTGTCTTCCAGTTGTTCGTGCCAGTTGATACCGCTCTCGCGCAAGGCGAGCTCGATATCGTTACGTTGCAGGCCGCGCTGGCTCAGTTCTTCGCGAATACGCAAAGGCCCGTAGCCGGAGCGGGCACGGTAGGAAACGAAGCTTTCGAGGTAACGGGATTCGGACAGCAGGCCCTCTTCCGTCAACCGGTCGAGTGCTGTGTCGATCATTTCAGGGAGGGCGCCGCGCTGACGCAGTTTACGCGTCAGCTCGACTCGACCGTGCTCGCGTCGTGCGAGCAGGTCCATTGCGGTTCGCCGCACCGCGACGAGTGTATCGAGTACGGCGGTCATCGGATCAATCAGATATCAGCGTCAGCCAGGTCATCAGCAGTCTCTTTGACTGGCGATGCTTTGACGTCCGGTGCTGGAGTCAGCAGCTTGTCGCGCAGTTGCTTCTCGAGCTTCGCGGCGATTTCCGGATTGTCCGCCAGGAACTTGGCCGAGTTGGCCTTGCCCTGACCGATCTTGGTGCCTTCATAGGCATACCAGGCACCGGACTTCTCGACGAAACCGTGCAGCACACCCAGGTCGATCATCTCGCCGTTGAGGTAGATGCCCTTGCCGTAAAGAATCTGGAACTCGGCCTGACGGAACGGCGAAGCAACCTTGTTCTTCACAACCTTGACGCGGGTTTCGCTACCGACAACCTCGTCACCTTCTTTCACCGCGCCAGTACGGCGGATATCCAAACGAACCGAAGCGTAGAACTTCAGCGCGTTACCACCGGTGGTGGTTTCCGGGCTGCCGAACATCACGCCGATTTTCATACGGATCTGGTTGATGAAGATAACCAGGCAGTTGGCGTTCTTGATGTTACCGGTGATTTTACGCAGCGCCTGGGACATCAGACGGGCTTGCAGGCCCACGTGCATGTCACCCATTTCGCCTTCGATCTCGGCCTTTGGCACCAAGGCGGCTACGGAGTCGACGATGATCACGTCAACCGCGTTGGAACGCACCAGCATGTCGGTGATTTCCAGAGCCTGCTCGCCGGTGTCTGGCTGGGAAACCAGCAGGTCGTCGACGTTGACGCCCAGTTTGCCGGCGTACTCAGGGTCGAGGGCGTGTTCGGCGTCGACGAATGCGCAGGTCGCGCCGGCTTTTTGGGCCTGGGCGATCACGGACAGTGTCAGCGTGGTTTTACCGGAGGATTCAGGACCGTAGATTTCAACGATACGACCTTTTGGCAGACCGCCAATGCCGAGCGCGATGTCCAGACCCAGAGAGCCAGTGGAGATAGCCGGGATCGCCTGACGGTCCTGATCGCCCATACGCATTACGGCACCCTTGCCGAATTGACGTTCGATCTGACCCAGGGCCGCAGCCAAGGCTTTCTTCTTGTTGTCGTCCATTAAAGTCCTCACGTAATCAATAAGGCCTGACGGCCAACACCTGTATAAGTAGCCAGTATTATTCCACAGCGATTCAGGATCGCCTACCCCTGATTTGAGATTTCTCCAGCGGCATGGCGCAGCAGCCCCTCTAGCGCGGCCTTCACCGTTTGTCGGCGGACCTCATCGCGGTTGCCGGGGAAGTGCTGGACCTCGCTGAACAGCTGCTCGCCGACGCCCCAGGCCAGCCACACCGTGCCTACCGGCTTGCTCGGGGAACCGCCATCCGGCCCCGCGACGCCGCTGACCGCCACGGCAAACCGCGCATGACTTTTGTCCTGCGCGCCACGCACCATGGTCTCGACCACCTCGCGACTGACCGCCCCCACCGACTCGAACAAGCCCTCGGGCACATTCAGTTGCAAGGTTTTCTGGCGGTTGGAGTACGTCACGTAGCCGGCCTCGAACCATGCCGAACTCCCGGGAATACGAGTAATCGCCTCGGCAATCCCGCCGCCGGTGCAAGACTCGGCGGTGGTGACATGGGCATTCAGAACCTGCAGGCGTCTGCCAAGTTCAGCGGCCAGCTGGGTGATTTCTTTCACGGGCGCTCTCCTGATCGTGCGGAATGGAACCACCGTACACGAGCCAATCGCGCTGGCAAGACACAGGTTCGATCAAAATGTTAGCGGGCCAAAGCGCGGATATAAGCCTGACAGGCCTGCAAGGCAATCAATCCGCTGTCGCCGGCGTCGGTGATGGCGATAATTCGTTGAGCATGCGCCGGGTCAAGTCGGGCTCGCGGGGCGCCATGATCCACGCCGCCGGTGCCGGAGGCGGCTGGCATTGCACAGGTTGCGGCAGCGTCATTGGCATCGAGGAGGACTGACAGGCGCACATCAGCAGTGGCAAGACGATCGCGCAGGCGACCTTGATCACGTTGGGCATCGCTTAGCGCTCGATAATGGGATTGTTCACTGGCTGATAGCCGTTGTTCCAGGGCTTGGCGTTTTTCTTGCTGAATGCGCACTTGTGAGGCCGCTGCGTTACTGATCGCGATAAGGTCGTCCTTGTGGAGTCCAGCCTCCTTGGAGATCTTTGTGCCGTAGCGCCAATCTTGGATTTGCCAACTGAGCGCAGCGCTTCCTCCCATCAGCGTCAGGATCAGCACCAACATGCCTCCCAGCTTCTGCGTCAAGGTTAGAATCATGGCACGTCCCTGAAAAAGACATGACCACCGAGCATCAACGTTTGCTTGGCCTTCGTTGCCCAGGCTGGCGCCTCGGGCATGGCGATTGCGTAGTAGTGCGTGGCGCCATCGGTGGGATCTGGCACGTTGCCAGCTATCACTTCGTCCGCCGCAATCTGCGCCAGCGCAAACTCGCGGGTCGGGATCGGCTTCGCGCCACTCAAGTAGTCAAAGTTCGGGTCGCCGTTGTTCCAACAACTAAACTGATACGGAGCCTGGCACACACCGGCGTAGCCCTCCCCCCACCAAGATTTCGTCCTCCCGTCGTCCACTCGATTACGAATGGCCCAGGCCACGGCGATCTGGCCAGCCAAACCCTCGCCACGGGCCTCGCCCCACAACGTGCGCGCGAAGATATCGCGGTCTTTATCGGTTGTAGTCATCAGTTTCCTCCAGACAATAAAAAACCACCCGCAGGTGGTTTGGTTGATGTGGTGGATATCAATTACGCATGCCTAGCCTATGACCTGAAATAAACTTTTTAATTGGTGCATGGAATGGCTGCTCAATCAGGTGAAACAGAGCCGCTGCACATATCAACGACAAAGACCAATATGAGATATAGAAAACGAGCCAGTCGGCTTCAAAGCTTCCTCCATTCCATTTGTACATGCATCGGATTACCAACTGATGAACCATATATAGAGAAAAACTTATTTTCCCAAGGTAGACCAATGGTGTCCACGTTAGAAAGCTGGATAAGGCTCCTCGCTGAACACTAAATACAGAAATCAGAATAGAGAACGATATGAACGAGCCTGCGACCAACACCCAAACACCTGCTTGTGGAGCAATGTTCACAAGAACATTTTTAGATAACCAGGCAAAAGTGGACATTGATAAAACAACAAAAAACAAAGACAAAAACTCAAACCACGTGGCTTTTGAACTCGACCAAGGATTAGAGCCTGCTTGTATCTTAAGAGCTGCCTGATACGCCACCATGCCCGCCATAAACTCGGCCAGCCTCGTGACGGGTGAAATATACAATATCCCCCAAGCCGTTACACCTCCTGCGGCTTCGATGGTTGAAAGATTGAACAGGCTGGCTGCCGCTATCATCACAACAACAATTAAAACTGACGAAAGCGCCAACAATCTGGGTCTTTTCTTTGCTATCGGTAAAATAAACGGGAACAGGGCATAAAAGAAAAATTCAGTTGAGATACTCCAAGACACTGCATTCAATGAGTAATGCCAAGGCAGCAAAGGAACGAGAGACTGTAGCATCAAGATATTTACGCCAGCCCTCGCAAAATCATAAAGCGAATCAATTGGCGATAACAAAAGCACTGCAAGTATCGCAGTAAAAATATGCGACGGATAAAGTCTTGAAACTCTTGCGGCAAAAAATGAACGCACCCCATGATTCAAGTCAAGATTGCGATATGCATGACTAAGTATAAAACCTGACAATACAAAGAAAAACGAAACAGCATTTCTCACATCAACAAAATTTATACTGTATGAAAAATAGCTATTGGAGCCACCATGACCAACCACTATCATCGCCGCTGCAAAAAATCTTAACGATGTTAATGAATCTATCTGCCCTTTGAGATTCACGAGACACTTCTTTTAAAGTAAATGGCGCATTTTACACGCCATTCCAAGTAAAACCACAACGATTTTTTAGTTTTCAAACTAGGATGGGCCCGTTATCTGCAAATCTGAAGAAATGATCCATCTTGTGACTGCAGTTGTAAATTGTATCTGCCCCCCCATTCACCTGAATCATGTTTGATGAACCCATGCCAGTCATGTTGAAAATCAACTCGGTCGCGCGGCCGTTGATCGCAATGTAATAGTCAACCCAGGGCAACGCTGAACACTGGCGGTAACGGCTGTGTTGTCTCGGCGACGTTCACGACGAACATTTGCCCGGCAGTCGAAATAGCCAAGGATGAAAGGCACGACATCAAACCGAAGGCTGGCATAGCACCGCCCTCGCCCGCGCCCAGAGTTGCAGGCGATCCTCGAGTCCGTTCAGGTCACCGTTGATCCGCCGGGTGATGCTGTTGAACTGGTCGCGATCGGCCAGCTCATTCAGGCCGTTCTGCTCCCAGAACCACGCGGCGGACTCGGCGGCCCATTGCGGTTGTTCCAGCAGTTCAGGCAGCGACAGCAGACGCTCATCGCCAAACAGGCCGAGGCTGCACTGGCGGTAGTTGTTGTGCCCGGTGATCTGGATCAGGCCCCGGCCACGGTACTTCTGGCCGTCGCCATCGGCTTCTGGCGTGTTACCCAATCGCAACGCCAGGGTGCCAGTGTCGTATTTGCTCAGGTATTGGTTGTTGCCCAGTTCACGCACGTACTGCAATTGCCCGGATTCATGGCCGACTTGGGCGAGGAACGCGGCGATGCGTTTCGGGGTGTTGATGTTGCGGTGGGTCATGGCGGTGTTAAGGGCGGAAATAAAAACGCCCGCTTGGGAGCGGGCGTTGGGCAATATTTGTTGTAGCTGAGATGAAGTGAGGGGCATGGGTCATGTTCCATTGGCCGATGTTTTTAGCCAAACCGGCGCCAGGGGTTTGCTGAAGTCGTTTGGAAAATTGGCCATCGAGGGCCAGTCGCGCAGATCCTGCCGGTAATCCAGCAGTTCATGATATTCATCGCTGCTCAAGGTCATCGGCGTTCCGGCTGCTTGCTCATCGCGATCACGGTCGACCAGCCATTGGCTGGCGGCCAATTCTTGATCCCGCCAGTTTCGGGCAACTTTCGCGACCTGCGGTGCGCCCTCCTGCACGGCAGGTAGCGGCACGCCACCGTTCGCCAGCCATTGCTGGTATTCATCCCAGAAACGGTGATGAAGAGGTACGGTCGCGCCATCAGGCAGACGGATGACAGTGTCCGGGTCTTTAGTCAGTTGATAGCTCATAAGAAAACCTCCTTAAAGTTCGGCGTCGGCGGTGGCGTGGATGTAGTAAGTCTGAGTAATCAGACCGGTATCGGAGTTATCCACCCAGACGCCGCGAGTCGAAGCACCGAGTGTTCGAGCATTCCCTGACGACACTTCATCGCTTCCTGAACGCCATTGCCCTGCGCTTCCTTTCGGCGTGGTGGCGTACAAACTGAAACTTGGAATAGCTCTCTTCTCGACCTTGAAAGTCCACTGAGCCAAGGGCTGCGAGGCGAACCCCGTTTGCCCCTGTTTCACTGTGGATAACAGTGCACCGTAAGGACCTGCCATGTTTCCCGGAGGCAGATCCTGACTGTAGGTTTTTTCAAAGTAACGCTGGCACATCATCAACTCGTCGCCAGGACTACGCAGTTCGAACGGCGTCGACACTCGCCCCTCTTCCAACTGGATTTGCGCCAGGTCGATAACCTGCAAAACACTCAAAGGCAGATCGAAAGACAGCCGCAGAAAGTCATTGCCACTGCTTCCCAATGTCTTACCCGCCAAGGACGGTATTTGAATCGTGGCACTGTATCGGGACCACGTCGTCTTGAGCTGAAAGCTGCCCACCGGCGTCACCGTATCTGCACTACCACCCACACCGAAATACTGTGCGATCGTCACATTGAGCTGACGCGCCGTGTCGGCCTTGGCCCAGAACGTCAACGTCGCGGTTTTTCCCGCCAGGGTCCTAACCGACTCAATGGCCTGGGAGATTTTATGCACGTTGGCGCCAACCCCCGCGGTGATTTGCTGCCAACGCATGAAGTAACGGGGTTCATTGGGGACATCGGTCTGACCCAATGCAAAGTTCTGCCGGGAAATATTCACCCCGGCATTCCCGTTCCAGTCACAACGAAAACGGTCAGCGATATAGGCCCCGGTGTAAGGCCCCAGGTTGGCGGTCCCGCGCTGCCAGATATCGAAGTTGCCGTTAATCACCAGGTTCTTGCGATACACCTGCACGGGGAAGTTCTGTTGCGGGTCGAGTTTCGCCAACTCCTTGATAGCCAGGCTCAACTGATCATTTTGATTTTCGGAAGGCGTCAGACCGGCAGCGTTGATGGCATTGACGATTTCCTTGGTGACGGCGTTACCCCACGAGGCAGGAATCAGGGAACCGGGAGTTCCGGCGACCGGGTTTTCATCGACAAATTGGCCGTTGACCAGCCCCGCGCTGGTGACGCTTCTTGGATAGTCCATTTTAGTTACTCTGGTTATTGAGCTTCATGCCGTCACTGGCTCGATCCTGGAACTTGCGGCCAGTCGATCGCTGTCGGAAAGTTGGTTTGCTGTTCAAGACGATTCAACTCAACGCTGTAGAGCTTCCACTCCATCAGTGCCAACTGCTCGATATGGGTCGTATCGCCGATATCTTCGGCGTATTGAAGCGGGGCGATACGCAAAATGGCCTCGCGCAGAAGCGCATCTCGCTTCGCCAGTGCCTGGCTATTGAGGTCCACCAGCCTGGCCGTCTCATCAAACGCCCAAGAACCATTGATCCAACGATGGCAAGCACCGGGCCAGGCCTGGGTCGTATACCCGTCAGGCAAATCCCCCAGTTTCATCCAGGTTTCTCTAAAGCCAGTGTCTGTGCGATAGACATCACCACGACAATCGGCTTGAAGTTGCAGCGCCCCGTCTACAAATGCCCACGTGTGGGCAGCGGGTGCTGGAGACAGTTCGATCCCCAACGTGACGGCGTTACTGGGTAGCTGTGTGCCGATCCCCGGAACAACCGGAAACTCCACAGGGCCAAACAAGGCGCCGCTTTCATCTATCAAATAATTAAACATACACACCTCAAATCAATTTGATTCGGCCCGGATAGGCAATGTTTCGGGGACGGGTTTCCGCAGAGAAGGTGCCGATACTGCCTATGCCGGCGTCGACGCCGGCATCGAATGCGGGATTGGGGTAAGTAGTGGCGGATGTCGTATTGGTAGGGCTGGCGTTAACGTCGTGTGCGACATCCCACATGCCGTCAGGAATACTTGAGGCAGGACTGATTGCACTGCCCGTGCCGGTGGGGAGGTAATGGTTATGCTTCTGAAGTGTGTGGAGTTGACTGCTCCCGGGCATACGCGCCGCATCCACGCCTCGAGACTCGTCCAGTACTCGAAGAAACTCCCCGCGCGCCTCCGGGATTCGGAAGTTCAGCGCGCCGTCTGCGGAGGTCCACCCCCCTTCCTTGCCACCCCTCGCAGCTTCAGTCGTCAATGCACCCGATGATTGGGCGTGGTCCCAGAGCCACGGCCATTCGCTGCGCGACAGGACATTCCCATTGAGGGCGCCATAACCGCCGGGGTTCATTTGCAGGGTTGTTTCAAACACCTGCCGCCCCAACGCCGATCCGTCCAGGCGCCCGACTGGCCACCAAATACCGGCACTGTCACTGCGTAGATGCCACCAGTCACCGCTCCCCATCAGCACCAGAAATGGATAGCCGGTCGCCGACAGATGAGTGTGAAACCGGATTCGATCAGTGCCGGCAGCCTGGATAACCAGGCGGTTGCCGCTGTTGTCCACGCGTCGAACAATCACGTCGCGAACGCCCATGGCGACGTTGGCCGGTGGCAGCGTAATGGTGGCCGCGCCGGGGCTGGCGTCAATCAACACCAGACCGAGTTCTTCTGGCGCCAGCAACTTCGATGCAGCCAGCCGAGTGACCACCGAACGCATCGGGCTGGTCACGCCGATGATCGCCTGGATCGCTTTGAGCAACTGACCGTTGTCTGCTTCCGATGGCGCCATTCCTGCGCCAGCAACCACACTCAAAATCTCTTGCGTAACCGAGTTACCCCAGATCGCCGGAATCAACGATCCTGGCGTACCAGCCACCGGGTTTTCATCGACGAACCGGCCATTCACCAGTCCGACACTGGGGATGCTTTTTGGATAATCCATGGTTCTGCTCCCTGTAAAAAACACCTGCGTGGCCATTGGCACTAAGGCAATGCAGGTCATGTTTGAATAAAAACAAAAACGCCCACGGTGAGTGGGCGTTGGGTTCGGCGGATATTTCGGATGAACTAGCCTGCGAAGTCGCTCACCACGGCACGTATGGCGGCAATCGCGTCATCACTGACTTGGTTGGCGAGTTCGGTTTTACCTTTGGCGATATGAACTTTGACTTGTTGTTTCGCCTTCAAGCGCAGGGTTCGAAGTGTCAGCAAGCTCTCGTTGAATTGAGCTGCTTTGGCAACGATCTGATCCGCAGCCTGTCTGGCAGTGCGACCCTTTGCGACCCAGGCTGACACCGCTAGCGGAACAACTTTTTTCGGGTAGCCTTCGTCGATATAAGCCTGAGCCTCGGCGGCGGCTTGTGCGTATTCCATCGCTCGCAACGGATCGCCTGCAATGACGTTTCGCGCATCGTCTGCCGCCGCATCAATCCTGGTGCTCAGGCGTTCGCCTTCCCGTTGTTGGGAGACCGCAACATTCAAGGCGTCGACAACCCACTGTTCACCGTTCCATTCATGATCTGGCGAGGGTTTGGCCGGACGAAGTTCATCTTCGTACTGATGAAGTTCCTGGATAACGATCATCGAATGAGCTCCCACGAGAGATGTACATTGATCGCAGCGGAAAAGTTAATGGCGATGCCGCTTGTGTAATCAGGTTGAGAAAAGGTTTTGATCCCCATCGAAAGCAGCAATTCATCACTGTTCCCGTTAGTAGCGTTGAACGTGTGTTCGGCTTGATAACTCTGCCAGAGCGAACGCGACTCCGAATGATCAAAACTGGCGACCAAGGTTGAAACCGTCGTGTCGTAAACAACGTTGTTGGTGAAAATACAAACGGCAAAGCCAGGCGTTGACCAGCCATCGGCACTAATAACGGCGCTACTGGGCGGTGTCATTAGCGAGTAATTGCCCCCCATCCAACCTCCGGGAGCAAAGGACACGCCGGTGATCAAGGTGGGGTGAGGCGTCGGATTACCCACCACTAGCCGCGCAGCCCGAGCATGGGGATCCAGAGGAAGGTAAACCACACCGTTTCCATTCACGGTCTGGGTCCACGACAGCCGGTTGCGGTTGTAAATCAGCCTGACGATTGGCGTGGTACCAGGACCTGCGGTGACGACCCAGGCGATGCACATATCCAGCGGCGTGGATTGAAAGCCACCGCCCGCAGCACCATTCACAGTGCCTTTCAAATTATCCGGGACTGCGTCGTACAAGGTGCCGCGCTGCATGTAAAACGTCAGCGCACCGCCGATCACCTGCGCCCGCAGGAAGTAGCCGGAGCTTGGCAACAATTCCGCGCTGCTCCAGGCTTGCGTCGTGAACGTGCGCGACCGCCCCAACTGCCCCGCCACCACTTCCTGGCCGATGCTGACAAACACCCCGGCCGGAATCGACACCTTCCCACCGCTGGTAGACGCCGCAATCGGCGTCACCGACAGACGCCCGTCCGCTGTCGCCACCGTGGGCGCCGGCAGCGAGCCAATCGGCAACGCCGAATCCAGATTCCAGCCCTTGGCCGAAACGCTCTGAATGGCTTGCAGCAACTGGTCAAACTTCGTCTCGTCCGGGGTCAGGTCACCCGCCTTGATGACGTTCACAATTTCCTGCGTCACCCCATTGCCCCACGCCGCTGGAATCAACGACCCCGGCGTCCCGGTCAGCGGGTTCTCATCGACAAACTTGCCGTTGACCAATCCGGCGCTGGGCACTTTCGTTGGAAAATCCATCTCTCTACTCCCTATTCATAATTGATGTGCACCTTGGTGTGCGCCGGGGCGCTACGGTGGATCAGGCATTCCAGGGCCGAGCCTGGATTGACGCCGAAACGTTCGCCCCAATAGCTCGCGCCGAAACGCCGACCCAGCAGCAATCGGCCGCCGGTGTTGAGCGTCCACATGAACTGCGCTTCCCAGGTGCCCCAGTGCGCCGCACCAAAACGCGAGCGGCCCATGCGCGGGGCTTCGAGTTCGGTGATGGTGGCGTTCGGGTAGCCCTGGCTTTTGGCGATCTCAAGGTAGTAACCGACCGCCTGGCTGCCGACCGCGAGCAAGCGACGGCGCACCGCGAGACGGCGGTCATCGAACAGCGGCGTGGCGCCCAGGCACGGGTCAGGCAGGTTCATCACCCGCTCCCAATCGGGCACCAGTTCGCTGACGCCGGCCGGGTCCATTTCGTTGAGCAGGTCGGCGGCGCGGGCGTCGAGTCGAGCCAGTTCCTGGGCGATGCTGTCCAGCACCTCTTCCAGTTCCGGAACCCGCTCGGGATCCCACGCCGGGCCGCTGGGCAGCAGGCTGCGCAGTTGCGCGTGATATTGCGCGGCGGTTCTTAGCCCCCCCATATGCAACCTCCGAAGATCAGCAATTGATTGAAGTCAGCTTCGACATTGGCAATGGGCGCGGTCAGTGTGTGGTCGCTTTCGCCTGTGGCGCTGCTGATCGCTTCGCGGATATGACTGATCAATAAGGTGTCGCCCAGGCCGGCCTCGCGGTTATGTAAGTCACGCAGTTGCGCTTCGACGGCGGCTCGCACGGCGGTCGTGTCAGGGGTCAGGGTCAGTTTGTAGGTGACCGGCACCTGCACCGGCGGCAACACATGCAACTCGGCGGTGACCGGGCGCAACGGTTCGATATAGGCCTGGACTTCAGCCAGTTGTGCGGCGTTCGGCACGGGTTGCGGATCGTCGTCGCGCATGATGTACAGGTTGACGATGCCGAGTTTCGCGAGGGTGCTGCGACACCAGGCCCGGGTCACGCCGGGGCATTCCAGCGCCCAGGTTTCGTAGTCTTGCGCCGAGCCGCCATGGGGAATGATCCGATAGGAGCTGATCACCCGCGAGCGCAGGGACTCCAGGCTTTCCCGGGCCACTCCGCCGATCAGGCCCGGTGCCAACACCGTGAAGCTGTTACCGACAATCCCAAGGATCGGCTGCACCGGAATCAGGCTCATGCCGGCGTCGGCATTGCCCAGGCTGCCGGCGTCGAGCGCGGCGATGCTAGTGGTGTTGAGGCCGTTGCTGGTGGTGCGCGACGCGGTCACTTTGTAGGTGCGGCCGTCGCTCGATTGCAGCAGGGTGTCGACATCCAGCACGGCACCGGCGCTGGCGGTAAAACTGACGCTGCCGCTGGCGGCTTGCGCGGCTTTGCGTGGCTGGTTCAGGCGCAATGCGGCGATCCGTTCCAGGGTCGATTCATCGGCCTTGTCCGGGAGGATCTGCTCGGCGATCCAGTCGAGGTAGCCATACAAACCATAAGCGGCACCACCGAGGGTACGCGCCAGTACTTGCGCATCGGACTGGCGCAGCGAATCGCTGGCCAGGTCGCTTTGGGTGCGCTTGATCAGCACCGGCAGCGAAGGGGTTTCAAACGGCATAGATCACCTGCCAACTGTTATCAGGGTTGATGTCCAGGCGCTCGCCATCGGCCAGGGTCAGGACCGTGCGCAGGTTCAGGCGCTGGGCGTCGAGGCGTTCGCTGATGATGTCGATGGCGCTGCAATGGCCGTCATCGATCAGCCATTGCAGGGCTTCGCGGGCATAAAACTCGGCGTCCATCTGTGTTTGCCGGGTCAGCTTGACCCGGCGCAGCAGCCACAGCCGCGAGCCGATTCGGTCATCGGCGACGGTGGGAAAAGTGTCGCCCCACCAGCCGAAGCGTTCCTCGTCATCAAGGGCATCGTCATCGGCAGCGCGGCGCCAGGTGAACAGGCTGATCAGCACCGCGCGGGTGAGTGCGGCGTGGAGGTTCTGGCTGATGAGCATTACTGACCTCCCGCCGGCACGCCGGTCTGGCCGCTGCCCGCTTGAACGCCGACGTGCACGTGTTTGATCTGGCTGATGCCGCCGGCGATTTGATCGCCCGTGGAAACGATTTTTCCGGTCTGGTTGATGACGGGCGTATCGATGTTCACGGCGGTGCTGGCGCGGATGTTCAGGGTCGCGGTCTGGATGTCGATAATCCGCCCGCGCTTGAAGTGGATCTTGTCGCCTTCGTCGGTGTAGATCGCCACTTCGCCGGCGGCCAGGGACTGGAGGCGATAGCGGCGGTCGGCGACCACCAGGACGATGGCGTGGGAACGGTCACCGCCCAGAAACGTGGCAATGCCCTCGGCGCCGGCCAGTGGGTTACTGGTGAAACCGTAGGGCTCGAAGTGTTCCATGTCGTCATTCACTTCGCCGGCGGTGAGGCGCATTTGCAGCGATTGCAGCTTGGATGCCGAGTTGGCGAGCACGACAGTGCCGCGCGCCAGGAGGCGGGTCAGTAGGCTCATTGGGTTTCCTTCAAGGATCAGGCTGAATGCGATCAAGCTCGCTCCCACATTTGGACGGCGTCGTTCACGTTCCTTGCGTACACAGGAGATTCCCTGTGGGAGCGGGCTTGCTCGCGAAGGCGGTGGGTCAGGTGACATCGTTGGTGAATGTGAAACCGTCTTCGCGAGCAAGCCCGCTCCCACATTTGATCGGGGTTGTTCACGGAATTGGCGTACACAGGAAATTCCCTGTGGGAGCGAGCTTGCTCGCGAAGGCGGTGGGTCAGGCGACATCGTTGGTGAATGTGCTGCCGTCATCGCGAGCAAGCTCGCTCCCACAATTGATCGGGGTTGTCGCGGCATTGGTGTGTGCAGGAGATTCCCTGTGGGAGCGGGCTTGCTCGCGAAAGCGGTGGGTCAGGTGACATCGTTGGTGAATGTGAAGCCGTCTTCGCGAGCAAGCCCGCTCCCACAGGTTTCGGTGTCGGGCTCAGGTTTTTTTGGGTGGTGTAGGGTTGGCGTCGAAGGTGTGTGGCGGGGCCACTTGCAGGGTGGTGGTCGAGCCTTGCGCCGACAGCGAATACGTCACTTTGGAAATCAGCATGTCGCCATCCACTTCCAGCACCGGGTCCTTGACCCTGACCAGTGTGTTGTGGCGCCACAAATCGCCATTGGCCTGGCGCCAGCCTTGCACCTGGTACGTGGTGGCCGAGGCCTTGCCGACGCGGGTGGCGGCTTCCCAGTTGGCGCGTTGCAGCGCCAGTTCCGGGGTGATCTGCATGCCTTCATTGATCACCGTGACCCGTTTGCGCTTGAAGCCCAGGTCAGTAGACACCGCCTCGACCTCGCTGGCCGCCGCACCACTTTTCTGGTCATTGCCCTTCTGCTGGCCGATCACTCGATACTCAGAAAACACCTGGCTGAAATCCATCGGTGCACTGGCCGACAGAATGTTCTTGCCCAGTTCCAGCACATCGCTCGCACGTCCGCCGCTGCCCGGGCGGGCCAGGATGATCCGGCCCTGGGCATCATCGGTCGAAAACACCCGGAACAGTGTCAGCAACCGGTCGATGGACTGGAACACCGTTTCCCCCGGCACAATCGTGTGACTGCCCAAACGAGCGGTTTCCGGAATTTCACTGACCACAGCGACGCCATAGGACGACGCCAGCGCTTCGACGATGCTCAGCAAAGATTGCTGATGCCATTGGTTGGGACGGTTGGTCGCCGCGCAGTCCACCAGGTCCTGAGTTTTCGAACTGCCTTCGATACTCAGGCCGATTTGCCGCCCGTCATAACTGATCGGCGCCTTGAACACGTACCCGGTGAGTACCAGATCGTTGCCGATGCGCACCTCGCACGGCGCCCCCGGCTGAATCCGTCGCACCGTGGTCTGCCCCGGCCATTGCCAGGTGACGTCGAGCTTGAAGGTGCGGAATTGACGCTCCAGGTCCGCGGTGATTTGCACGCTTTTCCAGCCGCCATACTCCAGACCGTCAACGGTCAGGGTGACTTTGTTATCCAGTTCGCTCATGGCTTACTCCCCGGAGAGTTTCAGGTCATTCGGCGGAGAGAAAACGGGATGAACAATGCCGTTACGCTGGATCACTTCCTCCACCCGCGTTGCGTCGCCCAATTGCTTGTAAGCGATGACGAGGGCCGGAAAACTCTCCTGGAACGACTTGCTGACCAGCCTGACACCCGACGACGCAACGGCCGTCAGATGCGCATTGAGTTTATGCCGCAGGTCCGTCATTGCCTGGTAGTGCGCCGGATCAGCCTTGTTCGATGCTTGCTGGATCGCCTCATCCAGCGCCGCACGCAACGCCAGCACATCATCGGCCACCGGCACGGCTTGTCGCTGGACCGGTTGCTCGGCCTGTTGTTCGAGGGACGGCGTGGAACCCAACTTGACCACTTTCGACGCCACCGGCATCGCCGCGACCCATTGGGCCGCCTGCACCAGCAACGTGTCTTGCACCAGATTCGCCAGGGCCTGGGCCGCAGCGGTGGTGTCCTTGCCGGTGGTGATCTTCGGTGCGTCCGCCTTGCGGATGGCTTCGACCTGTTGGGAGACGTTGGCAATCACGCCACGATAACCGTCACGGGCGAAGTCCTTGAGCTCCTTGATGTCGCCGACCAAGCCCTTGAATTCGGCTGCCACTTCCTTGGGCAACTCCTTGACCGCTTTGACCAACTCGCTGATCTGCTTGTATTGATCGATCAGCGGTTGCAGCTGAGTCTGAATCACCCCGTAGATGTCCTTGATGCTGTTGCGCAGGTCGGCGATGCCGATTCGCGCAGCCTTGATCAAGGTCATCGCGTCTTCGAAACGCGCCACCGCCGAACCTAAAAAACTGTCCGCCGATACCAGCAACACTTTCTGTGTACTGACCGTCGCCGTCGGAAACGGCAGTGGTTCATCGGGATAAAACTTCAGCGTGAACGTCACCAACCCGCCGTCCTGGCGGGTGTGGGTCATGTCGCATTCGCCGACCTTGACCTGCAGGCGTCCCAGCCACGGATGCACCAGCTCACCATTGCCCTGCTCCAGCGCCTTGAGCAGTTTGTCGCGCTGCTCCAGGCAATCGGGGCCGACGATGAATGCCGTCAGATCGTGGATCTTCGCCTGCTGGCCAAGGTTCTCGAAAAACGGCAGATCCCGCTGCGGGTACTCGTGCAACTGGCCCTTTTTGCCGACCGGGGTTTTCGCCTGATCGACCCAGAAACCGACACCGCGAAAGGACGCCGGCAATAAACGGTCACGCCAGCTCATTGGAACCTCCAAGCGAAAGTGAGCGGTAGCCAATACGCGAGTTGAGCGCCAGCCCCGGCTGATTGGTTTGTGGTTGATCGGTACGCAAACCGGCTGGCGCGTTGTCGAAGCGCACGGTCAGGCCGCCTTCGAGTTGCGTGCGGTTGTTAGCGGCGGTTTGCTGGATCAGGGCACTGGAGTTTTGCGTCAGGGAGCCCGTCAGCATCGACGGTTTTTGCGCCAGGCCGCCGGGCGTCAAGTCTGTCGTAGACGAGGGTTCGGTACTGGCGCCAAAGAACGCCGGCGCCAGTTCACCTTTGCCTTCGGCATTGGTTTTCTTCTGCGCCTCGGCCAAGCCTTCGACCTTGCCGGTGACGCTGGCGATCACCCCGGCGAAGCCACCTTCGAACAATTCCTTGATCGGCGCGATGACGTCCTGGAGCTTTTTCCACAGACCGCTGAACCACTCGGTGATCGGTTCCCAGTTCTTGATGATTTGCCCCAGCGGCGACCATTCGAACATCCCGTGCAGGAACTCCAGCGCCGGCGCGGCCAATGCTTGCACCACGCCCCACAGCGCCGAAAACACTTCGCTGATCGGCTGCCAGTTGGCCGCAATCTGCGCCATCGGCGACCACTCGAACACGCTGCTGAAGAAATCCTTGACCACTTGCGCCGCGCTTTGCAAAGCGGCCCACAGCGGATCGAAGAACGCGCTGATGGCTCCCCAGTTGTTGATGATCATCCCCAGGGGAGAGTAATCGAACAGCGTGCCGAAGAAGTCCTTGATGGCCTGGGCCGCCGGTTGCAGCGCAGTCCAGATCGACCTGAAGAAACCGGTGATGGCGCCCCAGTTGTTGATGATCATGCCCAGAGGCGTCCAGTCGAACAGGCCTTTGAGGAAGTCGATCACCGGCACCGTCAGGGCCTTGAGCAATTCCCAGATCGCCGAGAACAGACCGGTCAACCCGGCCCAGTTGTCGATGATCATCCCGTAGGGCGTCCACGAAAAAGCTGTTTTCAGGAAACCTGTCACCGTCGCGGTCACGGCTTTGATGCCATCCCAGAGACCGGAGAAGAACCCGGTAATCGGCCCCCAATTGGCAATCAGCATGCCGAGCGGTGTCCAGTTGAAGACGGTACTCAACACCGCCATGGCCTTCGCGGCGACATTCTTGATGCCGTCCCAGAGGTTGACGAAGAACGCGGAAATCGGCGTCCAGTTGGCAATGATCAAACCGGCGGCCAGCGCTACGCCCATGGCAATCAGCATGATCGGATTGACCTTGAGCACCGAGCCCATCAGGTCAATAACCTGGGTCGCCCCGGTGACCGCCGTTTGCATCGCCGAGAACGCGATGGCGGCCGTCGCCAGCGTCTCGACCAGTTTCGGGTTGTCGGCGACAAAGCGCCCTACTCCCGCCAGCAACGGCTCCAGATTTACCACCAGAGTAGCGACCGCCGGAGCCAGCGCGGCGTCGATGGAGGTCGATACCTTGGCCATCGACTGGCTGAAAATATTCATGCTTTGCGCGGCACTTTCGGGCGCGCCCGGCAGATCGACAGCCTTGGCCGATTCACTGACCTCGGCCAATTTGCCTTTGAACGCGTCGGACGCCTTGATCCCGTCCACGAACGGCGTGATCACGCTACCGCCCTTGAACAGGCCACTGATATCCAGCTTGCCGAGGCCGGCCTGTTCGAGGTTTTTCTTGAAGCTGTCGACCTTCGAAACAAGGGCCGCCAGCTTGGGTGACAGTTCATCGATGCCGGTCAACAGCACCGATTTCTTTAGCGTTTCTGTGTCTGCCATCACTGCACCTGCTGCATCGCATTGATCCGTTGCGCGTGCTCCAGGGATTCCCGGAGCACATCCAGTGGCCTGGCCATCATCTGTTCGGGGTCAACCTTCCAGAACCAGGCCAGGTCATAGGCGACTGCGATCAGGTCGGTGATGGCTCCGACGCCGCACTCATGAAAAAACTCGCGACAGCCCAGCTCAGCGCGTTGAGGTCAGCCAGGTCCAACTGGTTGACCGACGACGGTGGAATGCCGGCGCAGACCGCGATGTATTTCGCCGCGACGTCCATGTCCAGGCTGACTTCTTCGCTCTTGTCGATCTTGTACGGCAGTGCCTTGATCGCCCGCACTTCCTGCACCGTCGGACGGCGCAGGTTGAGTTCGGTCAAAGGCTCGCCGTGGGCTTCAATCGCAACCTGAAGCTTCACGGCGCCGCTCATTGCCAGGTCCCCTTGACGCCGTTGAACACCAGCGAGATCGAGGCGTCATCGCCCTTGGACGCTGGTTCATCGACCAGGTAGGCGCCGGCCAGCACGTAGACTTTGCCGTTGCTGAATTCGCAGGTGACGGTCATGTCGACGCCCGCCACCAGTTGCTTGAGCGGGAAGTCCGGGGTGTGCAGCGCCGTCACTTTGAACGATGGCGGGATGTCGGTTTCCTTGTAGAAACCCGGTACGACGGTTTCGCGTTTGGTGGACATCAGTGGCGCTTCGCAGCCGCCATTGATGGTCAGTTGAGCGCCGTCCACTTTGACGTAGCAGGTGCCCGCAATCAGTTGACCCATGGTGTTTCTCCCTTCAAATAAAAAGCCCACGCGAGGTGGGCTGAAATCGCACGTTCAACCGCGGTTTTTAAGCGGCGTCGTCGTACTGCAGACGGAATTGGTTGAGCAGTGCGAACACGCGCAGACCGTTGATGTAATCAGGCGGGAACAGCACGTTGACCCGGCTCGGGTCCTGCACGTCGCGCTCGACAATCAGGTGCTCGGCGAACAGCTCGGCGTTTTCCACGTGGCCTTCCAGTTCGAGCTTGGCGTACTGGGCAATCAGCTCACCGCGAATGGTGCTCGGGGTGATGATCGGCTGGCCGGCGCCGAAACGGGTGCCGTCGGAGGCCAGTTTGTGGCGCCCGTATTTGCTGGTGATCACACTTTGCAGACGACGCACGATGAACGCCGACTGGTGCATGGTTTCGCTGTCCAGGTAGGAGTTGTCAGCCTGGCCGTAAGCGTTTTTCTGGTAGGTGGTGATCGAACGCTGGATGCGCACGTAACCGCCTTCGTAGTACGCGGTGGCGATGCCGTAGTTGAGCAGCGACTGACGCTCGGTCAGGGTGAAGCGCTCGCTGGCCGGCGCCGGGTCGAGACCTGGCAGGCTGCCGCTTTGGGTCGGACGGCTGGCGTCGGCGGAGATGAACACCGAGGTGCGTGCAGCCAGTGCAGCGGCCTGAACCCAGAACGGTTGCGGAACACCCGGTTCCAGCGCCTGGATGGTCATGTGCTGATCGTTACGCGCCTGACCGGCGGCAACCAAAGTGCCGATGGTGCCGCGCTTGGCGCTGTAGACGTGACCGAACAATTGCTTGGCCCAGGACCAACGACCGGTGCTGTCATCCATGACGGCTTGCCAGGTGTTGAGGGTGCTCAGGTCCGAGAACGGCATGCAGATGAACTCGAACGGCTCATCGCCGAGTGCTGCCACGGCAGCCACTTGATCCGGCACACCGGCGCCTCCGGTCATGGCGGTGGCGACCGAAGTCAGGCCCGCCGGGGTTTCTTCGCCGTTGCTCTTGCCCAGGCGATTGAATTGCAGGCTGATGTCGTTACCGCTGTCGCCCGTCCACTTGGCGCTCAGGGTCACGATGCCTTCGGCCGCAGCAGCGCTGACCGGCAGATCCGCAGCGGCATTGATTTTCAGTGCCAGCGCGGTGGCGGCTTGAGCGGCGGTAGCGCCGTTGACGATGGCCGCTTGAACGCGAACGCCGCCGACGTACAGGTTGAGCACGCCGCTCTGGGTCGCTGCGCCGGTCAGGGTCAGCACGCCTTTGGCGATACTGCCTTCTGTGTTGTGCAGCGGCAGGCACCAGATCTCGCCGATCGGGTCGGTCTTGCGCCAGGTTTCGTACATCGAGGCCAGCATCGAACCTTGACCACCAATGCTTTTGGCCAGCGCAACGCTGGACACCAGCACCAGTTTGCCGGCGTCGGCCGGGGCGATGTTGTCGTTGACCTGGGCGACGATCAAACGGCGCATGGCCGACGACGCGCTATTGGCCGCCGAATTGTCCATCTCGGCATAGAACAGCGGAACACGAATGTCCGCGGGGATGTTGCTGAATCCGATCGCCATTATTTGGCTCCCTGTGGTTTGACCGCTTTCACGGCTTTGGTAGTGATATCGCCATCGGCCAGACGCCGGCGCCACCAGGCGTTGTCTGGCACTTCACGGCCCTCGAGGGGCAACAGATCGCCCGCTTCCGGGTCCGGCACGACACGGCCTGGGGCCGGCAGCACGGTGATGCGTTTGCTCATGGGGTTACATCTCCAGAGAAAGTCATTTCCAGGCGCCCGTCGGGGCCTGGGCGTTGCAGATTGGGGTCCGCCGGATCGATGGCATCGACCCGCACGGTGACCCCGGTAAAGGACGACAAACCGTCCAGTTCACGCTCGTGCCAGCTCTCCGCCGGTTGGTTTGGCAGATTGCGGCCGAGCTGGAATTCGGCGTAAAAGCGCAGGCGATACAACGCGCGGCTGGCGTTGATGGAAAGCAGTTCACCACCGTCGTATTCGATGGCGTCGTAGTCAGTGCCAGGCTTGAAACCCACCAGTGCGCGCCACAGTTCGGCACGCAGGTCGTGCAACAGATCCAGCGCTTTTGTCGCGTCGGTGGTGTCGAGCACCAGCGTCACTTCGAAGGTGTCGCGGATCGGTTGCAGCGCGAGGTTTTGCGCGAGGCTTTTGCTCGCCACATCGGCGAGCGGGACGACGTATGCGCAGGGGGTGGTGAGTGGGGTGTTGGCTTGCAAGGTGGTGAGGTCGATGCCCGCACCGATGCGATTGGCCAGGGTTGGGCATTGCTCACGCAACTGCGTGAGGATCGGAGTGATCTTCATCAGGGCGCTCCATCTGTATGAAAGGTACGGTCGAAACCTGTGGGAGCGGGCTTGCTCGCGAAAGCGGTGGGTCAGGCGGTTTCGATGTCGGATGTGAAGCCGTCTTCGCGGGCAAGCCCGCTCCCACAGGGAATCTCGGTTGTGCGCAAGTGCTGTGCATGACGCAGAGCAAAATGTGGGAGCGGGCTTGCTCGCGAAGGCGGTGGGTCAGGCGACATTGATGGTGAATGTGTTGCCGTCTTCGCGAGCAAGCCCGCTCCCACAGGGGGGTTGTGTGTTGGCGACTGGTTTTGATCAGACGATGGCTTCAGCGCCGGGGTCGATGCAAGTCGCGTCGATCATGCAGCGATAGCTGGCGGCGCGGTCGCCGCTGGCGGTGACTTTGTCGATCGACCAGCGCCCGCGCATGAAGTCCGGCCAGGTGTCGTCCAGCACGACCAGCCCTTCAGCAGAGAAGTCAGGATTGCCCGGGCAGCTGATTTTCACCTTGAGCTTTTCACGGCCCATCTTGCGCACTTCACCTTCGCCGATCGCTTGCGCTTCTTCCGCGTTCTGGCAGCTCAAGCGCAGGGTCTTGAACGGTGCGAACCCGGCTTCAATCATCTGCAGCAAACCGGTTGCAGCGTCACACCAAGTGATCTGGCAGCCCTGAGTCTTGGCTCGGGCGGAATCATCAAGGGTCGCGGTGATGAACGCATGGTCGCCGGGGCGATTGTTGTGGGTGACCGACAGTCTCACGTCCGCCAATACCTTGCCCGACAACGATTTGAGCTGCCCCGGCCGCGCCAGCACATACAGCTCATTAAAGGGTTTGGCGATGGCGCGGTACCTGGTCGCCAAGCGTGAGATAAAACCCATGTCGGTTTCATTCGACTGATCGATGTGCGCGATCTTTATCAACGACAGTGACGGGTCCACCCTCGGCGAAAAACCGTATTTGGACGTCAGTTCGCGAAACAATGCCCCCAGGGTCGTCGGACCATGACTGACCGAGCGGCGCTGCTGGAATCCGCTCTCGTCCGCCGCACTGAACGGCGCGGCTGTCGCCACCAATGACACGCGGAACGGGAACAGCGTCGGCGTCCGCCGCGCCACCACAAACTGGCCCTTATCCACCAGCCCGGACTCCCGATACCCCACGAGCAAGCCGATTTTCCCACCCAGGCTCGGCAGCCCTTCAAGACCTTCCAGGTCGAGCACCAACGTCAGTTGATCCGACTCGATACCGGCGGTATCGATGTGCTCCCAACTGATCAGGCGCTGATTGATCAGGGTCGCGTTGGCCCCATAGATTTCTATCGCCGGCGTGAATCCGATTGCCATGTCGCCTCCTTAATCCCAAGCCGTCGCCGGCGTTTTCGCTGCGGGCCTGGATTCAAGTTCCGGCAGCACCACCCAGACGCCTGCCGGCAGTACCGGGCCTTGCTCGGCCAGCGTCGGGTTAAGGCGCCACAGCGCTTCTTCGGCTGTGTCGTCACAACGCTCGGTTTCGCGGTAGAGCAACAGATTCACCGAATCACCGGCAATCGTTCGAACCTTACGCATTGACGTATTCCCCCAAGCTAATCGACCAACTGATTAACATCGCCGTGCCGTCATCAATCACGCAGCTTTGGGTTTCCGTCACATCGTCGATCCGCCACAGACCCCAGTTGCGACCAATGCCATCTACCAGCGGCAGCGGTACTCGCAGTGCTTGTAAGGCGCGCAACTCATCGAGCCGGTCCATGGCCACCGCGTACATCGCCTTGCCGTTGATCGTCAGGGTTTGCAGGCCTTGGCCGGTCTGGCTGGACTTGGGCTTGCTGGTCAGGATATCGATCTTCACCCAGCCACCGTCCGACTTGCGCACCAGGCCGTCATAGGCGAAGTTGCTCGACAAGCCAAAAATGAACGTGCCGAGTGCCATTTGCTGCCTCATCAAGCCACCCCATCGGTCAGGGCCGTGTCACGTCGCACGGCGAGTTGATTGGTCGTTGTCATCATTCCGAACTGGCTGGAAATGTGTTGCACGACCAGGTTGGCCAGTTGCGTGGCGCTGGTTTGATCCTGACCGTTGATGTAGATGTTGGCGGTCAGTGCGTTTTGCTGGCTGGTTGTCTGGGTGTTGGTCAGGTCTTTGCTGACCTGCTCCGGTGACAAGAGTCGATCAGCCCCGGTGTAAACAGACTCTCCCAGCGCTTCACCGCCCTTGCTGCCGAAGTAGGAACCGACGAGGCCACCCACCAAAGCCCCCACCGCAGGGCCCAGGATTGGCACGGGAATGAAGCTGCCAATCAAGGCGCCAGTTGCAGCGCCGGCATAACCTGCGGCGACTCCGCCAACACCCGAACCCACAGCGCCGGCAGCGGCTTTGTAATCGCCGGCCATCAGAGCTTTAACCCCGTCATAACCTGCATTGGCCAACACCAGAGGCGCGCCTAACCGGCCGGTGAAGGTCTTGGCCCTGGCCATGGTCGTGGCCAGTCGATTACGTATCGTAGGACTCGGAGGTGGCGGACCAGAAGCCCCTGGCGGCAGAAAGCCGGGGTCCGGTTTGAACAGTTCTGTGGCGGTGGAAGAGACCACCGATGTCAGTTTGTTCAGGATGGGCCCGCGCAACGGCGTTGCGACCGCAACACCCAACAAGGTCAACGCGGCCGTGACTTTCGGAAAGGTTTCCACCACGGAACTCACGCCGCTGACCACCATGTCGGCGCTGAGCATCGCCAGGTCAGTAAAAGGCGCCACTGCGTTTCCGATCGCGGTATCAAGTCGGGTCAAACTCGCGTCCAGCGCATTCGAGCGCCCTTGCGAGGTGTTCCCTCGGGCCTCGGCGGTCTGCGCCATCGAGCCCTTGTCACCGTCGCCCTTGTCGGATGCCACCGACAACGCAGTCTTCAGATCCTGAGGCGACTTCAGTAATTTGCCGATGCCCTCGTCACCCTCAAACAGCGTCTTGATCAACGAAGTCTGTTGCTCGGCCGGCTTGCTCTTTAAGACCTCCAGCACATCGCTGATCGCCCCCGGTGCATCCTTGCGCATTCTGCTGGCAAGGGCTCCTGGTTCGATATCAAGTTGCACCCAGGCGGCTCGCTGCTCTGGCGTGGCGTTGTCACCTCTGCCGAACGCGGTGCCAAGGGTTTTCAACGAGGCGCCGGCTTCTTCCTTGCCCACGGAAGCACTCAGCAGGGCCGCTGCGATGGCCGCCGCTTGCTCGGGCGCCATGCCGGCGGCCAAACCTGGTTCGCCACCGCTCAATACGACCGAACCAATATCTGCCGCTGACGCTTTCAAATCGAGACTGGCGCCGAGACGGTTTGCCGCATCGCCCAAGTCGAGACTTTTCGCTCGATCAAGGTGTAACGATGTGCGCCAGCCAGTCATGAGCGCGCCGGCGTCCTTGACATCGATCTTGTACGCCGAGGCCATGATGGCGCTGTCGCGTGTGAGATCCGTCAGCGTCTGTTTACGGTCCTGCGGTTGTACGTCCTTGAGGACACGGGCATCAACCGCCGCCTGCTGCACCTGCACCAGCTGCACACCTGTTGCGCCGCTGGGGGCGGTGCGCTTTTCACCCGCTATCTTCTGGGTCTCATTGCCCAGTTCCTGAAGCTGATCCGGGGGCAACTGCAATTTTTGATTCAGGTCGACGAGGGCCGACTGCGCCGCCATTGCGGGTCTCAACTCCTCTGGCGGCGCACGCTGGTCAACCTCAGCCTTGAGCTTTGACTTGGCCTCACTGGCTGGCGCTGGTGCAGGCGCCGATGCATTGGCCTTGAGCGACGCCTGCTGCGACGTCAGTGCACCGTTCAACGTCGCCAGGGTTTCACGGAGCTTTTCCTGCTCCACCACCAACAAACGGATATCGAGGCTGGCCGTGGTCAGTGCCTGGTTCAGCACCGACAACGGGTCTTCGAAACCGACAAGTCCCGGCGTTTCAGATGCGCTGCCGAGTTGCGGCAGCTCGATGCGGTTGATGTCCGCACCGTGCAGCGAATAGTCACTCTCTGCCATCCCGCTCTACTCCTTTTTCACGCCAAGGCGAGTGATCGCGATGTCGTAGCGGCGCAATGCCTTGCCGGCGTCCCATTCCAGAATTTCCGCTTCACTTACCGGGTAAATGAGCGGCACCACATCGAGGATTACTTCGATGTCGCGCTCCGAAAGAAGTCCGCCGGTTTGTTTAAAAAATCGTCGATGCGTACCTGAAGCTGTGTCCAGTCGGGCACGGTCAGCAGGTCCAGATCGGGAATCATCAGCCCGGTGCAATGGGCAGTGATGAACTCGGCGCGTTCCTTGGCGGTTTTCAGTTTTTTCATCGCCTTGGTGGCGCGCAGGACCGGCATTTCCAGGGTCAGCGCGGCCAAGCTGCGGCCTCCAGCGTTGAGCGGTTGCAGCAGTTGCACTTGATCGGGGTCTGCCGAGGCTTCGCCCTGCCCTTCCTGTTCCAGGAAGTAAGCAGCCGGGCGGGTCGACATTTCGTGTACGTACTGGGCGATGCTCACGTAGTCCGGGCGTTTGAGCTGATCCAGTTCCTTGACCGACAGGCCAGTGGCCAATTTCGCCAGTTCGAAAAACTGATCGTCCTCATCATCACCGGCACGGGCCAAGGCCTCTTTTTGCGCGGCGTAAAACAATGGCTTGAGCTGAATCTGCTCGATCTGCGACTGGTTGTCGGCGGTGATCGGCGACAACAAGACGTGAACAGGAGGCGTCCAGGACATGAATGAATTCCTTGGTGGATCATGGGGAGGTGTTGCGTGATGCAAGCCAGTTGAGGTGTGCAACCTGTGGGAGCGGGCTTGCTCGCGAAAGCGGTGTGTCAGATACATTGATGTTGGATGTACCGCCGCTTTCGCGAGCAAGCCCGCTCCCACAGGGTTTGCGTTTAACTGGGGGGTGTTGCGGGGTTTACGGCAGCAGCACCGCGCGGCGGGCATCACCAAGGATGTCGACGCCGTTGAGCATGAACTTCTGGGTGCGCACGTCGATGTCGATCACCGGGATACCGTTTTCGAGGCGGTTGTAGGTGCGGCAGGTGAACTCAAGCACGGTAGTCGGCTTGTCCGCCATTTTGAGCGTTGTTTCGGTCAGGGACTTCAGCTTGCCGCCGATCGTGTGATAGGTGAACCAAGTGTTGCCGTCCTGATCCTGACCGGCTTCACGCACGTTCAGCAGAATGTCCTCACCCAGCGTCACACCGAGGGCCAGCATGACTTCAGGGCCCATCCCTTGCAGGGTCAACTTGGCCGTCAGCACGGTGGCGCTTTTGGCCATGTCCTCACCGATAAAGCGCCCGCCCGTCATCGTTTCCATTGCAAAATCGATCTTCGGTGGTTCGAAACTTTCAACAGTCGCCGACAACGGCAGGCCTTGCAGGGTGGCCGCCATGGCCTGTCTTACGCGGTTGGTAAACATTAGAGAACATCCTCCAGGAACTGCTCGATGATTTCATCGCGGGCGTTGAGTTGATAAACCATGTGTTCGTTCGGCGCGTAGCGGCCGTAGTCGATGACGATGAACCAGGTGCCGTTCTTGTACTTCTCGACGCTGTTCAATTCCGGGTGCAGATACACGCTGCCGCCAGGGATGGTTTCGTCGGCGACCAGGGTTTGCAGCCAGTCGTTGATGCGTTTGACTTCCTGATCCATGAACGACTTGGTCAGGTTCTTCGCCATGGCTTTCTGGCCGGCTTTCACCAGCTTGCGGCTGATGGCGTCTTCCAGGCCGACGTAGCTGATGAACTTGCCGGTGATCGAGCGGTTACCCAGCAGCGAGAAGCCGCCGAGGACGGTGCGGGCGTAGTAGCTGATGCCATAACGGTTGAGCAGATCGCCTTCGGTGGAGGTGTCGAGGATGTTGTATTCAACGACCCGCGACACGTCTTCGGCGTAGGTCACCTGGTTGCCCGGGCTTTCCCATTGCTTGACCTTGGCCAGTGCGGCAATCGCCAGGCTGGAAGGCGAGAGAAACACGTTCTTCTTCGCTGCTTTGGAGTAAACCGCCGGCATGTTGTGCACCACCAGGCAACGGTCGAAACCGAGGTCGGCGCCGCCCAATTCCTGGCTGTAAGTCACTTGATCAGCGACCGCGGCATCCTTGCCGTCGAGCACTACACGGGCCTTGATACGTTTGCCGAACGAGGCAAACTCGCTGGCCACCGCTTTAGTGCCGGTGAAGCCTGGCGCACCAATGATGGTCAGGTCTTCCGGCACACCGCTCAGCGCGGCGAGGCCAAGTTTGCGACCGGTCACTGGCTCGATGCCGCCGATCACATTGTTGATGGTATCGGCCGGGGCGGTGCCCTCTTCGACGATGACCACGTAGACCGGCACCTTCACCACTTTGAGGATCTGGAACACCGCTTGAAACAGCGTGCCCGACTCGGTGCCGGTCGGATCGAGCAGCGCCTGAGTGGTGAAGCTGTTGATGCGAAACGGAGAGTTACGCGGAATCAGCGGATCGGCTTTCGGCGCGGTGCCGACCAGGCCAATAACGTTGTCACCCAGGCCACCCATGGCCTCGGGGGATTCAGTGGCATTGACGGTAATGCCGTTGTGCTCGAAGTTCAAAACCTCAGCCATGGTTATTCAGCCTTCTTGGCAGCGGCCTGTTGGCCTTGGGTGGATGTTTTCAGTTCCAGGCGACCGGCGCTGAGCAGGGCGTTGGCTTCGACGTCGAGCAGGTCGAGTTCCTGGCCAGCGGCGGACCAGTGACCACGCCCGACAGGGAACGGGACGAGCACGGTGTAGGTTTGGCGTTCTGCCATTTGGGTTTCTCCAGATACGAAAAAGCCCCTTGGTTTTAGGAAGGGGCTGTTGGGTGTTGATTAGCGGATAAGAAAACGCCCCGACGGTGCGGGGCGTTTATTGGGTGAGAGTTGAGAGCCATTCCGGCGCGGGTGGCCGGTGTTGGAGCAAAGGGAATTCGCCAGATTCTGGCCAGTTGCGAAGCAAGCGGCGATACGCCTGCAACTCGATGTATTGGCTTTTGGTCAGCGTTGTTGGCGAACCTTCTTCCGCCTCGTCTCGGTGACGAGCTACAACGTTGTCAGTCCCTGCAAGTTGGCCATCTCGCCAAATGCGCTCAACAAACGCAACTTCGGCAGTGGATGGCAGAGGCGGATCAATAAGAAGCGGATAACCGTCATCGCCCCAGCTAATAACCTGACCCTCACCTTGTCCCGCCAACAATTCAGCATGGTACTCGGCAGAGATTTCAATCACGTCATCCGGCATTGATGTATGAACGGACGTATCGTAAAAACCGCGAGCAGATTTTGAAGCAAACATAAAATCTCCCTTAGAAGCCGACAACTCGATACCCACCAGCCTGCGTGGCTACTGTGGTGGATTGATTCCAGAACCGAACTTGACTGTTTGAGATGTTGTAGCAGTTGACCCCAGGTATCCCCGGACCAGACGCTCCGCCGGCTATTGAGAAACCAGCGGCGGCGACAGGAAAGATGATGGGGAAGTTGACTAAAATCGAACCGTTGGCAGGGATCGCTGGAATGATTCCCCATTGCTCGATCAATCCCGATGGGTTTTTCTGATAACCATTCGCGGACAGTAACGCCGAGAATTCGTTGGAGTACTTCAGTGAAGCAACGCCTTCCTCTACGACGTAGTAGACATCACCACATGCTACAACTGCGTTAGAGCCACTTGGAATCGTGACACTTGTTAGCGACTTGGCCAGTGCCGCGATGGTGTCAGCGCCTTGGCGAGTTACCGTGATATCACCGGGTCCACTATTGAGAATGTAAAATCGGGACCCGGCCGGGCTTGCCGTCAGTGGGGGCAGGGTTAGCGTTCCCGGCACGTTGATAACAATCCTGCGCCCAGCCATAGCAGGAGTCAGCGAGGCCGGAAGAGTAAAGATGTTTGTCTGCCCGCCGAAATTCCCTTGGGCGCGTTGCACAAACTCCGTCGTTGCCAATGCCTTGCCATTGTCAAACTGTGGCGGCGTATTTGCCGTAGGGCTGATCAGCACCGGAGCATTGAGCGGCGCAAAGCCTTGCGTCACGTTCTGAAACGTCAGCGCCGTAGTACCCAAGATAATCGCCCCGTCAGTGATCAACTGCCAACGAGTGTCCGCCAGCGTTGCCCCCTGCTCTACGGAAACAATCAGGCCCGACGTTACATCGGCACTGACATCCGCATCTTTCGACCGTACCCAGCCAGCCACCGCCGCCACATAGATGCCGTTATCTTTCGCAGCCGTCTGGTTTTTAACCAGCACGCGATCCCCCGCAACGACCGCCACGCCATCAATCGTTTGAGGCGCAGCCAACGTGATGTTGGCGGTAGTCGCCACGCACACCGATTGCTTGCTGTCGAGTTTGGCGAGTTCGTCAGCGACATAGGAAGTCACCCACGCACGCGTCGCTTTAACCACAGTGTCGTCAATCAACAACGTCACCAACGCCGCATTGCTGGTCTCGAAAATCGAGCGAATGTAGAACTCTTTGCCCGAGCCCGACGTCGCCAATACCGGTTTGAACGACTCCGGGTACTTGACGATGGCGTAGAGGATGCCGGTATCGGTCCAGATCCCGGCCTCGCGCACATACCAGCCGCCAACCTCGGGCGGGATGGTGACTTCAGCGAGCAGCCAGCTCGGGTTTTTCTCATCCTGGAACAGTGCATTGAGCGGCCCGCGCCAGACTTCGCGCCGGAGCGCTGTGTCGGTGGCGGCCGGGTTGTAAACCGCGCCACCGCCGTCGCCGACGGACAGTTGAGACAACTTGATCGGCAGGCCCGCCGCTTTGCAGGCAGTTTCGTAGGCGATCCCCGCGTTGGTAAGCAGGGTGTAATAGTCGGCCATTTAGGACCCCTGAGGATAAATAGTGGAGGTTTCGACGGCGTAGAGCCCGGCGGCCATAAAGACCTGGCCCGAGGCTTCGAGCCCTTCGATGACAATCGGATAAACCGTGGTCAGCTCGCCGCACACGGTGGCGGCGGCGATGACGTGATTGCCGAAGGCACTCAGGCCGACGGAGACCTTTAAGGTGTCGCGCTCGCTTTTGGCGTCCGCCAGGCGTCGATCGAGGCGTGCATCGATTTCTTCGCTGTAAGGCTGTTCGGTAAAGGCCCTGACGGAAAAACTGTAGGGCTGGCCGGGCGGCGATTGCTCGTACCAGGCGCGCACTTCGGGTTGCAACTGCAAGCCTTTGGCGGCATTTTCCAGCGCTTTTCGAGTACCGGCCTGGCGTGCGGTGGGCCAGGCGAGTTCGACCGTCAAACGCTTTTCCGCTTCGGGCGCTGCGGAGCTCCACTCGCTGACCCCGCGATCCGCGCCGAGGTACGGCAAGAACGCCAGCGGTGTTTCGGTGGGGTTCATCAACTCGGGAAACGGCGGCGTAATGCGTTCAAGCAAGCGGCCAAAACCGAGGTCGAGAGCCCTTTCCAGCGGTGAACTGTTGGCCGGTAACAGGCTCGGCCGTGGTATGTCATCACTCATAGCGTGTCCACCTCGACCTCGACACCCGTGCAATACGGGGCCTGGAACGCCGTGGTCACGATCGGCGCCAGCGGTTCAAGGATTTGCAGTTGAACCGCGCCGGCGCTGTGCAGCGTGTAGTCGATCCAGCTCGGGTCGACTCGCCCTTCGAGGCGATGACAAGAGTCGGCATACGCCTGCAACTGCTGTTGCGCAGCGACCTTGGTCAGCCCCGAATCGGGACCGGCGTTGATCTTCGCCACGACACGGATTTTGTAGGTCTTGATTTGCGCGCCCTGCACCGTCACGAGGTCCGTTTCCGGCCGCACATCTGGCCGGGCAAAGTGTTGGCGAACGCCGGTAAGCAGCGCAGCGGACGGTGTGCCATCACCCTCTCGGGCCAGCACAGTGACCATCACTTCTCCGGGAGCCGTACGGCGTCCATTGCCGTCCTTGACCTGCGCGGCAAAGCCATCCGGGTTGAAGGTGTAAGTGACCGTCACCACACCCGCCGCCGCAGTTTCCACTTTCACCGAGGGCCGTTCGCCGAGGGTGAACACCTCGCGGCGATACTGCATTCGCGACCCCGCTGCCGGAGCGTGGGGTGACAGGTAATAACGCAACCGGGCGTCGTCGTCGCTTTCAAAAACCGGCGGGATGGGCGGGAATGCCGCCGGGTCGCCCGGGTCCAGCAACTGACGCTCAAGGCCCATGTCCGCCAGGCGTGCATCGAGGTTGCTACCCGTCGCCCACCACGCCAGCATCTGCTTGATCCTGGCGTTGTATTTGCGCTCGTGAGTTTGCACCCGCACACAAAAGGCCTCGAGGGCCAGGGTCAGCAATTCGCTTTCATTTTCCAGGCTGACTTTCAGCTTCGCCGCGCTCTCGGGAGAGCGGGCACCGACGTATTCAACGACAAAGGTCTTGAACTCTGCGAGCAGGTCCTCAAACGCTTCGACGGTGACGATGGCCGGCTCGGCCAACTGGTTTTGGCCGGGGATCAACATGCTCATGTCACCACCTCGAAGGTCTGTTGACGGTTTTTCCAGGTACCGGCGAACCGCAGCAACAACCCCGCACCGTGCCGGCTGGCCACAATGACCTGCGGCTCAAAATCGTCGATGCCGTTCTGCTTGTTGTAGAACGCCTGCGCCGCATGGCTCTGGGCAAGGATCAGCACGTCGTCGCCGAGGTTCTGCCCCAGCAATTCAGGCAGCGTGCTGCCATACAAAGGACGCTTCTGGCGGGTGCCCAACGGTGTGGTCAGTGCTCGGGTTGCGCGCTGCACAAACTGCAGCCAGTCGTCGACGGTGGCTCCGGTGTTTCTATCGATTCCGATCATGGGAAACCTTTCATTTGGGGCTGATGACACGCCCCTGGTGATCCACCACCGGGCCGCTCAGGTGCACACCGGCAGCGTCGATCAGCAAACCGACCGCGCCCAGTTGCAAAGTGATTGCCTGGGGTGTCATCGCCAATCGGGCTGGGCCGATGCTCAATTCGAGCGATTCACGAGAACCGGTGAAGGCCGCCGGACCGTTGTTCCAGTGCAGGACATGACTGGCATCGTCGTAGCCGCTTTCCGTGCCGTCCTGATAGAGGCGACGGGTCAGCGAAGCCAGTGTCGAGGCCGGAGGAAACCGGTCGCCGTTAAGGCCGAATAACGCGACCGACTGGCTGCCACCCTCGCCGCCGCCGTGATTCAGCAGCAGGCATTGCTCGCCGACAGAGGGGATCCGCGATTCGCTCTGAGCACCGGCACTCGGGTTGAAAAAGCGGATGGCCGGGGTCAGCAATTCACCGTGGCGGACCTTGCAGGTATTGCTGGCAGCATCGACCTCCTGGCACACGCCGATCCGACAGAAGCTGTCGGCGCGTCGATACAAGTCTTCAAGCTCGGTCTCCATCTGCGCCAGTCGCTCGATGATCGGGCCCAGTTGCATCCGTAGCAGCGCATCAAACATGGGCTAGTCCTCGAGTGCGGTGTATTGATCCGGGTCGTCGATGTTCGATACCTCCCAGGTCCGGGCGAATTTCGGGATGCCGGTCGGGTCTTCGAGCAACAGCGGTCCGAGGTACAGCGTCTGGGTGAATGAAACGGTCCAGGCGTTGTATTCCCGTGCACCGCTGAGGGAAATGGCCGGAAGGCCATCGATGTCCTGCGGCAAATCGCATTGATCGGCTGGCAGTTTCCAGCGATTGTCAGTGACGAGATTCTTCAGCTCGCTGACCAGATCGCACACTTCAGGCCCCGGCGTCGGCAACACGACTTGCAATGAAATCGACAGGACATGCGCGATGCGTCCGTTATTGGCGCGAGTGCCCGGCGCATCGTGGTCGATGGCGATCAGCACCCAGGTCGAATCGATGCTGCTGTCGAAATCTTGATGGCTACCGACCCTTACGCCAGGCAAGGCGATGCGTAACGCATCAGCAATGGCGGTAACCATCTGCGAAGGTTTTTCGATGACAACGGGCATTAACGGCCTCCTGTGCCTTCGTTTTAGGGTTGATCCGTGTGGGAATCGCGGGTCGGGACGTCGCAGACACCAATCCGCTTCGCCGCCCAGCGCTCATACAGCCCGATGGCCACGTCCGCGCCGGCCATCGCTGTCAGGCAGCCGAACGCACACGCGGTCCAGATCGACACGCCAGCGGCGTACAGCAACATGATCGCGGAGACCCCGCAGATCACGCAGGCCCCGGAGCGCAACGCCAGGCGCCGCAACAGCGCCCAGCCTCGAGCGCCTTCCTTGTCGGCGCGCCACATTTCGCCGGACACCCCGCCCACCAGGGCAAGGACGATGACAAGCCAGATCGGCATGTCCAGCAACGCTTGTTGCTCGTTTGTCATGTCACGCCTCCCGGGGGTGATTGATGAAGGATCGGGCTGCGTGTTGTGGACGCGGCCCTGGTGATGTCAGGCGATGCGGCTTTAAAGACGTTCAACGATCACGTTGTCGATAAAGGCGAAGTTGTTGTAAGGGTTCTGTTCGTTGAAAAACGCCAACGTGGTTTGCGCTGTGGTGGCGGTAAAGTCGTAGGTGATGGTGCTCCACTCGACCGTGACGCCTTTGGCGACCGGGGTGTTGAAGGAGACCGTTTGCCCGGCCACTTTCACCTGGATGACACCGTCGCCGGAGCGGCTGGCGAATCGCGAGTTACCAGCACTGAAGGTCAAGCGATACTTGGCGCCAGCCGTGGTGGCAAAGTTCTGCTGAATGCCGCCGCCGTTGCCGTAGACGTAGTTGGCCAGGTCGACAATTACCACGCCGTCCGCAGCGACCGAGCCGCCGATCGAGGCCGGCATGTTGAAATACTCGGCACCGGACAGAAACGTCGTCCAGCCCGTAATGAAGTTGGTTTTTGCGGTGGTATCCAGAATGCAGCTACCGCTGCAGCCCGGCTCTTCGAAGCTGCCGTTGACCAAAAGGTTGGCCGCAACAGCGTTGCCTCCGGCGCTGAGCAGCGCAACGGACAGCAAGAGCCGGGTAATGTGTTTTTTGAAGACGTCCATGAGTTCACCTGGTGAGTTGAAAGGTTGGCTTGATGCCTGACGGTAGGTAGGCATTCCAAAAAGCCCGGTGTTGGCCGGGCTTTTCAGTAATGCGGTCCTTCGCCTTCCTTTAATCCTGTGTGCAAAAAAGGAAGCTGACTTTTCGGCGCTACTGGCGCGGTACGAGTCCATTCAAATTGTTTTTCCGACCGCGGTCCCTGCCCGCCGGATAACTGCTTCTGGTGCTTTACGCTGCACACCCGGGTCAGTTGCCAACCCTCTGAACCGTTGAGGCCGGTTCATCGCTGCCTTTGTGGTGGAACTAAAGAGCTTCGTTTCGAGCCGCTTTGTTGAGCGGCTTGAGACAAAGAATATGCATGGATGCATATCCAGTCAATGCGTAAATGCATTTATTTATGCATGACAAATGCACGAACGCATGAAACCCCCACCAGCAAAGGCTTTGGCCATTTTCTGCAGGCGAAAAAAAACCCACCGGGTGGCGGGTTTTATCTGACAGCGTTGAGGTTAACGGGCGTACATGCCCCACCAGAAGACGTGACCGAGGATGACGATCTGCTCTTCCTGGATTTCCTGGAAGGTGTAGTCCTCGTCCGGATGCTCATCACGGTTGAAGCTGCGCAGGCGGATACCGGTCGGCAGGCGATAAAGCTGTTTCACCCGCAGCTGGCCATTATGGTTGATCGCGTACAGGTCGCCATCGACGATGTCGCCGATTCCGCATTTACCGGCATTCACGCCGACGGTGGCACCATCGCGCAGGACCGGCAACATGCTGTTGCCCCGTACCGTCACGCACTTGGCCTGGTCGAACTGCACGCCGTTGTGACGCAGACTGCGCTTGCCGAAGCGCAAGCTGGAGCGCTCGCTTTCTTCGATGACGAATCTTCCTGATCCAGCAGCCAATTCAACCTCGCGAAGAAAGGGGACCGACACCTCGTCGTCATCGACAGGGGTATCGTCGTCCCACAAGCTTATGTCCTTGAGTTCGGAATGTAGGGGCTCGCGCCCGGCACCCGCGACTGGCGCAACATCCACGCGCCCGCGCAGTTGATCGGTGCTCACGGCGAAGTACTCGGCGATCTTCGAGATGTGTTTATCCGAGGGATCGACGATCTTCCCGCTGAGAATTCGCGAGAGTGTGGATTGCGGCACGCCGGTGCGACGGTGAAGCTCCGTGGGGGAGATCCCGTGCTGGTCGAGCAGCGCTCTTAAGACTGAGGAAACGTTGCGTTTTTGCATAACGCGAATAGTGCTTGATCTTTTTCCGGAAAACAAATGCAGATATGCATAAAAAGCAAAAATAGTCGTAATAAGCCACAAGGCCCGGGCCTGCGTCCGGCAGACCGCTCATGTTAACCTTGCGCCCATCGCGGAAAAGCCGGGCCGATGCCCCTCCTTTGCCCTACACCTTTCAACGAGTTTTCCTGATTTCCGATGAATAAAGCTATCTCCGATCTGTCCTCGCACACGCCGATGATGCAGCAATACTGGCGCCTGAAGAATCAGCACCCTGACCAGCTGATGTTCTACCGCATGGGTGACTTCTACGAGATCTTCTATGAAGACGCGAAGAAGGCTGCCAAGTTGCTGGACATCACCCTGACCGCCCGTGGGCAGTCGGCGGGTCAGGCGATTCCGATGTGTGGGATTCCTTACCACGCCGCGGAAGGTTACCTGGCGAAACTGGTCAAGCTCGGCGAGTCGGTGGTGATCTGTGAGCAGGTCGGCGACCCGGCCACCAGCAAAGGGCCGGTGGATCGTCAGGTGGTGCGGATCATCACGCCGGGGACGGTCAGTGATGAAGCGCTGCTGGATGAGCGTCGAGACAACCTGATCGCGGCGGTGCTGGGTGACGAGCGCTTGTTCGGTCTGGCAGTGCTGGACATCACCAGCGGCAACTTCAGCGTGCTGGAAATCAAAGGCTGGGAAAACCTGCTGGCGGAATTGGAGCGGGTCAATCCGGTAGAGCTGATGATCCCGGACGATTGGCCAAAAGACCTGCCGGCGGAGAAACGTCGTGGGGTTCGTCGTCGTGCACCGTGGGATTTTGAACGCGATACGGCCCTGAAAAGTCTCTGCCAGCAATTTTCGACCCAAGACCTTAAAGGTTTCGGTTGCGAGAACCTGACCCTGGCCATCGGCGCCGCCGGTTGCCTGCTCAGTTACGCCAAGGAAACCCAGCGCACCGCCCTGCCACACTTGCGCAGCCTGCGTCATGAACGCCTGGACGACACCGTGGTGCTGGATGGCGCGAGCCGTCGCAACCTGGAACTCGATACCAACCTGGCGGGCGGCCGCGAGAACACCCTGCAATCAGTGGTCGATCGCTGCCAGACCGCAATGGGCAGCCGCTTGCTGACCCGTTGGTTGAACCGTCCGTTGCGGGATTTGACCGTGCTGCTGGCGCGTCAATCCTCGATCACTTGCCTGCTCGACGCCTACCGTTTCGAAAAGCTGCAACCGCAGCTCAAGGAAATCGGCGACATCGAGCGGATTCTGGCGCGGATCGGCTTGCGTAACGCTCGTCCTCGCGACTTGGCCCGCCTGCGCGACGCTCTCGGCGCACTGCCCGAGCTGCAAGTGGCGATGACCGAGCTGGAAGCCCCGCACATTATTCAACTGGCCGCGACCACCAGTACCTACCCGGAACTGGCGGCGTTGCTGGAAAAAGCCATTATCGACAACCCACCGGCGGTCATCCGTGACGGCGGTGTGTTGAAGACCGGTTACGACGCCGAACTCGACGACCTGCAATCGCTCAGCGAAAACGCCGGGCAGTTCCTGATCGACCTCGAGGCCCGGGAAAAGGCACGCACTGGTCTGTCGCACCTGAAAGTCGGTTACAACCGCATTCACGGTTACTTCATTGAGTTGCCAAGCAAACAGGCCGAGTCGGCACCGGCAGATTACATCCGCCGCCAGACGCTCAAAGGCGCCGAGCGCTTCATCACGCCGGAGCTAAAGGCGTTCGAAGACAAGGCGTTGTCGGCCAAGAGCCGTGCCTTGGCCCGCGAGAAAATGCTCTACGAAGCGCTGCTCGAAGACTTGATTTCGCAACTGCCGCCGCTGCAAGACACCGCAGCAGCACTGGCCGAGCTGGACGTGTTGAGCAACCTCGCGGAACGCGCGCTGAACCTCGATCTGAACTGCCCACGTTTCGTCAGTGAGCCGTGCATGCGCATCAGCCAGGGTCGTCACCCGGTGGTCGAGCAAGTGCTGAGCACGCCGTTCGTGGCCAACGACCTGAGCCTCGACGACAACACGCGCATGCTGGTAATCACCGGTCCGAACATGGGTGGTAAATCCACCTACATGCGCCAGACCGCGTTGATTGTGTTGCTGGCGCATATCGGCAGTTTCGTGCCGGCGGCCAGTTGCGAATTGTCCCTGGTGGATCGCATCTTCACCCGGATCGGTTCCAGCGATGACTTGGCGGGCGGTCGTTCGACCTTCATGGTCGAGATGAGCGAAACCGCGAACATCCTGCACAACGCCACCGAACGCAGCCTGGTGCTGATGGACGAAGTCGGGCGCGGCACCAGCACCTTCGACGGTCTGTCCCTGGCTTGGGCGGCGGCCGAGCGTCTGGCGCATCTGCGCGCGTACACGCTGTTCGCCACCCACTACTTCGAACTGACCGTGTTGCCGGAAGCCCAGCCGCTGGTGGCCAACGTGCACCTCAACGCCACCGAGCACAACGAACGCATTGTGTTCCTGCACCACGTGCTGCCAGGGCCGGCCAGCCAGAGCTATGGCCTGGCGGTTGCGCAGTTGGCCGGTGTGCCAAGCGAAGTGATCGTGCGTGCCCGTGAGCACTTGGGCCGACTGGAAGCCACCGCCCTGCCGCATGAAGTTCCCAAGCCCGTCAAAGGCAAACCGGCCACGCCGCAGCAGAGCGACATGTTCGCCAGCCTGCCGCATCCGGTACTGGATGAGCTGGCCAAACTTGATCTGGACGATATGAGTCCGCGTCGTGCACTGGAAATGCTCTATACACTAAAGACACGGATCTAACGCCTTTGCCTGCAAGCTGTTAGAATCTCGCGCGGTTTGGGATGCTGCTGGCTCATAGCCTGGCCAGCAGACTATCGCTCCCGAACCTGGCGACCCCAACGTGAAGGGGCTCCGCTGCCGCCGCCTGAGGAGAAAATTAGAAATGACCTTCGTCGTCACCGACAACTGCATCAAGTGCAAGTACACCGACTGCGTAGAAGTCTGTCCGGTGGACTGCTTTTACGAAGGCCCGAACTTCCTGGTGATTCACCCGGATGAGTGCATCGACTGCGCACTGTGCGAACCAGAATGCCCGGCCGTGGCCATCTTCTCCGAAGATGAAGTCCCGGAAGAGATGCAGGAATTCATTCAGCTGAACGTTGAGCTGGCAGAAATCTGGCCAAACATCACCGAGAAGAAAGAATCGATGCCCGATGCCGAAGAGTGGGATGGCGTCAAAGGCAAGATCAAAGACCTCGAACGCTGATTTACCGCGCGTTCTCGAAAAGGCCCCTTGCGGGCCTTTTTGCTTTTCTGCAGGCAAAAAAAAGGGGCGGTTTGACCCGCCCACATTTTTTCCCTATTCCCTGTATTCCTTTTCATCGTCCTGATGAACCGCGTCCTGCGATGTCCTTTCCCCTCTTCCTTGAAGGGCGTGTCTATCCGTCGACACAACCCAGATACTAGAGAATTCCTCGGCATGAGCAACCGCACTTGCCTGGCGAAACGCTCTGTCATATGCACTTCATAAAACAAAATATCTATATTAGTCAGCCAGTTAACATGACGACTCTGTGAAAATGGCCAACTGCCAACCTGTAAAGATAACGAACACTTACGAAAGAGTAAGCGAAGACTTACAACGCGAGACTACGAACCCGAGATTTCTCCCAGGCAACAAAAAGCCCCGAACCAGTCGGGGCTTTTTGGTGGCATTGCATGAGCGCTTTATTGGAACAGCGACTCACTCGACAGGCCATTCTTCTCGAGAATCTCTCGAAGGCGTTTGAGCCCTTCCACCTGGATTTGCCTGACCCGCTCCCGGGTAAGACCGATTTCCAGGCCTACATCTTCAAGCGTGCTGCTCTCATGACCGCGCAGGCCGAAGCGGCGTATGACCACCTCGCGTTGCTTGTCGGTCAGCTCCGAGAGCCACTGATCGATGCTCTGGGACAGGTCATCGTCCTGCAGCAGTTCGCATGGATCGGTTGGACGATCGTCGGTAAGGGTGTCCAGCAGGGTTTTATCCGAATCCGGACCCAGCGAGACGTCGACCGAAGAAACCCGTTCATTCAGGCCCAGCATGCGCTTGACCTCACCTACCGGTTTTTCCAGCAGGTTGGCGATTTCTTCGGGTGAAGGTTCGTGATCGAGCTTTTGCGTCAGCTCCCGTGCAGCCCGCAGGTACACGTTAAGCTCTTTGACCACATGGATCGGCAACCGGATGGTCCGGGTCTGATTCATGATCGCGCGCTCGATGGTCTGACGAATCCACCAGGTTGCGTAGGTCGAAAAGCGGAAGCCGCGCTCGGGGTCGAACTTTTCCACTGCCCGGATCAGCCCGAGGTTGCCCTCTTCGATCAGGTCCAGCAGCGACAAGCCACGATTGACGTAACGCCGGGCGATTTTCACCACCAGTCGCAGGTTACTTTCGATCATGCGCTTGCGCCCGGCAGGATCGCCACTTTGCGACAAGCGCGCAAAATGAACTTCTTCTTCCGGGGAGAGCAGCGGGGAAAAGCCGATTTCATTGAGATACAACTGCGTGGCATCGAGTGCCCGCGTGTAGTCGATGTACTTGTGTTGCTTTAACGAAGCGGAGTGTTTGGATTTGGCGCGAACGGAAGGCGGTGCAGCCCCTTCATCATTCGACATCGAATCCGTAGCGATGCCGGTCTCCATAAGGAGAACCTCATCGTCGATGTCAAACTCCGGCACTTCTTTACTGAGAGCCATTGTTATAGTCCTTTGGTGAGTTCGACCTCAAGCTCAAGCGGCGCCTTTATCCTTGGCAACGCTGGAGCCTGTTCCCTCTACGCGACGGAACAGGCTGACAACAAATCAACGACGTGGCAGGAATTGCAGCGGATCTACAGGCTTACCTTGTCGGCGAATCTCAAAATGCAGTTTCACCCGGTCTGTACCCGTTGACCCCATTTCGGCAATTGTCTGTCCGACTTTGACCTGCTGCCCCTCCCGAACCAAAAGCCTGCGGTTATGTCCGTAGGCACTGACGTAGGTATCGCTGTGTTTGATGATGACTAATTCGCCGTAGCCCCTTAAGCCACTCCCGGCGTATACCACCGTCCCATCAGACGCAGCTAAAACAGGCTGTCCCAAATCCCCGGCGATATCAATTCCTTTATTCAAACTACCGTTTGAAGAGAATTTTCCAATTAATATGCCATTAGAAGGCCATCCCCAGCCGGTCGGGGCCGGGCCTGCCGGAGGCAGTGGCGCGAGTGCTGGCTTGTTGGCGACGGACGGTGCAACCACCGCTGTGGTCGTGGTTGCGCCATTCGGCTGGCGTCGAATTACCGTTGTTTTCAGCGACGATGAAGGCGTTGAATCCGATGTGCTGGCGGCTGCTGTAGACGTTGAACCGGTACGACCATCGAAGCGAATTGTCTGACCCGGATGGATCGTATACGGCGTAGGAATATTGTTCCGTGCCGCGAGGGCTTTGTAGTCCCAACCGTAGCGAAAAGCGATCGAGAACAGGGTGTCTTTAGGTCGAACGACGTATTGACCCGTCGTCACTGCCGGACGCTGGGCGACCGCCTTGTTGCGATCCACCACACCTACGGTGCTCGACTTGGTGCTGGAGCAACCGACCAGCAACGTGCTCAAGACAAGGCCAGTCACCAGGCGCTGAAAGCTTGTTGTAACCATACGCTGCGCAATGACTGTGAGACTCACCCGCCGCTCCCTTTGTGGTGGCTGAAAATGTGGATTGCCGTGTTTCGGCACGAGATGTCGCAAGTATAACGGGCCGTACAGGCTTTACCCTTAATGAAGCGAAATCGCTTCGCGCACACGTTTGCTGCCTGCCGATGAATCCCGTTTAACTGATCGACGCCGCTGTAAGACATGGGCAATCGAAGAGAATTCAGCGCGCAAAAACAAATGCTCAGGCGAGTGGCCCGTTGAGCAATGGCACGAAGCGCACCGCCCCCAGAACGCGTCGGGAAAAGCCCTGTTCTTCACGGATGATCAGCATCAATTGCTGGACCTCTCCGGAGCCGACTGGAATCACCAGACGCCCACCCGGTGCCAACTGATCGAGCAGTGCCTGGGGCACGTCGGTGGCGACGGCGGTAACAATAATGCCATTGTACGGCGCCAATGCAGGCCAGCCTTCCCAGCCATCGCCCCAGCGGAAGACCACGTTGCGCAGGTTCAACTCGACCAGGCGTTCCTTGGCCCGGTCCTGCAACACCTTGATGCGCTCCACGGAGAACACCCGCTCCACCAGTTGCGACAGCACGGCGGTCTGATAGCCCGAGCCAGTGCCAATCTCCATCACCTTGTCCAGCGGACCCGCCTCCAGCAGCAACTCGCTCATGCGAGCCACCATATAAGGCTGGGAGATGGTCTGGTTGTTGCCGATCGGCAGCGCGGTGTCTTCATAGGCGCGATGCGCCAGCGCCTCGTCGACAAACAGATGGCGAGGTGTGCGGCGGATCACTTCCAACACCTTGGCGTTGGAAATCCCCTCTTCATATAGCCGCTGAATGAGCCGCTCACGGGTTCGTTGAGAGGTCATCCCGATGCCGCGACGCAGCATATCGTCTTGTTCACGAGACATTAACGCAGCCCCTCCAGCCAGCCATCGAGACTTCTGAAGGCATCATTGAACGTGCGATCCAGTTGTAGTGGCGTGATCGAAACAAAGCCCTGCATCACCGCATGGAAATCGGTGCCCGGGCCGCCGTCCTCGGCGTCCCCGGCGGCGGCAATCCAGTAACCGGACTTGCCGCGCGGATCGACGACTTTCATTGGTGCCGCGGCGCGGGCGCGATGCCCGAGTCGGGTCAACTGAATTCCACGGATATGGTCCAGCGGCAGGTTGGGAATATTCACGTTCAGCACCGTGCGCGGTGGCAGCTGGAGGTCAGCATGGGCTTCGACCAGTTTGCGCGCAAAGTAGGCGGCTGTGGGAAGGTTCTCTACTTGTCGTGAGACCAACGAAAAGGCAAACGAAGGACGCTCCAGGAAGCGACCTTCAAGGGCCGCCGCCACGGTGCCGGAATACAGCACATCGTCCCCCAGGTTCGCCCCCAGGTTGATACCGGAAACCACCATGTCCGGCTGGCGCTCCAGCAAGCCGTTAAGGCCCAGGTGCACACAATCGGTGGGTGTGCCATTGAGGCTGATAAAGCCGTTGGCCAGGGTTTGCGGGTGCAACGGACGGTCGAGCGTCAGCGAACTGCTGGCGCCGCTTTTGTCCTGGTCCGGGGCGATAACCACGCACTCGGTGTAATCCGCCAGCGCAGCATAAAGCGCGGCGAGACCGGGTGCGGTTACCCCATCGTCGTTAGATATCAGAATACGCATGGGCTGTCCGTCTGCCCCACCGGCACCAGATCGACGAGTTCGCGCACCAATACAGTGGCGAAGCATCCGGCCGGGAGGACGAATTCCAGTTGCAGAATGTCAGGCTCGGGATAATGCCACGTCAACCCACCAATGGGCAGCCGCAGGATGCGACGTTCGTGGCTCATACCGGCGTTAATCAACCAATCGCGCAAGTCTGCTTCGCGGCTGGCGATTTCCTGCTCCAGTTCATGGACAGCGCCCGTGGCCGGCGAGTCACCTTCGCCCCACTGTGGGCCGGTCGGATGCAGGTCGAGAATCGCCAGGCGCGGGTCGCTGCACTCTGCTTCACCGGCCGGAAAAAAGCTGCGGCTGTCAGTGAAAGCCAGCAGATCGCCGACCTGAGCTTTCTGCCAGGTGCCATCGGCGACGCGTGCCGCCAGCACCTGGTTGAACAGAAAACTGCGCGCGGTGGAGAGCAGGCGCGAACGCACATTGCGCTGTTCCGGCAACGCTTTACGTGCCGCCCAACCGCGGGCATCGACCACGTTGCCGCCGTCAAAGCCGAAACGCTGGGCGCCGAAATAATTCGGAATACCTTTTTGGGCGATCAGTTGCAGGCGTTCTTCGATTGCCGCTTTATCACCCGCGAACTGGGTCAGGCGCAACGTGAAGCCATTTGCCGAGTGGGCACCGCGCTGCAGCTTGCGCTTGTGCCGACCGGTCTTGAGGATTTTCAACGTGTCGTTTTCGGCCGCCGACAGATCGGGATCGGCCTTGCCCGGCAGTTGCACGCTGAACCACTGGCGGGTCAGCGCCTGACGATCCTTCAATCCCGCATAACTGACGGTACGCAATGGCACGCCCGCCGCCTTGGCGATCCGGCGTGCAGCTTCTTCGGTATTCAAACCGCGCTTTTCGACCCAGATCCACAAGTGCTCGCCATCACCGCTGAGGGGGATATTGAGCACTTCATCGACCTGAAAATCTTCTGCCGTGGCTTTTAGTACCGCCGTGCCGAGGGCTTCACCATAGGCTCGTGGGCCGAGCAATTGCAGCTCGTTCATGCGCGCAGCAACAAGGCAACGGAATGCACGGCGATGCCTTCTTCGCGACCGACAAAGCCAAGCTTTTCAGTGGTGGTAGCTTTCACGTTCACTTGATCCAACTCAACTTGAAGATCCGCGGCAATCAGCGCGCGCATCGATTCGATATGCGGGGCCATTTTCGGCGCCTGGGCGACGATGGTGTTATCGACGTTGCCGATTTTCCAGCCTTTGGCGTGGATCAGTGCGACGACGTGACGCAACAGCACACGGCTGTCGGCGCCCTTGAACGTTGGGTCGGTGTCCGGGAAGTGCTTGCCGATATCACCCAGCGCAGCAGCGCCGAGCAAGGCATCGCTCAAGGCGTGCAGCAGGACGTCACCGTCGGAGTGAGCGAGCAGCCCGAAGCCGTGTGCAATGCGCACGCCGCCCAGAGTAATGAAATCGCCTTCAGCGAAACGGTGCACATCATAGCCGTGGCCAATACGCATAAAAAAACGCCCCGATTTTTGTCAGGGCGTGATTCTACCTGCATTAGGCGCCTAGGGCGCGCGCGTGATGCTGTAAGTGATCGCCTATAAAGCTGGCGATGAAGAAATAGCTGTGGTCGTAGCCCGGTTGCAGGCGCAACGTCGGCGGATGACCAGCCAGTTTGGCGGCCTGTTGCAGGGCTTCAGGCTTGAGCTGGGTGGCGAGGAAATCGTCGCGATCACCTTGGTCGACCAGCAACGGCAATTGCTCATCGGCTTCAGCGATCAGTGCGCAAGCATCCCACTCGCGCCACTTCGAACGGTCTTCTCCCAGGTAGCGGGAGAACGCTTTCTGCCCCCACGGGCAATCCATCGGGTTGTTGATCGGCGAAAACGCCGACACCGACTGATAGCGCCCCGGATTGCGCAACGCACAGACCAGCGCGCCGTGACCTCCCATGGAGTGACCGCTGATGCCGCGCTTGTCCGACGCCGGGAAATGCGCTTCGACCAATGCCGGCAATTCCTGCACGACATAGTCATGCATCCGGTAGTGCCGGGACCACGGTTCCTGCGTGGCATTCAGATAGAAGCCGGCGCCAAGGCCAAAATCCCAGGCGCCATCCGGATCTGCCGGTACATCAGCGCCGCGCGGACTGGTGTCCGGCGCAACGATGATCAGCCCCAACTCGGCGGCCATGCGCATGGCGCCGGCCTTTTGCATGAAGTTCTCGTCGGTGCAGGTCAGGCCGGACAGCCAATACAGCACTGGCAACTTGCCGCCCTGCTCCGCTTGCGGCGGCAAGTACACGGCGAACACCATGTCGCAGCCGAGCACGTCGGAGCGGTGCCGATAGCGCTTGTGCCAGCCGCCGAAACTTTTCTGGCAGGAGATATTTTCCAGGCTCATGAGCGACCTCAGAAATGGATGACGGAACGGATGCTCTTGCCTTCATGCATCAGGTCAAACGCCTTGTTGATATCTTCCAGGCCCATGGTGTGGGTAATGAAAGTATCCAGCGGGATCTCGCCGGTTTCGGCCATTTCAACGTAGCTTGGCAACTCGGTACGCCCGCGCACGCCGCCAAACGCCGAACCGCGCCAGACGCGACCGGTCACCAGCTGGAACGGACGGGTCGAGATTTCCTGGCCAGCACCGGCCACACCGATGATCACCGACTCGCCCCAACCCTTGTGGCAGCACTCAAGGGCCGCGCGCATCAATTGCACGTTGCCGATGCACTCGAAGGAAAAGTCGACGCCGCCATCGGTCATGTCGACGATGACTTCCTGGATCGGACGATCGAAATCTTTCGGGTTAACGCACTCGGTTGCACCCAGTTGCTTGGCGATCTCGAACTTGGCCGGGTTGATGTCGATAGCAATGATGCGCGCAGCCTTGGCTTTCGCTGCACCGATTACCGCTGACAAACCGATACCGCCGAGGCCGAAGATCGCGACGGTGTCACCCGGTTTTACTTTGGCGGTATTCAGCACCGCGCCGATGCCGGTGGTGACACCACAGCCCAGCAGGCAGACTTTTTCCAGCGGCGCTTCCTTTGGGATCTTGGCGACGGAGATTTCCGGCAACACGGTGTACTCGGAGAACGTCGAGGTGCCCATGTAGTGGAAAATCGGCTGGCCCTTGTAGGAAAAACGCGAAGTGCCATCCGGCATCAGGCCTTTGCCTTGGGTAGCACGAATGGCCTGGCAAAGGTTGGTTTTACCCGACAGGCAGAATTTGCACTGGCGGCATTCCGGGGTGTACAGCGGGATTACGTGATCGCCGACGGCCACCGAGGTCACGCCTTCGCCGATGGCTTCGACCACCGCGCCACCTTCGTGACCGAGGATCGACGGGAAGATGCCTTCCGGGTCGGCGCCGGACAAGGTGTAGGCGTCGGTGTGGCAAACACCGGAAGCCACCACGCGCAGCAGGACTTCACCGGCCTTCGGCATGGCGACATCGACTTCAACGATCTCGAGGGGTTTCTTGGCCTCGAAGGCAACGGCGGCGCGCGACTTAATCATGCTGACTCTCCAGTGAATAAAAACGAGACAGGGAGTGTAATACACAGCCGTACGATGAATAATCAGGACAAATGCAAAATATTATTGCCGTACAGGGATAATCCTTAATGTCGGAAAACCGCTGGGAAGGGATCGACGAATTTGTCGCCGTCGCCGAATGCAGCCAATTCACCGCTGCGGCTGAACGCCTAGGGGTTTCTTCCTCGCATGTCAGTCGACAAATCGTACGCCTGGAAGAACGACTTCAGACGCGCCTGCTGTATCGCAGCACCCGTCGGGTCACGCTGACCGAGGCCGGGCAAACATTCCTGCAACATTGCCAGCGTCTACAGGATGGTCGCGAAGAAGCGTTGCGCGCGGTCGGTGATCTCACCAGCGAACCCAAAGGCATGCTGCGCATGACCTGCGCCGTGGCTTACGGCGAGCGCTTTATCGTGCCGCTGGTAACCCGCTTCATGGGGCTTTACCCGCAATTGCGGATCGACATCGAGCTGAGCAATCGCCAACTCGATCTGGTGCATGAAGGCCTGGACCTGGCGATCCGTCTTGGTCGCCTGCAGGACTCACGACTGGTGGCGACACGCCTGGCACCGCGACGCATGTATTTGTGCGCCTCCCCGTCCTACGTGGAACGGTACGGTCGGCCACACAGCTTGTCGGAATTGAGTCGGCACAACTGCCTCATCGGCAGTTCGGACCTGTGGCAACTGGAACAGAACGGGCGGGAGTTTTCCCAGCGGGTGCAGGGAAACTGGCGTTGCAACAGTGGGCAAGCAGTATTGGATGCGGCGCTGCAAGGGGTGGGGTTGTGTCAGTTGCCGGACTATTACGTGCTGGAGCATCTGAAAAGCGGAGCATTGATTTCGCTGCTCGATGCGCATCAACCGCCGAATACGGCAGTGTGGGCGCTGTATCCGCAGCAGCGGCATCTGTCGCCGAAGGTGCGCAAGTTGGTGGATTTTTTGAAGGAGGGATTGGCTGAGCGACCGGAGTATCGGGTTTGACGGTTGAAGATCAAAAGATCGCAGCCTCGTTGCACTCGACAGCTCCTACAGGTGCCATACGGTGAGCGCGTGCAATGTAGGAGCTGTCGAGTGCAACGAGGCTGCGATCTTTCAGCGCCGGTTAGCCCAACGCTGACGCAACCACTCCAGATCTTCGGGGCGGGTGACCTTCAGATTATCCGACCGACCTTCAATCAAGCGCGGCGCCAAACCTGACCATTCCATCGCCGACGCTTCATCAGTGATCACTGCATCGGCCACCAGACTATCAGCCAATGCCCGATGCAACGCGCCGAGACGAAACATCTGCGGCGTATAGGCTTGCCAGATCACGCTGCGATCCACGGTTTCAACCACACGACCGTGCTTATCAATCCGCTTCAAGGTATCGCGTGCCGGCACTGCCAGCAGTCCGCCGACCGGATCGTCCGCCAATTCACTCAGTAACTTATCGAGATCGTCCCGGGCCAGATTCGGTCGAGCAGCGTCATGCACCAACACCCAATCCTCATCATCAGCACCCAGCGCATGCAAATGCAGCAACGCGTTGAGCACCGACCCGGAACGCTCGGCACCACCCTCTACCCGCTGAATGCGAGGGTCGGAGGCACAGGCCAGGTTCGGCCAATAAGGATCATCAATCGCAAGACTGACCACCAACCCCTTCAGGGCAGGATGATCAAGGAAACAGCCGAGGCTGTGTTCGAGAATAGTGCGCCCGCCCAGTTGCAAGTATTGCTTGGGACGGTCCGCGGCCATACGGGCACCGACGCCCGCGGCAGGAATTACGGCCCAGAAGGCCGGTAACGACTGGATCATTGAGCCAACTGGTAAAGGGTTTCACCGTCCTTGACCATGCCCAACTCATGACGAGCCCGCTCTTCAACGGTCTCCATGCCTTTTTTCAACTCACTGACTTCAGCGTCCATCACCCGATTGCGCTCGAGTAAACCTTCGTTCTCGGCGTGTTGATCCGCAATCTGCTGAGTCAGCTCGGCCACTTGCGCCAGACTGCCATTTCCCACCCACAGGCGGTACTGCAGGCCAGCCAGCAGCAGGAGCAAGACGAGGAACAACCAATTGGGACTGCGCATCGAATATCAGGTATCCAGTGAAAAAAGACAGCCATGCCAAAACTATGAAGCTTCTGATAGCACGAAGCCTGGAAGACCCAGGCTTGTGCTCTTAAGGCATCAGATTAGTGGCAAAAACGTCGCTGTCGCGATTTTTTCGACACAATCCGCTGTCTTTTTTACCATTTAACAATCAGCCGCGGAACTCGCTGCGACCGTTGTACTTGGCTTTGCCGTTCAACTGCTCTTCGATACGCAGCAGTTGGTTGTACTTGGAAACGCGATCGGAACGGCACAGGGAGCCGGTTTTGATCTGGCCAGCCGCGGTGCCCACAGCCAGGTCGGCAATGGTCGAATCTTCGGTTTCGCCGGAGCGGTGCGAGATGACGGCGGTGTAACCAGCGGCCTTGGCCATCTGGATGGCTTCCAGGGTTTCGGTCAGGGTGCCGATCTGGTTGAACTTGATCAGGATCGAGTTGGCGATCTTTTTATCGATGCCTTCTTTCAGGATCTTGGTGTTGGTCACGAACAGGTCGTCGCCCACCAGTTGGATTTTCTCGCCGATCTTGTCGGTGAGGACTTTCCAGCCAGCCCAGTCGGACTCGTCCAGGCCATCTTCGATGGAGATGATCGGGTAACGTTCGGTCAGACCTTTGAGATAGTCAGCAAAACCTTCCGAGGTGAACACGTGGCCTTCACCGGACAGGTTGTATTTACCGTCTTCGTAGAATTCGCTGGCCGCGCAGTCCAGTGCCAGGGTCACGTCGGTGCCCAGCTTGTAACCGGCGTTGGCCACAGCTTCGGAGATCACTTTCAAAGCGTCTTCGTTGGAGGCCAGGTTGGGTGCGAAACCACCTTCGTCACCGACCGCAGTGCTCAGGCCACGGGCCTTCAGCACAGCTTTGAGGTGATGGAAAATCTCGGTGCCCATGCGCAGACCTTCCGAGAAAGACTTGGCGCCAACCGGCTGAACCATGAATTCCTGGATGTCGACGTTGTTATCGGCGTGCTCGCCACCGTTGATGATGTTCATCATCGGAACCGGCATCGAGTAGACACCCGGAGTGCCATTCAGGTTGGCGATGTGAGCGTACAGCGGCAGGTCCTGGTCCTGTGCTGCTGCCTTGGCCGCGGCCAGGGAAACGGCGAGGATCGCGTTGGCGCCCAGGGAACCTTTGTTTTCAGTACCGTCGAGCTTGATCATCGCGTGATCGAGGGCTTTCTGGTCGCTTGGGTCTTTACCCAACAGCAGGTCGCGAATCGGACCGTTGATGTTGGCTACGGCTTTGAGTACGCCCTTGCCCAGGTAACGGCTTTTGTCGCCATCACGCAGCTCGAGTGCTTCACGCGAGCCAGTGGAAGCACCGGACGGCGCGCAAGCGCTGCCGATGATGCCGTTATCGAGAAGCACGTCCGCTTCGACGGTGGGATTGCCACGGGAGTCGAGAACTTCACGACCTTTGATGTCGACGATTTTTGCCATTGTTGTAAACACTCCAAAGTTGACGAAAACGACGCAGCTAGAGGAAATCTTTTACCGTCGGCAAGTGATGTGCAGCGGGCAGGCTTGCGGACGATAAGGCTCAGGCCCGAGGGCCTGAACATTAAATCGTGCGGTACTTTACCGGAGAAATGAGGTTTACGCGGTTTCTACCGTCGGAAAACTCTTAACCAGTTCGTCCAAAGCTTTGAGCTGGGCCAGGAATGGCTCCAGTTTGTCCAGGCGCAAGGCGCAAGGGCCGTCGCATTTGGCGTTGTCCGGGTCCGGGTGGGCTTCGAGGAACAGGCCCGCCAGGGACTGGCTGATGCCAGCCTTGGCCAGGTCGGTGACCTGGGCGCGACGACCACCAGCGGAATCGGAACGACCGCCAGGCATTTGCAGCGAATGGGTCACGTCGAAGAACACCGGGTATTCGAACTGCTTCATGATGCCGAAGCCGAGCATGTCGACGACCAGGTTGTTGTAGCCGAAGCTCGAACCGCGTTCGCAGAGGATCAACTGATCGTTACCCGCTTCCACGCACTTGCTCAGGATGTGTTTCATCTCGTGCGGCGCGAGGAACTGGGCTTTCTTGATGTTGATCACGGCGCCAGTCTTGGCCATCGCGACCACGAGGTCGGTCTGGCGCGACAGGAAGGCCGGCAGCTGGATGATGTCGCAGACTTCAGCGACGACCGCGGCCTGTTCAGGCTCGTGGACGTCGGTGATGATCGGCACGCCGAAGGCTTGCTTGATGTCCTGGAAAATCCGCATGCCCTCTTCCAGGCCGGGGCCACGGTAAGAGGTCACGGAGGAACGGTTAGCCTTGTCGAAACTGGCCTTGAACACGTAAGGGATACCGAGTTTCTCGGTGACCTTGACGTACTCTTCGCAGACCTGCATCGCCATGTCGCGGCTTTCCAGCACGTTCATGCCACCGAAAAGCACCATTGGCTTGTCGTTGGCAATCTCGATATCGCCTACACGGATGATCTTCTGCGCCATCGGATTTATGCCTTCTTCTGGTGTTGAGTCAACGCTGCCTTGACGAAGCCGGTGAACAACGGGTGACCGTCGCGCGGTGTCGAGGTGAACTCAGGGTGGAATTGGCAAGCGACAAACCAAGGATGATCCGGCGCTTCAACCACTTCAACCAGCGCGCCATCACCGGAGCGACCGGAAATTTTCAGGCCGGCTTCCATGATTTGCGGCAGCAGGTTGTTGTTCACTTCGTAGCGATGACGATGACGCTCGACGATCACGTCTTTGGCGTAGCAATCGTGAACCAGCGAACCCGGCTCCAGCAGGCATTCCTGTGCGCCAAGACGCATGGTGCCGCCCAGATCGGACGCTTCGGTACGGGTTTCGACAGCGCCGGTGGCATCTTCCCACTCGGTGATCAGGCCCACGACCGGGTGACCGCTGGCGCGATCGAACTCGGTGGAGTTGGCATCTTTCCAGCCCAGCACGTTACGAGCGAACTCGATCACGGCCACCTGCATGCCCAGGCAGATACCCAGGTACGGAATCTTGTTTTCACGAGCGAATTGAACGGCGGTGATCTTGCCTTCCACGCCACGCAGACCGAAGCCGCCCGGTACGAGGATCGCGTCGACACCTTCCAGCAGCGCGGTGCCCTGGTTTTCGATGTCTTCGGAATCGATGTAGCGCAGGTTGACCTTGGTGCGGTTGCTGATGCCGGCGTGACTCATCGCTTCGATCAGCGACTTGTAGGCGTCCAGCAGTTCCATGTACTTGCCGACCATGGCGATGGTGACTTCATGCTCAGGGTTGAGCTTGGCGTCCACCACGGCTTCCCACTCGGACAGATCGGCGCCGCCACATTGCAGGCCGAAACGCTCGACGACAAAATCATCCAGGCCTTGCGAATGCAGGATGCCCGGGATCTTGTAGATGGTGTCGGCGTCTTCCAGTGCAATCACCGCACGTTCTTCAACGTTGGTGAACTGGGCGATCTTGCGACGCGACGAGATGTCGATCGGGTGATCGGAGCGGCACACCAGCACGTCAGGTTGCAGACCGATGGAACGCAGTTCCTTGACCGAGTGCTGGGTTGGCTTGGTTTTGGTTTCGCCGGCAGTGGCGATGTATGGCACCAGCGTCAGGTGCATCAGCATCGCGCGCTTGGCGCCGACTTCGAAACGCAATTGACGGATCGCTTCGAGGAACGGTTGCGATTCGATGTCACCCACGGTGCCACCGATCTCGACCATGGCCACGTCGGCATCGCCGGCGCCCTTGATGATCCGGCGCTTGATTTCGTCGGTGATGTGCGGGATCACCTGGATGGTGGCGCCCAGGTAATCACCACGGCGCTCTTTGCGCAGGACGTGTTCGTAGACACGGCCGGTGGTGAAGTTGTTGTTCTGGGTCATGGTCGTGCGGATGAACCGCTCGTAGTGGCCCAAGTCCAGGTCGGTCTCGGCGCCGTCGTGGGTGACGAACACTTCACCGTGCTGGAACGGGCTCATGGTGCCCGGGTCAACGTTGATGTACGGGTCCAGCTTCAGCATGGTGACCTTAAGTCCCCGCGCCTCCAGGATGGCCGCCAATGAAGCCGAGGCAATGCCTTTCCCCAATGAAGAAACAACACCGCCCGTGACGAATATGTAGCGCGTCATGAAAAACCCTAGAAGTCTGCGTTAAAGCGGTCCGAGCCGCCGGGGAAAGCGAAGGAAGGCCGAAGCCCCCGATCACCTGCATTAATCACAGTGCATCTTTCAAAAAAACCGCCGCGTTGGGACAGACCGGGAGATGAAACACCGGTGCGTTGCTCGCTACACATTTTTTGGAATCGCCCAGCAAAGACTGCTTGGTAATCGGCAACTCCTGCAATTCAGGCGAATCCACAGAAGTTGTATCAAGAAGGGAGCGTAGTCTACCGGAAAGCCCCTTTCAGCTCAAACCTTGATCTTCGCTCGGCGGCTGCCAATGTAAATTCCAGCCATCCCGCGCGCTGCCGTTCAATCCCCGCAACCCCGCCACCGCCAGCAATTGCTCGCCGCGATAGAGCAGCGGCAATCTGCCACGGGCAAATGACGGTACACCACTTTCATTAAGCAAACGCTTCAGGTCGCGGTGGCCGCGCTCAGGCAAATTCATGATTTCACCACCTTCACGATAGCGGATATGCAGCGAGCCATCGGGGATCGGGCCGGTCAATGAGAGCAGGCCGTTATCGAGCAACGCCAGCGGCAACGTGGGATCAGCCCAACGCCCGACCACCGGCGGCGTGCGCAACCATGCACCGGACAGCCACCAGATACGCCCGTTCGCGCGATGCAATTCACCGTCCGCCAGTCGCCAGATAGGACGGGCATCGCCGGTGGCATCGCGAAGATCTTGCCAACCCGACCAATGGTCGCTGTCCGGCAACCGCGTCCGGGTCGCCAACCAGTGACTCAAGGCATTGCGCTGACGAGCGGCAGAGAGCTTTTCCAATGACGCCAGCTCCAGGGACGGCAAGCCCAGCCAATCGAAATCATTGCGGTGACCCGCCTCATCCAGATCGATCTGCGCCAACTCATCGAGCAGTCCTTGGGCTTCGCGCAGATGCGCCGCGCTGCGGGCCATGGTCGCCTGCGCCTGCGGCCAACGCTCGGTCAACACCGGGAATACTTGATGCCGCAGGTAATTGCGCGAAAATTGCCGATCCTCATTCGAGGGATCTTCGATCCATCTCAATTGGTGCGCAGCGGCGTACACCTCAAGGTCCGCCCGCGTGACATCCAACAGCGGTCGCAGCAAATGCCCCTGCCCCAATGCCCGCTCACTCGGCATGCCCGACAACCCTCGCACCCCGGCCCCGCGCAACAGTCGAAACAGCAGGGTTTCGGCCTGGTCGTCACGGTGCTGGGCGGTCAGCAGTACTTCATTGGCGTGAGTGCACTTGATGAAGGCGCCATAACGCGCGTCCCGGGCGGCACGCTCAAGGCTGGCGCCTGACTGAACCTTGACGCGGACAACCTCGAGCGGCACACCCAGCGCATCACAGACTGACTGACAATGCGCCGGCCACGCATCAGCAGCAGCCTGAAGACCATGGTGAACATGGACAGCATTGAGCGTTGGCAGGGATTGGGTTTTGGCGAGGTGTGCGAGAAGGTGCAGCAGGACGGTGGAGTCGAGGCCTCCGGAGAAGGCGATGCGCCAAGTGGTGGCGGTGCGCCAAGGCTTGAGGTTCAGCAGAAGCCTGGCAGACAGATCAATCATGGACTGGCTCATATCGATCACTTCACACAAAACAAATGTGGGAGCGGGCTTGCTCGCGAAGGCTGCCTAACATTCAACACACCAGTTGAATGTTATACCGCTTTCGCGAGCAAGCCCGCTCCCACATTGAAGCCGAGGTCAGATCAGAGACCGTAGCTCATCAGTCGATCGTAACGACGCTTGAGCAGCGCTTCGTTGTCGAACTTCTTCAGCATCGCCAGTTGCGAGCTCAGCTCGGCACGGATCGATGCCGCCGCAGCAGCCGGGTCGCGGTGAGCGCCGCCCAAAGGCTCGCCAATTACTTTATCGACGATGCCCAGGCCTTTCAGGCGCTCGGCGGTGATGCCCATGGCTTCAGCGGCATCCGGGGCCTTCTCTGCGGTTTTCCACAGGATCGATGCGCAACCTTCCGGCGAAATCACCGCGTAGGTCGAGTACTGCAGCATGTTCAACTGATCGCAAACACCGATCGCCAATGCACCACCAGAACCGCCTTCACCGATTACGGTGGCGATGATTGGGGTCTTCAGGCGCGCCATTACGCGCAGGTTCCAGGCAATCGCTTCGCTCTGGTTGCGCTCTTCGGCGTCGATACCCGGGTAAGCACCCGGAGTGTCGATGAAGGTCAGGATCGGCATTTTGAAGCGTTCGGCCATTTCCATCAGGCGGCAAGCCTTGCGGTAGCCTTCCGGACGCGGCATGCCGAAGTTGCGGCGAACCTTCTCGCGCACTTCACGGCCTTTCTGGTGACCGATGATCATCACCGGCTGGTCGTCCAGACGGGCAATACCGCCGACGATGGCAGCGTCGTCGGAGAAGTGACGGTCGCCGTGCAGTTCATCGAACTCGGTGAAGATGTGTTCGATGTAGTCCAGGGTATATGGACGTTTCGGGTGACGCGCCAGACGCGCGATCTGCCAGCTGGTCAGCTTGCCGAAGATGTCTTCGGTCAAGGTGCTGCTTTTGTCCTGCAGGCGGGAGATCTCATCGCCGATATTCAGCGAATTGTCATTACCGACCAAGCGCAACTCTTCGATCTTGGCTTGCAGGTCGGCGATCGGCTGTTCGAAATCTAGAAAATTCGGGTTCATAGGCGTCCGTCTTGGGTCGACATCCAAGAGAGCTTGGGCCGGCCGGTTGTCTATTCGCGCCCTACCTTAAGGGAGAGGCGCGTTCAGGTCGAGATTAAAAATTCAGGTCGAGATCAGGGCCATTCAAAGACACCTGACCGTCAACGGTATTGGAGGAAGACGTTGTCTCGCCCGAACTGGTCACGCAGGGCTTGAATCAAGGCATCCGCCGGGTCGATCCGCCAGGTCTCGCCGAACTGCAGCAAGGCCTTCGCATCAGGACTGGTGTACTCCATGGTGATCGGGCACGCGCCACGGTGACGCTTGAACAGCTCACCGAGCCAGCGTAGCTGATCGCCTTTCAAATCCTTGGTGTGCAGCTTCAAGCGCAGGCTTTCGGCCAGGTTGGTGCGCGCATCTTCCATGCTCATCACCCGCTTGACCCGCAGGCGCAAGCCACCGGAGAAGTCATCGTTGCTGACTTCGCCTTCGACCACCACCATCGCGTCAGTCTGCAACAGCGACTGCGCGGAATGGAACGCCTCGGCGAACAGCGACGCTTCGATCCGGCCAGAGCGGTCGTCGAGGGTGATGAAACCCATCTTGTCGCCCTTTTTGTTCTTCATCACCCGCAACGCGATGATCATGCCCGCGACCGTCTGCGTATCCCGCGCCGGTTTCAGGTCGATGATGCGCTGGCGAGCGAAGCGGCGGATCTCGCCTTCGTATTCGTCAATCGGGTGACCGGTCAGGTACAGGCCGAGGGTGTCTTTCTCGCCTTTCAGGCGCTCCTTGAGCGTCAGTTCCTTGGCCTTGCGGTGATTGGCGTAGACATCGGCGTCTTCTTCGACGAACAGACCGCCAAACAGGTCAACGTGACCGCTGTCTTTGGTACGCAGGGTTTGTTCGGCGGCTTTGATCGCCCCTTCCATGGCGTTCAGCAGGACCGCGCGGTTGCGGTCGATGTTGGCCTGATAGGCTTTCTGCTCGTCATGGAAGTAAGGACCGAGACGGTCCAGCGCGCCGCTGCGGATCAAGCCGTCCAGAGTACGTTTGTTGATGCGCTTGAGGTCGACACGGGCGCAGAAGTCGAACAGATCCTTGAACGGACCGGCCTGACGCGCCTCGGTGATAGCTTCGACCGGACCTTCGCCCACACCCTTGATCGCGCCGAGGCCGTAGATAATCCGGCCTTCTTCGTTCACCGTGAACTTGAATTCCGAAGTATTCACATCCGGCGCGTCGAGACGCAGCTTCATGGTGCGAATTTCTTCGATCAAGGTCACGACCTTGTCGGTGTTGTGCATATCCGCCGACAGTACCGCGGCCATGAACGGCGCCGGGTAGTGGGTTTTTAGCCATGCCGTCTGGTAAGACACCAGACCGTAAGCGGCGGAGTGAGACTTGTTGAAGCCGTAACCGGCGAATTTCTCTACCAGGTCGAAAATGTTACCGGCAAGGTCGGCGTCGATATTGTTGGTGGCGCAACCTTCAATGAAACCGCCGCGCTGCTTGGCCATTTCTTCGGGTTTTTTCTTACCCATGGCCCGACGCAGCATGTCCGCACCGCCGAGGGTGTAACCGGCCATGACCTGGGCAATCTGCATCACCTGTTCTTGATACAGGATGATGCCGTAAGTCGGTGCCAATACTGGCTTGAGGCCTTCGTACTGGTAGTCCGAGTGCGGGTACGCCAGTTCGGCGCGACCGTGCTTACGATTAATAAAGTCGTCCACCATGCCCGATTGCAGCGGGCCCGGACGGAACAGGGCCACCAGTGCGATCAAGTCTTCCAGGCAGTCGGGCTTGAGCTTTTTGATCAGCTCCTTCATACCCCGGGACTCGAGCTGGAACACCGCGGTGGTTTCAGCTTTTTGCAACAGCGTGTAAGTCGGTTTGTCGTCCAGCGGGATGAACGCGATGTCCAGCGGCGGCTGATCGACCTTGGCGCGATCACGGTTGATGGTTTTCAGCGCCCAGTCGATGACCGTCAGGGTCCGCAGACCGAGGAAGTCGAACTTCACCAGACCGGCAGCCTCGACGTCATCCTTGTCGAACTGGGTTACCAGGCCATCACCGGCCTCGTCGCAGTAGATCGGCGAGAAGTCAGTCAGTTTGGTTGGCGCGATAACCACACCACCGGCGTGCTTGCCGACGTTACGCACAACACCTTCGAGCTTGCGAGCCATCTCCCAGATTTCCGCAGCTTCTTCATCGACCTTGATGAAGTCGCGCAGGATTTCTTCCTGTTCGTAGGCTTTTTCCAGGGTCATGCCGACTTCGAACGGAATCATCTTCGACAGACGATCCGCCAAACCGTAGGACTTGCCCTGCACCCGCGCCACGTCGCGGACCACAGCCTTGGCGGCCATGGAACCGAAGGTGATGATCTGGCTTACCGCGTTGCGACCGTACTTTTCGGCCACGTATTCAATAACCCGGTCACGACCATCCATGCAGAAGTCGACGTCGAAGTCGGGCATCGATACCCGTTCCGGGTTAAGGAAACGTTCGAACAGCAGGTCATATTCCAGCGGATCAAGGTCGGTGATCTTCTGCACATAGGCCACCAGCGACCCGGCACCCGACCCCCGGCCCGGACCTACCGGCACGCCATTGCTCTTGGCCCACTGGATAAAGTCCATAACGATCAGGAAGTAACCGGGGAAACCCATCTGGATAATGATATCCAGCTCGAAATTCAGCCGGTCGACGTAGACCTGGCGCTTGGCTTCGTAGTCTTCGGTGGTGTCTTTGGGCAGCAGTACGCTCAGGCGATCTTCCAGGCCATCGAAGGACACCTTGCGGAAATACTCGTCGATGGTCATGCCATCGGGGATCGGGAAGTTGGGCAGGAAGTGCTTGCCCAGCTTCACTTCGATATTGCAGCGCTTGGCAATCTCAACGGTGTTTTCCAGCGCCTCGGGAATGTCGCTGAACAGCTCGGCCATTTCCTCGGCGCTTTTGAGGTATTGCTGATCGCTGTAGTTCTTCGAGCGCCGCGGATCGTCGAGGGCGCGGCCTTCACCGATGCAGACGCGGGTTTCGTGGGCTTCGAAGTCTTCCTGCTTGATGAAGCGCACGTCGTTGGTCGCAACCAAAGGCGCGCCGATCTTCTCGGCCAAAGCAACGGCGCCGTGCAATTGTTCTTCGTCATTGGGACGGTTGGTGCGCTGGATTTCCAGATAGAAGCGATCCGGGAACACTGCCATCCATTCACGGGCCAGGGTTTCCGCTTCAGCCGGGTTGCCGCCGAGCATGGCCAGGCCGATCTCGCCCTCTTTTGCCGCCGACAACATGATTAAGCCTTCGCTGGCCTCAGCCACCCACTCGCGCTCGATGATGATCGAACCATTGCGCTGACCATCAATGAAGCCGCGCGAGATCAGCTCGGTGAGGTTGCGATAACCCACGGCGTTCATCGCCAGCAGGCTGATCCGGCTCAACGGGTTGTCCGGATCCTTGTTCGACAGCCACAGGTCGGCGCCGCAGATCGGCTTGATGCCCGCGCCCATGGAGGCTTTATAGAATTTGACCAGGGAACACATGTTGTTCTGGTCAGTGACCGCCACGGCAGGCATGTTCATGCCGACCAGGGTCTTGACCAGCGGTTTGATCCGCACCAGACCGTCGACCAGGGAATATTCAGTGTGCAGGCGTAGGTGAACGAATGAAGCCGGCATAGTGATCCTGCGTTAAGTCATGAAAACAACAAGGCCCGGATTGTACCGGGCCTTGAGTAAAACATCAGCCTTGCGACTAACTCTCGATCAGGTTTTCCCGCGCCTCGTAGGCCAGGCGAACCGGGGCGAACGAGCGTCGGTGAATCGGCGTTGGCCCCAGGCGAGCCAGAGCTTCCAGATGAACGGGGGTCGGGTAGCCTTTGTGGCCGCCGATGCCGTAACCCGGGTAAATCAATTCGAAAGCAGCCATTTCACGGTCGCGACTGACCTTGGCCAGAATTGAGGCCGCAGCGATGGCCGGCACCTTGCCGTCGCCCTGCACCACCGCTTCGGCACGCATGGACAGTTTCGGGCAGCGGTTGCCGTCGATCATCGCCAGTTTGGGCTGAATGTGCAGGCCTTCGATCGCGCGCTGCATGGCCAGCATGGTGGCATGCAGAATGTTCAGCTCGTCGATTTCCTCGACTTCGGCGCGAGCGATATGCCAGCTAAGGGCCTTCTCGCAGATTTCGTCGTAGAGCTTTTCGCGGCGTGCTTCGGTGAGCTTCTTAGAGTCGTTCAAGCCGAGGATCGGCCGATTCGGATCGAGAATCACCGCAGCCGTGACCACGGCGCCGCACAGCGGGCCGCGACCGACTTCATCGACGCCGGCAACCAAGTCTTCCACTTCAGCGACCAAGGTGAAATCCAGCCCCATTTGCATGCTTGTTTTACTCATTGTACTTGGCCGATCAGTTTCAGCACGGCATCCGCCGCCTGGTTGGAGGCGTCCAGACGCAAGGTGCGGTGGATTTCATCGAAGCCGCGGGTCTGTTCTTCACCGCCCTCGATCAACGGCGACAAGGTCTGGGCCAGGGCTTCGACTGTCGCATCGTCCTGCAACAATTCGGGCACCAGCAGCCGTTGGGCCAGCAGATTCGGCAGCGAAACGTAAGGACTTTTCACCATGCGCTTGAGAATCCAGAACGTCAGCGGCGCCAGGCGATAAGCGACGACCATCGGCCGCTTGTACAACAACGCTTCAAGCGTAGCGGTTCCGGAGGCGATCAATACCGCATCGCAGGCCGCCAGGGCCAGATGGGATTTGCCGTCGAGCAAGGTCAGCGGCAGATCGCGGCCAGCCAGCAGCTCTTCGAGCTGGGCCCGGCGTTCGGGGCTGGCGCAGGGCATGACGAACCGCACGCCGGGGCGCAAGGCACGCAGGCGCTGGGCGGTATCGAGGAACAACGCACCGAGGCGCCCTACCTCACCGCCACGGCTGCCCGGCATCAGCGCCACCAGCGGACCATCAGGCAAACCCAACTCGGCCCGCGCCGCAGCGCGATCTGCCTCCAGCGGAATGGCATCGGCCAGGGAGTGCCCGACAAACCTAACCGGCACGCCTTTCTCTTCGTAGAATTTGGCTTCGAACGGGAACAGCGTCAGCATCAGGTCGCAGCCTTCGCGAATCTTCAGCACCCGCTTCTGACGCCAGGCCCATACCGACGGGCTGACGTAATGCACGGTCTTGATCCCGGCCTGACGCAGCTTGAGTTCGATATTGAGGTTGAAGTCCGGGGCATCGATACCGATGAACACGTCCGGCTTCTCGGCGATCAAGTCGGCGATCAGCTTCTTGCGCCGGGCCATCAGCTCACGCAATCGGCCCAGCACTTCCACCAGGCCCATGACCGAGAGCCGTTCCATCGGGAAGTAGGAGGTCAGGCCTTCGGCCTGCATCAGCGGGCCGCCAACGCCAATGAACTCCACCGCCGGATGCTGTGCCTTGAGTGCACGCATCAGACCGGCGCCCAGAATGTCACCGGAAGCCTCACCCGCTACCAGCGCAATACGCAGATTAGCCATGATTAACGGGTGATGCCGCGGGTCGAAGACTGGATGGAGTCACGGAACACTGCGACTTCCGGAAACTGTGCCGAGGGCTCGGCCAGTTCGGCGAGCGCTTGCTCGACCGTCAGCCCCTGGCGATAAACCACCTTGTAGGCGCGGCGCAGGGCGTGAATCGCGTCTTCGCTGAAACCACGACGGCGCATGCCTTCGAAGTTCATGCTGCGGGCTTCGGCAGGGTTACCGAATACCGTAACGTACGCGGGGACGTCCTTGCCAATGGCGGTGCCCATACCGGAAAAGCTGTGGGCGCCGATGTGGCAATACTGGTGAACCAGCGTGAAACCGGACAGGATCGCCCAGTCTTCAACATGCACATGGCCCGCCAACGCGGTGTTGTTGACCAGGATGCAGTGGTTGCCAATAACGCTGTCGTGACCGATGTGGGCATAGGCCATGACCAGGTTGTGATCACCCAGGGTAGTTTCCGAACGGTCCTGCACAGTGCCACGGTGAATCGTCACACCTTCACGGATGATGTTGTGATCACCAATGACCAGGCGGGTTTCTTCGCCTTTGTATTTCAGATCGGGCGTGTCCTCACCTACCGAGGAAAACTGGTAGATACGGTTGTGCTTACCGATTCGGGTCGGGCCCTTGAGAATCACATGCGGCCCAATCACTGTCCCCTCGCCGATTTCCACACCTGCGCCGACGATCGACCAAGGGCCGACTTCGACACCCTCAGCCAGTACGGCCGTCGGATCGATGATTGCGCGAGGGTCAATCAAACTCATAGTTTGCGTTCCGCGCAGATGATTTCAGCGGAGCAGACCGGCTTGCCGTCGACCGAAGCCTGGCATTCGAACTTCCAGATCTGGCGCTTGCAGCTGATGAAGCGGGCTTCGAGGATCAACTGATCGCCTGGGGTGACAGGCTGGCGAAAACGCAGCTTGTCGGAGCCGACGAAGTAGTAAAGCGTGCCGTCGGCAGGCTTCACGTCGAGCATTTTGAAACCAAGGATACCGGCAGCCTGAGCCATCGCTTCGATGATCAGTACGCCCGGCATGATTGGATGCGCAGGGAAGTGACCATTGAAGAACGGTTCGTTGATGCTGACATTCTTGTAGGCGCGAATGCGCTTGCCTTCCACATCCAGTTCCACGACCCGGTCCACCAGCAGGAACGGGTAACGGTGTGGCAGGTATTCGCGAATCTCGTTGATGTCCATCATTTCGGGGGGAAGCCTATGTAAAGATTGGGAGAGCGCGACTGACGCGCACCCCTCTAGCAAATCAAGGAGGCAGTCTAGCGGCTGTGCACACTTGATATGGAAATGGTATCAGCCATCTGATGAAGCATTACCGCCAGGGGTCACTTCCCCTACTCGCTTTTCCAGCTGTCGCAGACGTCGCGCGATATCATCGAGCTGACGGATGCGTGCCGCGCTTTTGCGCCACTCGGCAGCCGGTTGCATGGCTGTACCGGAAGAATAGGAACCGGGCTCGGTAATCGAGTGGGTCACCATGGTCATCCCGGTCAGGAAAACGTTGTCGCAAATCTCGATATGCCCCACCAGCCCTACACCGCCGGCGAGCATGCAGTGCTTGCCGATCTTGGTGCTGCCGGAGATTCCCACGCACGCTGCCATGGCAGTGTGATCACCGACCTGGACGTTGTGAGCGATCTGGATTTGATTGTCGAGCTTCACGCCGTTGCCAAGAACGGTATCGGCCAGGGCGCCACGGTCGATGGCGGTATTCACGCCAATCTCCACATCGTCACCGACCAGCACACCGCCAATCTGGGCGATTTTCTGCCAGACACCCTTCTCGTTGGCGAAACCGAAACCTTCACCACCGAGTACGGCGCCCGACTGAATCACCACGCGTTTGCCAATGCGCACGTCGTGGTACAGCGTGACCCGCGGAGCCAGCCAACCGCCCTCGCCAATCTCGCTACGCGCACCGATGAAGCAATGTGCCCCTACGGTCACGCCCGCCGCAATACGCGCGCCGCTCTCGATCACCACAAAAGCCCCAATGCTCGCCGCCGGGTCCACCACCGCGTCCGCTGCCACTACCGCTGTCGGATGAATACCGGCAGCAGCCTTTGGCTTGGGATCGAAAAGATGGGAAACACGGGCGTAAGCCAGGTACGGATCCGGCACGACCAGCGCATTACCGGCGAAACCTTCAGCGTCAGCGGCCTTGAGTAACAAGGCTGCGGCTTTGCTGTCCGGCAGGTATTTACGGTATTGAGGGTTTGCCAGAAAGCTCAACTGAGCTGGGCCAGCCTCTTGCAAAGTGGCTAGCCCAGTAATTTCTTTCTCCGGGTCGCCACGGAGGGTGGCGCCGAGGAACTCGGCCAATTGGCCGAGCTTTATAGTCGCTGTCATGGATTACTTCAGCTGATTCATGCGCTCGATAACCTGGCGGGTGATGTCGTATTGAGGCTTGACATCAATCACTGCGCCACGCTCGAAGACCAGGTCAAAAGCACCTTTCTTGATGACTTCTTCCACAGCGCTGTCCAGTTTCGGCTTGAGCTGCTTCAGCATTTCACGGTCGGCAACGGCTTTGGCTTCGTTCAGCTCCTTGGACTGGAACTGGAAGTCGCGGGCCTTTTGCTTGAATTCAAGCTCCAGACGCTCGCGCTCGCCTTGTTGCATCTTGTCGCCACCGGCTACCAGACGATCCTGGATACCTTTGGCACTGCTTTCGAGGGTTTTCAGCTTGGTCAGTTGCGGACCGAACTTCTTCTCGGCATCCACGGCGTACTTCTTGGCCGCGTCGGATTCCAGCAAAGCCATCTGATAGTTCAGAACGGCGATTTTCATGTCGGCAAAAGCCGGGCCTGCTACCAGTACGGTCGCCAGGAGAACCAATTGAGTCAACTTACGCACGATGCACTCCTACAAAATCCATTGTCGTTATCTTGGGTCAGACGCTTAGAACGTCTGGCCGAGGGAGAATTGGAACACTTGAGTTTCAGCGTCATCCGGTTTCTTGATCGGCATGGCCAACGCGAAGCTCAGAGGGCCCAGTGCGGTAACCCAGGTCACGCCTACACCGACGGAGCTGGCCATGTTGGTCAGGCTGATGTCGTTGCACTTTGTTTGAGAGCTCGAGCCAACAGTGGCGTTCGTCGTTTTCTGGCACGTGGAATCAAATACGTTACCCACATCCCAGAATACCGAAGTGCGCAGGGAACGCTGATCCTTGACGAATGGCAGCGGGAACAGCACCTCGACACCACCCTGGATCAGGACGTTACCACCGAACGGCAGCGGATCCTGGTCCGGGTCGGCCAGCGTACCGGCGTTGCCTGTTATACCTTGACCACGACTAGGCGTACTGCGTGGACCCAAGGTACTGTCCTTGAAGCCGCGAACCGAGTTGAAACCACCAGCATAGTAGTTTTCATAGAACGGCAAGCCGTCGGTCGAACCATAACCATCGCCATAACCCAATTCGGTGTGCAGACGCATGGTGTAGTTTTCGCTCAATGGCTGGAACAACTGGCCACGGTAGTCGAGCTTGAAGAACGACAGGTCGCTGCCCGGGGTCGTGGTTTCCAGCGTCAGGCTCTGGGAATGACCACGGGTAGCGAGCACGCCTTTGTTCAAGGTGGACTCGGACCAACCGGCCGACGCCTTGAAGTTCAGGTAGCTGTCGCCTTCCTTGTTAACGAAGTCGAAAATCTCGTCGACGGTGTATACGCCCGTCTTGATCTTGTCTTGTTGCGCTGTCAGGCCGAAGGTCAGGCGCGACGTCTCGCTGATCGGATAGCCGACGCTGACGCCAGCACCCAGGCTGTCTACCGCATAGCTTGCTACGTCGACGTCGAGGTCTTTGTAGTCAGTAGTGCGATAGAAAGCGTTGTAACCCAGGCTCACACCGTCAGCAGTCCAGTACGGGTCGACATAACCGAAGTTATAACGGCTCTGGTATTCGCTTCGGGTCAGACCGATGCTGACCCTGTTACCGGTACCCAGGAAGTTGTTCTGGGTGATCGAACCACCGAGGATCAGACCGGCACTCTGGGCGAAACCGACACTGGCGGTAATCGAACCGGAGGCTTGCTCTTCAACGCTGTAGTTCACGTCAACCTGGTCATCCACGCCCGGAACGGCCGGGGTCTCGACGTTGACTTCCTTGAAGAAGCCCAGACGATCAAGACGGGTCTTGGATTGGTCGATCAGGTAAGTCGAAGCCCAACCACCTTCCATCTGACGCATTTCACGACGCAGCACTTCGTCTTCGGACTTGGTGTTGCCACGGAAGTTGATACGGTTCACGTAGGCACGCTTGCCCGGATCGACTGCGAAAGTGATGTCTACGGTGTGATCGTCATCGTGAGGCTGAGGCACGCCGTTGACGTTGGCGAAGGTGTAACCCTCGTTACCGAGACGACGGGTGATCAGTTCGGAAGTCGTGGTCATCAGCTTGCGCGAGAATACCTGGCCTTTCTGAACCAGCAGCAGGGACTTGACCTGGTCTTCAGGCACTTTCAGGTCGCCGCTGAGCTTCACGTCACGAACGGTGTACTTCTCGCCTTCGTTGACGTTGACCGTGATGTAGACGTGTTTCTTGTCCGGGGTGATGGACACCTGGGTCGAAGCGATATCCATGTTGATATAGCCGCGATCCAGATAGTAGGAGCGCAGACGCTCCAGGTCACCGGAGAGTTTCTCACGAGCATACTTGTCATCGTTCTTGAAGAACGACAGCCAGTTGGTGGTCTTGAGTTCGAACAGGTCGATCAGGTCGTCATCAGGGAAGACGGTGTTACCCACCACGTTGATGTGCTGGATAGCAGCAACGGTGCCTTCGTTGATGTTGACCTTCAACGCAACGCGGTTACGCGGCTGCGCCACCACTTCGGTGTCGACGGTCGCCGAGTAGCGACCCTGAGCGACGTACTGGCGCTGCAGTTCGTTACGCACACCTTCAAGGGTGGCGCGCTGGAAGATCTCGCCTTCGGAGAGACCGGATTGCTTGAGGCCCTTCATCAGGTCTTCAGTGGAGATGGCCTTGTTACCTTCGATCTCGATACTGGCGACCGACGGACGCTCGACTACCGTGATAACGAGGACATTGCCTTCGCGACCCAGCTGGATATCTTGAAAGAACCCGGTTTTGAACAACGCACGAGTGGATTCCACCAGGCGACGATCATCCGCCTGTTCACCGACGTTCAACGGCAAGGCACCAAAGACACTACCCGCGGAGACCCGCTGGAGGCCATTGACGCGAATATCAGAGATAGTGAAGGACTCGGCGTGAACTTCGGCGATCATCAATACGGTGAGAACCGCAGTTAGCAGCAGACGTTTCATGAAGTCCTTTCTTATTCCAACTGGCAATAAACAAACTGCCGCAAAATGCGGCAGATTCGCAATTCAGCGAAGCGTTACAGTCGACCCAGATCATTGACCAGAGCAAGCAACATCACCCCGACCACCAAACTGATACCGATCTGTATCCCCCAACCCTGCACCCGATCTGACAAGGGACGACCACGCGCCCACTCGATCAGATAAAACAACAAATGCCCCCCATCCAGTACAGGAATGGGCAACAAATTCAGAACTCCCAAGCTAATACTCAGATAAGCAAGGAAATTCAGGAAATCAGCGACACCCGACTGGGCAGAAGCGCCCGCCACTTTAGCAATGGTTATCGGTCCACTCAAGTTTTTTACCGAGAGCTCGCCGAACAACATTTTCTTGAGCGAATCGAGGGTCAGTACACTCATGGTCCAGGTGCGTCGGGCACCCTCCCCAATCGCGGCTATCGGACCGTAGCTGACCTCGCGAATCATCTCTGGTGGCCAATCGACTGCTTTCACCCCGGCACCCAGGTAACCTGTAGGTGCTTTGCTGCCACCACGAGCCGCCAGCGTCACTGGGACGTCGATTTGAGCACCATCGCGCTCGACGCGCAGCATGATTTTGGTATCCGGATGCATACGCACGGTATCGACGACTTGCTGCCAGTCATCCAGCGCCTTGCCATCAAGGGCCAACAACCGGTCACCGGTCTTCAGGCCCGCAGCTTGTGCCGGCCCTTTCGAATCAAGTTCCGCGAGGATCGGCGGCAATGCCGGACGCCACGGACGAATACCCAGCGAGCGGATAGGATCTGGTTCATCGGCACCTTTAAGCCAGTGATCCAGCGCCAGCTCACGAGGCGAATCTGCTGTAGAGCCCTGTTCGCGCACCAACAACTGCAAGGTACCGCTCTCACCCAGGCGACGGACCAGTTGCAGGTTTACCGCCGACCAGCCGGAAGTCGGCTCGCCGTCAATGGCAACGATTTCCTGATTGGCGCTCAACCCGGCCTTGGCCGCGATGCTGCCCGACTCCACGGCACCGATGACAGGACGTATCTGTTCGCTGCCGAGCATGGCCAGCACCCAGAAAAACACCATCGCCAACAGAAAGTTGGCGATTGGGCCGGCAGCGACGATGGCGATCCGTTGGCGCACGGATTTACGATTGAAGGATTGATCGATCTGGTCGGCCGGCACTTCGCCTTCGCGCTCATCGAGCATCTTAACGTAGCCGCCCAACGGAATGGCGGCCAGCACGAACTCGGTGCCTTGCTTGTCGTGCCAGCGCAGCAACGGCATGCCAAAGCCCACGGAGAAACGCAGCACTTTGACCCCACAGCGACGCGCGACCCAAAAGTGGCCGAACTCGTGGAAGGTGACCAGCACGCCCAGGGCTACCAGGGTGCCGACAATCATATAGAGCGCGCTCATCTACTTTCTCCGCAATCCTATCCAGTGCTGCATTGGGCCAACGTACTGCAGCACTTATTGCCCGTGACGACTCAACCACTGTTCAGCCAGCACACGCGCCTTGGCGTCTGCAGTGAACACCGCCTCGAGATCATTCACCGCAACCACAGGCTCAAGATTCAAGACTTCCTCGATGATACTCGCGATTTCCGGGTAACGAACCCGTCCGTCGAGAAACGCGGCGACTGCCACTTCATTTGCCGCATTCAGCATGGCCGGCGCACTGTTACCGGCCTCTGCCGCTTGTCGAGCCAGGCGCAGACACGGGAAACGCTCCTCATCGGGCGCCTGGAAATCCAGACGGGCGATGGCAAACAGATCCAGCGGGGCAACCCCCGAGTCGATGCGCTCCGGCCAGGCCAAGGCGTTGGCAATCGGCGTTCGCATGTCCGGATTACCCAACTGCGCAAGCACCGAACCGTCGATATAGTCCACCAGCGAGTGGATGACACTCTGCGGGTGAATCACCACTTCGACCTGGGATGGCTTGGCATCGAACAACCAGCAGGCCTCGATCAGCTCGAGGCCTTTATTCATCATGCTGGCCGAATCGACCGAAATCTTGCGCCCCATGGACCAGTTCGGGTGAGCACACGCTTGATCGGGGGTAACATGCGCCAATTCCGCCATCGGAGTCTGCCGGAAAGGGCCACCAGAGGCTGTCAGTAAAATCCGACGCACACCGACCGCACCCAGTCCGCGAGCGAAATCGTTGGGCATGCACTGGAAAATCGCGTTGTGCTCGCTGTCGATCGGCAGCAACACCGAACCGCTTTTGCGCACTGCCTGCATGAACAACGCGCCAGACATCACCAGCGCTTCCTTGTTGGCCAGCAGGATCTTCTTGCCGGCCTCGACCGCCGCCAGGGTCGGGCGCAAGCCCGCCGCACCGACGATGGCCGCCATGACTGCATCGACTTCAGAGTCGGCGGCGACCTGACACAGGCCCTCCTCCCCCACCAGCACGCGAGTCGAGAGGCCCGCAGCGCGCAAGTCGTCCTGCAGGACACGGGCAGCCACGACCTCAGGCACGACCGCAAACCGCGGCGTATGCCGGACGCACAAAGCCAGCAACTCACTCAACCGAGTGAAACCGCTCAATGCATAAACCTGATAGCGCTCGGGATGACGGGCAATGACATCGAGAGTACTCAGGCCAATCGAGCCCGTCGCCCCCAAAACGGTAATCTGTTGTGGGCGGCTCACGGTGCAGCCATCCACAACAACACCGCGAAGATCGGGATCGCTGCCGTCAGGCTGTCGATGCGATCCAGCACACCGCCGTGACCGGGCAGCAGATTGCTGCTGTCCTTGATCCCTGACTGACGCTTGAACATGCTTTCGGTGAGGTCGCCCACCACCGAAATGAACACGATCAATGCGGCGCCAACCAGACCTTTAAGCAGCTCTGCCACGGTCCAGTCGCGAACCAGGCCGACCACCAGCGTGATCACCAGGCTCAACGCCAGGCCACCATAGACGCCTTCCCAGCTCTTGCCCGGGCTGACTTGCGGCGCCAACTTGCGCTTGCCGAACTTGCGACCGGAGAAGTAAGCACCAATGTCAGCGCCCCAGACCAGCACCATGACGGCCATGATCAACCAGTTACCCAAGGGCTCCTGCTTGATCTGGACCAGACCTTGCCAGGCCGGCAGCAGGATCAACAGGCCGATAACCAGTTTGCAGGCGGCACTGGACCAGTGTTCGCTGGAGCGCGGATAGGTCAGCACCAGGTAAGTCGCGACACCCCACCAGAGCACCGAGGCGCCCAGCACCCAAGGCGCGAGCCCGGGAAGGATGTGCATGACAAACAGCATCAGCGCGACCACAGCCGCGTAGGCCACGCGAGCCGGCTGGGCGGTGAAACCCGCCAGGCGAGCCCACTCCCATGCACCCAAGGTCACGACCAGCCCGATGAACAGCGCAAAACCGGAGCCTTCGAGCAGGAAAAACCCGCACAAGGCGATCGGCAGCAGGATCAGTGCAGTGATGATTCGTTGTTTAAGCATTAAACCCGGGCTCCAGACTCGACCTGCTCGCTCGTTTTACCGAAGCGGCGCTGACGAGAAGCGAAATCGGCCAGCGCGGTGCGCATGGCGTCGTGTTTGAAGTCCGGCCAGAACAGGTCGGAGAAATACAGCTCGGTGTAAGCCAGCTGCCAGAGCAGGAAATTGCTGATGCGGTGTTCACCGCCGGTACGAATGCACAAGTCCGGCAACGGCAGGTCGCCGGTCACCAGACAGGTTTGCAGTAGTTCCGGGGTGATGTCTTCCGGGCGCAGATGCCCGGCCTGAACTTCCCGAGCCAGACGCTGTGCAGCTTGCGCGATATCCCACTGACCGCCGTAGTTGGCGGCGATCTGCAGGATAAAGCGATTGGCGCCGGCGGTAATCGCCTCGGCTTCGCGCATGGCTGCTTGAAGCTCAGGGTGAAAACGCGAACGGTCGCCAATGATGCGCAGGCTGATGTTGTTGTCGTTCAGGCGCTTGGCCTCGCGACGCAGCGCCTTGAAGAACAGGTCCATCAAGGCGCTGACCTCATCGGCCGGACGCTGCCAGTTCTCACTGGAGAAGGCGAACAGGGTCAGCACCTCGACCTTGGCCTCAGCGCACACTTCAATCACCGCACGAACTGCATCCACACCCGCTTTATGCCCGGCGACACCCGGCATAAAGCGTTTTTTCGCCCAGCGATTGTTACCATCCATGATGATCGCGACATGGCGCGGCACCGCGGACGGCGCAGTCTGCTTGGTCTTTTCCATGAAAACGCGACCCTTATACGGCCATCAGGTCCGCTTCTTTTTGCTTGGTCGCTGCATCGATATCGGCCTCAGCCTTGTCGGTCAGCTTCTGGATATCAGCAGCGGCACGACGCTCTTCGTCTTCGCTGATTTCCTTGTCCTTGACCAGTTTCTTCAGGTCGCCAAGTGCATCACGACGAATATTGCGCACGGCAACACGGGCATCTTCAGCTGCGCTACGCGCCTGCTTGGTGAAGCCCTTGCGGGTTTCTTCAGTCAGGGCAGGCATGGAGATCAGCAGCAACTCGCCCAGGTTGGTCGGATTGAGGTTCAAACCGGCACTTTGGATCGCTTTGTCGACTGCCGCGAGCATATTGCGCTCAAACGCCACGACCTGAAGGGTCCGGGAGTCTTTTACGGTGATGTTGGCCACTTGAGTGATGGAAGTGTCTGTGCCGTAGTACGGCACCATCACGCTGCCCAGAATGCTTGGGTGAGCCTTGCCGGTACGAATCTGACCAAATGCATGGTTCAGAGAGTCCAGAGATTTCTGCATGCGCTCTTGAGCGTCTTTCTTGATTTCGTTGATCATTGTTGGCCTTCCTCGATCAGGGTCCCTTCAGCGCCGCCATGCACGATGTTCAGCAGGGCGCCGGGCTTGTTCATGTTAAATACGCGCAGCGGCATTTTGTGGTCGCGGCACAGGCAGATAGCTGTCAGATCCATCACACCCAGCTTGCGATCCAGTACTTCATCGTAAGTCAGATGATCGAACTTCTCGGCATGCGGGTCTTTGAATGGGTCAGCGGTGTAGACGCCATCGACCTTGGTCGCCTTGAGCACGACATCGGCATCGATTTCGATTGCACGCAGGCAGGCTGCCGAATCCGTGGTGAAGAACGGATTGCCCGTACCGGCCGCGAAAATCACGACTTCCTTGGCATTCAGGTGGCGCATGGCTTTGCGGCGGTCGTAATGATCGGTCACGCCAACCATGGAAATGGCCGACATCACGATGGCCGAGATATTGGCACGTTCCAGCGCGTCGCGCATGGCCAGGGCGTTCATCACAGTGGCCAGCATGCCCATGTGGTCGCCGGTAACCCGATCCATGCCGGCCGCGCTCAGCGCTGCGCCACGGAACAGGTTGCCGCCGCCGATCACCAGACCGACCTGCACACCGATGCCGACCAATTGGCCCACTTCGAGCGCCATGCGATCCAGAACTTTCGGGTCGATCCCGAACTCTTCCGAGCCCATCAGGGCCTCGCCGCTAAGCTTGAGTAGAATGCGTTTATAGCGAGCCTGATAACCACTGCCCTGCTGAGCCATTGCGAATCTCTCCTGCGGCGTATTTTAAAAAATTCTTTGCGAGCTGTTTACAGCTGGCGTTCACTCTAGCTTGGCGCTGCTTCAGCGCCATCGGAACATGGCTTTGTAAGCCAGTTCCAAAGGGAAACCAATAAAAATTGGCAGCCCATCTGAAAAGAGGCTGCGCGCGTAAGCGGGCAGCCTCTTCAGGGCGACAGTTAAAAAACCGTCTTATTGCTTGGCGGCAGCCAGCTGGGCAGCAACTTCTTCAGCGAAGTTGTCGACCGGCTTCTCGATGCCATCGCCTACTTTGAAGTAGGTGAAGGAAACGATTTCAGCACCGGCTTTCTTGGCCAGTTCGCCAACCTTGATTTCAGGGTTCTTGACGAACGCCTGTTCAACCAGGCTCGCTTCAGCCAGGAACTTGCTGATACGGCCTTTGACCATGTTTTCAACGATGTTTTCTGGCTTGCCAGCGATCTTGTCAGCGTTGAGGGTCAGGAACACGCCTTTCTCGCGCTCGACCGCTTCAGCGGAAACTTCCGATGGCAGCAGGAATTCAGGGTTGGTCGCCGCTACGTGCATAGCGATGTCCTTGGCCAGCTCAACAGTGCCGCCTTTCAGGACAACTGCAACACCGATCTTGTTGCCGTGCAGGTAACCACCAACAACGTCACCTTCAACGCGTGCCAGACGACGGATGTTGACGTTTTCGCCAACCTTGCCGACCAGTACCAGGCGAGCAGCTTCTTGAGCTTCGATCAGCGGAGCAACATCAGTCAGCTTGTCAGCGAATGCTTTTTCAACGCTGGAAGCAACGAATGCCTTGAAATCGTCCTGCAAAGCCAGGAAGTCGGTCTGCGAGTTCACTTCCAGCAGAACGGCGGATTTACCGTCTTCTTTCAGAGTGATCGCGCCTTCAGCAGCTACGTTGCCTGCTTTCTTGGCAGCCTTGATGGCGCCCGAAGCACGCATGTCGTCAATGGCTTTTTCGATGTCGCCGCCGGCCTTGGTCAAGGCCTTTTTGCAATCCATCATGCCTTCGCCAGTACGCTCACGCAGTTCTTTAACCAACGCTGCAGTAATCTCTGCCATTTCAAAAATCCTCTTGGATAGGTTATCAACCATTCCACCCGATCGAACGGGCGTTCAATTCTTCCCGAAACACCTTTGTAAGTCGCTGCACGTTACAGAAGCTGTAGCTGCGCTACCGACAAATGGTTTTCGAGGTGGCAAAAAGGGGGCCAAGCCCCCTTTTTGCTTACTGAGTTAACGCCAAGGCGTCAATTACTCAGCTGCTGCTACCGGAGCTTCTTCAACGAACTGCTCGGTGCCGCCAGCAACGTGGTTGCGACCGCGGATTACAGCGTCAGCCATCGAACCCATGTACAGCTGGATAGCGCGGATTGCGTCATCGTTGCCTGGGATGATGTAGTCAACGCCTTCCGGGCTGCTGTTGGTATCGACTACGCCGATAACCGGGATACCCAGTTTGTTGGCTTCGGTGATCGCGATGCGCTCGTGATCAACGTCGATAACGAACAGTGCGTCTGGCAGACCGCCCATGTCCTTGATACCACCCAGGGAACGATCGAGCTTCTCAAGATCGCGAGTGCGCATCAGCGCTTCTTTCTTGGTCAGCTTGGCGAAAGTACCGTCTTCGGCTTGCACTTCAAGGTCACGCAGACGCTTGATGGAAGCACGGATGGTTTTGAAGTTGGTCAGCATGCCGCCCAACCAGCGGTGATCGACGTACGGCGAACCGCAACGTGCTGCTTCTTCAGCAACGATCTTGCCAGCGGAACGCTTGGTGCCGACGAACAGAATCTTGTTTTTGCCCTGGGCCAGGCGCTCTACGAAAGTCAGAGCTTCGTTGAACATTGGCAGGGTTTTTTCAAGGTTGATGATGTGAATCTTGTTACGCGCGCCGAAAATGTATTTACCCATTTTCGGGTTCCAGTAACGGGTTTGGTGACCGAAGTGCACACCGGCCTTCAGCATATCGCGCATGTTGACTTGGGACATGATAGTTCCTTAATAAGTCGGGTTTGGCCTCCACGTATCCCAATGACCAACCAGCAGCATCAGCTGAAGGCACCCAGGTCATCGTGTCGACACGTGTGTGGATTTAAGCCTTTCGGGGTATCCCCGGAAAGCGGCGCATTTTATATCACAAGGCAGGAAAAAACGGAACCCGGATTCTGAATTCCTGGCGCGCGCCTTTATCCACGCCCTTGGAATCGCCCAAGAATGCGCCTATCTATAGAGAGAAGCGACGCACAGAGGCTCAGATTTGCGCTGATCGTCTGTTAGAATCGCGTTTTTCAGGGCTGCGAAGATTGACCGCGCAACGCCCATTCCGAATTAGTAAGCGCCGTTGAGCGCAGAGAGAGCCTGTATGACCGTCACCCTCAAGACCCCCGAGGACATCGCAAAAATGCGGATCGCCGGCAAACTGGCCGCCGATGTGCTGGAAATGATTGCCGAACATGTCAAACCGGGCGTCACCACCGAAGAACTGGACCGCATCTGCCACGACTACATCGTCAACGAGCAGAAAGCCATCCCTGCCCCGCTCAACTACAAGGGCTTCCCGAAGTCGATCTGCACCTCGATCAATCACGTGGTGTGCCACGGCATCCCGAATGAGAAGCCGCTGAAGAATGGCGACACCGTGAACATCGACGTGACCGTGATCAAGGACGGCTACCACGGCGACACCAGCCGCATGTTCCACGTCGGCACCGTGCCGGTCTGGGCCGAGCGTCTGTCGCAGATCACCCAGGAATGCATGTACAAGGCCATCGAAATCGTCAAACCCGGCTGCCGACTGGGCGACATCGGTGAAGTGATCCAGAAGCACGCGGAAAAGAACGGCTTCTCGGTGGTTCGCGAATTCTGCGGCCACGGCATCGGCAAGGTGTTCCACGAAGAGCCGCAGATCCTGCACTACGGCCGCGCCGGCACCGGCATGGAACTGAAAGCCGGCATGACCTTCACCATCGAGCCGATGATCAACCAGGGCAAGGCCGACACCAAGGTGTTGGGCGACGGCTGGACCGCGATCACCAAAGACCGCAAGCTCTCGGCGCAGTGGGAACACACCCTGCTGGTCACCGAAACCGGCTACGAGATCTTCACCCTGCGCGCCGATGACACCATCCCCCGCGTTTCGGCCTGATCGACCCGCACAGTTCACAGCCTTATAGAAAGGAAAGCCAATCGATGCCGCAGGTGGATCCCGAACTCTTCGACCGTGGCCAGTTCCAGGCGGAACTGGCCCTGAAGGCCAGCCCGATTGCGGCCTTCAAGAAGGCGATTCGCCAGGCCCGCGAGGTTCTCGACGGGCGTTTTCGCAGCGGGCGGGACATTCGCCGGTTGATCGAGGATCGTGCCTGGTTCGTCGATAACATCCTGCAAAAGGCCTGGGAGCAGTTCAACTGGAGCGAAGACGCCGACATCGCGCTGGTTGCGGTTGGCGGCTACGGTCGCGGCGAGTTGCACCCGTATTCCGACATCGATCTGCTGATCCTGCTGGACAGTGCCGACCACGAGGTTTTCCGCGATTCCATCGAGCGTTTTCTAACGTTGTTGTGGGATATCGGCCTGGAAGTCGGTCAGAGCGTGCGCTCGGTGGACGAATGCGCCGTCGAGGCCCGCGCCGACCTGACTGTCGTCACCAACCTGATGGAGAGCCGCACCATCTGCGGCCCCGAGCGCCTGCGCCAGCGCATGCTCGACGTCACCAGCACCGCGCACATGTGGCCGAGCAAGGAGTTTTTCCTGGCCAAGCGCGCCGAGCAAAAGGCCCGTCACCACAAGTACAACGACACCGAATACAACCTGGAACCTAACGTCAAAGGCTCGCCCGGCGGCTTGCGGGATATCCAGACGATTCTGTGGGTCGCCCGTCGCGAGTACGGCACCCTGAACCTCCGGGCCCTGGCCGGCGAAGGCTTTCTGGTAGAAAGCGAAAACGCCCTGCTGGCCTCGTCCCAGGAATTCTTGTGGAAGGTTCGTTACGCCCTGCACATGCTCGCTGGCCGCTCCGAAGACCGCTTGCTGTTCGACCACCAGCGCTCCATCGCCGGGCTGCTGGGGTTTGAAGGTGATGACGCCAAGCAGGCCATCGAAAACTTCATGCAGCAGTATTACCGCGTGGTCATGAGCATCGCCCAGCTCAGCGACCTGATCATCCAGCACTTCGAGGAAGTCATTCTCGCGCCGGAAGACGAAGCGCCACCGCAGCCGATCAACTCGCGATTCCAGCTGCACGATGGCTACATCGAAGCACGTAACAACAACGTGTTCCGCCGTACGCCGTTCGCCATGCTCGAAATCTTCGTGCTAATGGCCCAGCAACCGGAAATCAAAGGCGTGCGGGCCGATACCATTCGTCTGCTGCGGGAAAACCGTCACCTGATCGACGATGACTTCCGTAACGATATTCGCAACACCAGCCTGTTTATCGAGCTGTTCAAGTGCAAGATCGGCATCCATCGCAACCTGCGGCGGATGAACCGTTACGGCATCCTCGGGCGCTACCTGCCGGAGTTCGGCTTTATCGTCGGGCAGATGCAGCACGACCTGTTCCACATCTATACGGTCGATGCCCACACCCTGAACCTGATCAAGCATCTGCGTAAGTTGCAGTACACCCAGGTGTCGGAAAAATTCCCGCTGGCCAGCAAGCTCATGGCCAAGCTGCCCAAGCCGGAACTGATCTACCTGGCCGGCCTGTACCACGACATCGGCAAGGGCCGGCATGGTGATCACTCGGACATCGGCGCGGTGGACGCCGAAGCCTTTTGCCAGCGTCATCAATTGCCAGTGTGGGACAGTCGCCTGATCGTCTGGCTGGTGCAGAACCACCTGGTGATGTCGACCACCGCCCAGCGCAAGGACTTGTCCGACCCACAGGTGATCCATGATTTCGCGCAGATCGTCGGCGATGAAACCCATCTCGATTATCTGTATGTGCTGACCGTCGCCGACATCAACGCCACCAACCCGACGCTGTGGAATTCCTGGCGTGCCAGCCTGTTGCGCCAGCTCTATACCGAAACCAAGCGCGCCTTGCGTCGCGGCCTGGAAAATCCGGTGGACCGCGAAGAGCAGATCCGCCAGACCCAAAGCGCGGCCCTGGACATTCTGGTGCGCGGCGGCACCGACCCGGACGATGTCGAGCAGCTGTGGGCACAGTTGGGCGATGACTACTTCCTGCGTCACACCGCCGGCGACGTGGCCTGGCACAGTGACGCGATCCTGCAGCAGCCGGCCGATGGCGGTCCGCTGGTGCTGATCAAGGAAACCACCCAGCGCGAATTCGAGGGCGGCACGCAGATCTTCATCTATGCGCCCGACCAACACGACTTCTTCGCCGTGACCGTGGCCGCGATGGACCAGCTCAACCTGAACATTCACGACGCGCGGGTGATCACCTCCAGCAGCCAGTTCACCCTCGACACCTACATCGTGCTCGACACCGACGGCGACTCGATCGGCGACAACCCGACGCGGGTCAAGCAGATCCGCGAAGGCCTGACCGAAGCCCTGCGCAACCCGGACGATTACCCGACGATCATCCAGCGTCGGGTGCCGCGCCAGCTCAAGCACTTTGCGTTCGCGCCACAAGTGACGATCCACAACGACGCCCAGCGTCCGGTGACCGTGCTAGAACTCAGCGCCCCGGATCGCCCGGGCCTGCTGGCGCGCATTGGTGGCATCTTCCTCGAGTTCGATCTGTCGCTGCAAAACGCCAAGATTGCGACCCTGGGCGAGCGCGTGGAAGACGTGTTCTTCATCACCGACGCGAACAACCAGCCGCTGTCCGACCCGTTGCTGTGCAGCCGCTTGCAGGATGCAATCGTTGAGCAACTGAGCGTCAGCCAGGAACCCGATATCAAACTGTCTCGGATCAGCATCTGAACCAACATATTTCCCCTGTGGGAGCGGGCTTGCTCGCGAAAGCGGTGGGTCAGTCGACATTAACCTGTCTGACACACCGCATTCGCGAGCAAGCCCGCTCCCACATTAGAAGAGGCCCCCGATGAACAACGCTCTGAACCAGTTGCAGCCCTACCCGTTCGAGAAGCTCCGCGCCCTGCTCGGTAGCGTCACGCCCAACCCGGACAAGCGCCCTATCGCGCTGTCGATCGGCGAGCCGAAGCACCGTTCGCCAAGCTTTGTCGCCGAAGCCCTGGCCAGCAATCTGGATCAGATGGCCGTGTATCCGACCACCCTCGGCATCCCGGCCCTGCGCGAAGCCATCGCGGCCTGGTGTGAACGTCGCTTTGACATCCCGAACGGCTGGCTCGACCCTGCGCGCAATGTGCTGCCGGTCAATGGCACCCGTGAAGCGCTGTTTGCCTTCACCCAAACCGTGGTCAACCGTGGCGACGACGCGCTGGTGGTCAGCCCGAACCCGTTCTATCAAATCTACGAAGGCGCGGCATTCCTCGCCGGGGCCAAGCCGCATTACCTGCCGTGCCTCGACGAAAACGGTTTCAACCCAAATTTCGATGCGGTTTCGCCCGACATCTGGAAGCGTTGCCAGATCCTGTTCCTGTGCTCGCCGGGGAACCCGACCGGCGCACTGATCCCGGTCGACACCCTGAAGAAGCTGATCGCCCTGGCCGACCAATACGACTTCGTGATCGCCGCCGACGAGTGCTACAGCGAACTGTACTTCGACGAACAAACCCCGCCGCCGGGCCTGCTCAGCGCTTGCGTGGAACTGGGCCGCAAGGACTTCAAGCGTTGCGTGGTGTTCCACAGCCTGTCCAAGCGCTCCAACCTGCCGGGCCTGCGTTCGGGTTTCGTCGCCGGTGACGCCGACATTCTCAAAGGCTTCCTGCTGTACCGCACCTATCACGGCTGCGCGATGCCGGTTCAGACCCAGCTGGCCAGCGTCGCCGCGTGGAACGACGAAGTGCACGTGCGCGCCAACCGTGCGCTGTATCGCGAAAAATACGATGCGGTCCTGGAAATCCTCAGCCCGGTGATGGATGTACAACGTCCGGACGGCGGTTTCTACCTGTGGCCGAACGTTGAAGGTGATGACGAGGCGTTCTGCCGGGATTTGTTCGTTGAAGAACACGTGACGGTGGTCCCGGGGTCGTACTTGTCTCGCGACGTGGACGGCACCAATCCTGGCGCTGGCCGGGTGCGTATGGCGCTGGTTGCGCCGTTGGCCGAGTGCGTTGAAGCCGCCGAGCGGATTCGCGCCTTCATCCAGCGCCGCAAATAAAACCCCACCTGTAGGAGCGAGGCTTGCCCGCGAAAGCGTCTTATCTGACACACCGCTTTCGCGGGCAAGCCTCGCTCCTACAGGGGGCGGTGTTATTTCACCTGGCCGAGGTTTGCTTCGCTCAGGTCCAGCTCGCCCAGCACTTCACGCAAAACGTCATCACCAATCTGGTGGTGACGGCTGAGGCTGTATAACTCCAGACGCTGCGCCCGCAGCGCCTTCAAGCGCAATCGCCGCTCCAGCAGGTCCATCTGAAACGCCAGGGCCTGGGCTTCGGCGGAGTCGTTGAACACCTCCAGTTGATGCCGATATTCGGACATGATTCGCGCCTTGAGTTCAGCCGCCAGCGCCGCTTCCGCCGCATCCGCAGGCTTGGCTTCTTCGACTTCCAGCGCATGAATCGCCGCTTCTGCGGTTTTGCGCCAAGCCTCACGCACTTCGTTACGGCGCTTGTCGTCGGGGCTTTTCTCGATGCCACGCAGTAACAGCGGCAAGGCAATGCACGCCGCGATCAGCGACAGCAGAATCACCCCGGCAGCGATGAAAATCAGCAGGTCACGCTCGGGAAACGCATCAGCCCCCATTAATAGCGGCACCGACAGCACGCCCGCCAGGGTCACCGCACCGCGCACGCCGCCGACAGTCAGCAACCAGCAAGATCGCGCCGTGGGCACCAGCGTCAACTCGCCCTTCCCGCGCCAGCGGCGCAACAGTCCCGAGAAGCGCCACGTGCTCTGCACCCAGATAAACCGCAGCACCAGCAACACCAGGAAAATCGCCACCACATCCAGGCAACGGTAGAGCAGCGTCGGCCACAACGAGGTTTCGTGACTGGCCACAGCCTTGATGATGTCTGGCAGTTGTAGGCCCAGCAGCAGGAAGATCAGGCCGTTGAAGGCGAATTCCAGCAACGACCAGACACTGCGATTGAGCAATCGGGTACTGGTTTGGCGTGGCAGCAGGTCGAGCCAGCTCTGCATCATCCCCGCTGCGACTGCAGAAAGAATGCCGGATGCACCAAGACGTTCGGCCAGCACATAAGCGGCGAACGGCAGCAGCAACATGAACACCACGTGAGTCGCCGGGTCATCCCAGCCCCGGGCGATCATCCACGAGCGCAAGCGCCCGACCAGCCAACTGAGCGCCACGCCAATGGCCAGGCCACCGACCGCCACCAGTACGAAGGTCAGACTGGCGTTGGCCAGGGAGAACACGCCGGTCACCGCGGCGACCAAGGCAAACTTGAAGGTCACCAGGCCCGACGCGTCGTTCATCAACGCCTCGCCCTGCAGCATGTGCATCAGCGGTGTCGGCAAACGGTTCTGGGAAATCGCCGACACCGCCACGGCATCAGTTGGCGACAACACCGCCGCCAACGCGAACGCCACCGGCAGCGGGATACTGGGGATCAACCAGTGAATGAAATACCCGGCGCCGACCACCGTGAACAGCACCAAACCGACGGCCAGGGTCAGGATCGGCCCGCGCAGACGCCACAGTTCGCGCTTGGGCATGCGCCAGCCATCGGAAAACAGCAGCGGCGGCAGAAACAGGAAGAGGAACAACTCGGGGTCCAGCGCTACATGCAGCCCCAACGTGGGCCAGGCGAGTAAAGCACCCGCGCCGATCTGCACCAATGGCAGGGGCAGCGGGATCACCCGTCCGATCAGGCGTGAAACGCCGACCAGCATCAACAGGATCAGGACGGTGTAGGCGGTTTGCATAAAGCGTTATTCCCAGACAATCGACAGCATTGAAGTGCCATATTAGCCGCTTAGACTGCTGGCTGGCCGTTGCACCAATGTCGCATCGCCCCGCTACACCGCAAAACCACTGTGGGAGCGGCGGTGCGACGATTCGACTTGCTCGCGAAGGCGTCGTGTCAGCCGCCATCACTGCTACCTGACACGACGCCTTCGCGAGCAAGCCCGCTCCCACAGGTTTTGCGCTTTAACCGGAAGGCCATGGCATAATCCGTCACCATTTTTTTCCAGCACCTGCAAAGGGGGCAATTCCTTGACCGATTCAAGCAAAACGTTGCACCTTTTCGGCATCAAAGCCTGCGACACCATGAAAAAGGCGCGCACCTGGCTCGATGAACACGCTGTCAGCTATGACTTTCATGATTACAAAACGGCCGGTATCGACCGTGAACACCTCAACCAATGGTGCGACGAGCACGGCTGGCAAGTGGTGTTGAACCGCGCAGGCACGACCTTTCGCAAACTCGACGACGAACGCAAAGCCGATCTCGACCAAGCGAAAGCCATCGAGCTGATGCTCGCACAACCCTCGATGATCAAGCGCCCGGTGCTTGATCTCGGTGACCGAACCCTGATTGGCTTCAAGCCAGATATCTACGCGGCCGCACTCAAGTAAGGCAGCCCGTTCTTTTTGTTAGAGGTATCAACATGTCCAATTCCCTGTTCAGCCTGGCCTTCGGTGTCGGCACTCAAAACCGTCAAGGCGCATGGCTGGAAGTGTTTTACGCACAGCCGCTGCTCAATCCGTCGGCCGAGCTGGTCGCAGCCATTGCACCGGTCCTGGGCTACACCGAAGGCAACCAGGCCATCACCTTCACTACCGCACAGGCTTCGCAACTGGCTGAAGCGCTGAAGAACGTCGATGCCGGCCAAGCCGCGCTGCTGACCCGTCTGGCCGAAAGCCACAAGCCGCTGGTCGCGACCATCCTGGCTGAAGACGTGCAACTGACGTCCACGCCTGAGGCTTACCTCAAGCTGCACCTGCTGTCCCACCGTCTGGTCAAGCCTCACGGCCTGAACCTGGCCGGCGTGTTCCCGCTGCTGCCAAACGTTGCCTGGACCAGCCAGGGCGCCATCGACCTCGCCGAACTGGCCGAGCATCAACTGGAAGCCCGCCTGCGCGGCGAGCTGCTGGAAGTGTTCTCGGTGGACAAGTTCCCGAAAATGACCGACTACGTGGTTCCGGCCGGCGTGCGTATCGCTGACGCCGCGCGGATTCGCCTGGGCGCCTACGTGGGCGAAGGCACCACGGTGATGCACGAAGGTTTCGTCAACTTCAACGCAGGCACCGAAGGCCCGGGCATGATCGAAGGTCGTGTGTCGGCTGGCGTGTTCGTCGGCAAGGGTTCGGACCTGGGCGGCGGTTGCTCGACCATGGGCACCCTGTCGGGCGGCGGCAACATCGTGATCAAGGTTGGCGAAGGCTGCCTGATCGGCGCGAACGCCGGTATCGGTATCCCGTTGGGCGACCGCAACACTGTTGAATCGGGCCTGTACGTGACCGCCGGCACCAAAGTCGCGCTGCTCGACGAAAACAACAAACTGGTCAAAGTCGTGAAGGCTCGTGAACTGGCTGGCCAACCTGACCTGTTGTTCCGTCGCAATTCGGAGACCGGTGCGGTGGAATGCAAAACCCACAAATCGGCCATCGAACTGAACGAAGCGCTGCACGCTCACAACTAAGCAGAGCATCAAACGATCACCTGTGCCTTGCCCTCGATCTTGATTTTGATCTTGATCTTGATCTTGATCTTGTAGGAGCGAGGCTTGCCCGCGAAGCTTTTGGGCGTCAGTGAAGACGCCTTCGCGGGCAAGCCTCGCTCCTACAAGGGCAAGGGCGAGGAATATCAAGGTCAGGCGCTCCCCCCGCCCATGTTCAACAGGGCCCGATAGCATGATGATTCCTTCTCCCTGGCGCGCCGATTTTCCGGCCATCGCCGCCTTGCAACGGCAAGACCAGACCTATCTGGACAACGCCGCCACCACGCAAAAACCTCAAGCCCTGCTGGATGCCCTGACGCATTACTACGCCAACGGCGCGGCCAACGTGCATCGGGCGCAACACCTGCCCGGCGCCCACGCCACCCAGGCGTTCGAGGACAGCCGCAGCAAAATCGGCCAATGGCTGAATGCCGGCGATTGCGGGCAGATCATCTTTACCCACGGAGCGACCTCCGCGCTGAACCTCCTGGCCTATGGCCTGGAACACTTATTCAATCCGGGCGATGAGATTGTCATCAGCGCCCTGGAGCACCACGCCAACCTGCTGCCCTGGCAGCAACTGGCCCTGCGCCGCGACTTGAAGCTGATCGTTTTGCCGCTGGACGCCGACGGTTTGATTGACCTCGCGACCGCCGCGCAGTTGATTGGCCCGCGAACCCGGTTGCTCGCGGTCAGTCAGCTCTCCAACGTGCTCGGCGCTTGGCAGCCATTGCCCGAATTGCTGGCGCTGGCCCAAGCGCACGACGCGTTGACCGTGGTCGATGGTGCTCAAGGCATCGTCCATGGCCGGCATGATGTGCAGGAGTTGGGTTGCGACTTTTATGTGTTTTCCAGCCACAAGCTCTACGGCCCTGACGGTTTGGGCGTGTTGTTCGGCCGCAATGAAGCGCTCAAGCAGCTGCGTCATTGGCAATTCGGCGGTGAAATGGTGCTGGACGCCAATTACCACGACGCCCGTTTCCGCCCGGCACCGCTGGGTTTCGAAGCCGGAACGCCGCCGATTGCGAGTGTGATTGGCCTCGGCGCGACCCTGGATTACCTGAGCGGACTGGATCAGGACGCAGTGAACGCCCACGAAGCGGCGCTGCATGACTATTTGCTCAAGGGTCTTGAGGCACGCAACGGCATTCGATTGCTGGGCAAGCCGCAACTCGCGTTGGCCAGTTTCGTCGTCGAGGGTGTGCATAACTCCGATCTGGCGCATTTGCTGACCGAACAGGGTATCGCCGTGCGCGCCGGTCATCACTGCGCCATGCCGCTGCTCAAAAGCTTCGAATTGGCCGGGGCGATTCGGGTATCGCTGGCGCTGTATAACGACTCCGAGGATCTGGAGCGGTTCTTTGAAGCGCTGGATCAGGCGCTGGAGTTGCTGCGATGAGCTTGCCGGCCGATGCGGCGTTGGCGCTGGAAACGTTCGAACAAGCCGGAAGCTGGGAACAGCGGGCGCGATTGCTGATGCAGTGGGGCGATCGCCTGCCGGCGTTGAGCGATGTGGATAAGGTTGACGCCAACCGCGTGCATGGCTGTGAAAGCCAGGTTTGGTTGGTGGGCGCATTGCAGGATGGACATTGGCAGTTCGCCGCAAGCAGCGATGCGCGTTTGATTCGCGGATTGGTGGCGTTGCTGCTGGCGCGGGTTAACGGGTTGTCGGCGGTAGAGTTGCAGCAGGTGGATTTGCCGGATTGGTTTAGTCAGCTTGGGCTCAGTCGCCAGCTCTCCCCTTCGCGCAGTAATGGCCTGAATGCCGTGTTACAGCGGATGAATGAGTTGGCTGGTTAATCGCCTTCGCGAGCAAGCCCGCTCCCACAGGGAAATGCATTCCAATGTGGGAGCGGGCTTGCTCGCGAAGAGGCCATCAGCCACACCGATCAAGCCTCAGGTTTGACTCGGTCTGCCGGGCGCCGCACACCCGCCACAATCTTATCCACAGCCTTGGTCGCCGCGACCATGCCGAACGTCGCCGTCACCATCATTACCGCGCCAAACCCGCCGGCGCAGTCGAGCTTCACGCCGTCGCCGACAAAACTCTTCTGCAAGCAAATGCTGCCATCCGGTTTCGGGTAGCGCAGCTGTTCGGTGGAGAACACGCACGGCACGCTGTAATGGCGGGTCACGGTGCGGGAGAAGTTGTAGTCGCGGCGCAACGTCGAGCGCACTTTCGAGGCCAGCGGATCGTTGAAGGTCCGGTTCAGGTCGCAAACCTGGATCAGCGTCGGGTCAATCTGCCCGCCCGCGCCACCGGTGGTGATGATCTGGATCTTGCGCCGCTTGCACCAAGCGATCAGCGCAGCCTTGGCATTCACGCTGTCGATGCAGTCGATCACGCAGTCGATATTCGGCGTGATGTACTCGGCCATGGTCTCACGGGTGACGAAATCCGCCACCGCATGCACCGTGCAGTCCGGGTTGATCCCGCGCAGGCGCTCGGCCATCACTTCGACCTTGGGTTTGCCGACGGTGCTGTCCAGCGCGTGCAACTGACGGTTGGCGTTGCTGACGCAGACGTCATCGAGGTCGAACAGCGAAATCTCGCCCACGCCACACCGGGCAATGGCTTCCGCCGCCCAGGAACCGACGCCGCCAACGCCGACAATCGCCACGTGGGCCGCGCGCAAGCGGTCCAGGCCTTCAATGCCATACAACCGAGCGATGCCGGCAAACCGCGGATCTTCTGTACTCATGACCATTACCCCAAAAACCGGCGCGCATTATAGGGCTTCGCAGCCACAAGTTTTAAGCTTCAAGCTACAAGTGTAAGAACTTAAGACAAACTTCAGTGCCAAATGTGAGGCTTTTCCTTGCTTGCTGTACGGTAAGTGAAAGCACGGTGTAGGATGCGCGCCCCCTTGGCCAACCGCCGACCCGTTCCTTCGTTCCACAGCCTTTGGAACCTGAAATAGCTATGTCATCGCGTAAATTTGGACTCAACCTGGTTGTGGTGCTCGCCATCGCTGCCTTGTTTACCGGCTTCTGGGCGCTGATCAACCGCCCGGTCACCGCTCCCAACTGGCCTGAACAGATCTCCGGTTTTTCGTACTCGCCGTTTCAACAAGGCCAGTACCCACAGAAAGACCAGTACCCGACCGACGATGAAATGCGTCGCGATCTGGAGATCATGAGCAAGCTGACGGACAACATCCGCACCTACTCGGTCGACGGCACGCTGGAGGACATTCCCAAACTGGCGGAAGAGTTCGGCCTGCGCGTGACCCTAGGGATCTGGATCAGCCCGGACCAGGAACGCAACGAACGCGAGATCCTGCGCGCCATCGAATTGGCCAACACCTCACGCAGTGTGGTTCGCGTGGTTGTAGGCAACGAGGCGATCTTCCGTAAGGAAATTACCGCCAAGGACCTCAGCGTCATCCTCGACCGCGTCCGCGCCGCCGTGAAAGTGCCGGTGACCACGTCCGAGCAGTGGCACGTCTGGGAAGAACACCCGGAACTGGCCAAGCACGTCGACTTGATCGCCGCGCACGTCCTGCCTTATTGGGAATTCATCCCGGTGGACAAGGCCGGTCAATTCGTCCTCGACCGCGCCCGGGACCTGAAAAAGATGTTCCCGAAAAAACCGCTGCTGCTTTCGGAGGTTGGCTGGCCGAGCAACGGCCGCATGCGTGGCGGCACCGATTCGAGCCCGGCAGACCAGGCGATTTACCTGCGCACCCTGGTTAACAAACTGAACCGCCAGGGCTTCAACTACTTCGTGATCGAAGCCTTTGACCAACCGTGGAAGGCCACTGACGAAGGTTCGGTGGGCGCGTATTGGGGCGTGTTCAACGCCGCGCGCCAGCAGAAATTCAACTTCGAAGGCCCGGTGGTCGCGATCCCGCAATGGCGTGTACTGGCGATCGGCTCGGCCGTCCTGGCCTTGCTGTCGCTGACTTTGCTGATGATCGACGGCTCGGCCCTGCGCCAGCGTGGCCGTACCTTCCTGACCTTTATCGCGTTCCTGTGCGGTTCGGTTCTGGTGTGGATCGGTTATGACTACAGCCAGCAATACAGCACCTGGTTCAGCCTGACGGTGGGCTTCTTGCTCGCCCTCGGTGCGCTCGGGGTGTTTATCGTATTGCTGACCGAAGCCCACGAGTTGGCGGAAGCGGTCTGGACTCACAAGCGCCGGCGAGAATTCCTGCCGGTCGTGGGGGATTCGGACTACCGACCGAAAGTGTCGATCCACGTACCGTGCTACAACGAACCACCGGAGATGGTCAAACAGACCCTCAACGCCCTGGCCAACCTCGACTATCCGGACTTCGAAGTCCTGATCATCGACAACAACACCAAGGACCCGGCGGTCTGGGAACCGGTGCGCGATTACTGCGAGACCCTCGGCCCGCGCTTCAAGTTCTTCCACGTCGCCCCGTTGGCCGGTTTCAAGGGTGGCGCGCTGAATTACCTGATCCCGCACACCGCCAAGGATGCCGAAGTGATTGCGGTGATCGACTCCGATTACTGCGTCGACCCGAACTGGCTCAAGCACATGGTGCCGCACTTCGCCGATCCGAAAATCGCCGTGGTGCAGTCGCCACAGGATTATCGCGACCAGAACGAAAGCACCTTCAAGAAGCTCTGCTACGCGGAATACAAAGGTTTCTTCCACATCGGCATGGTCACCCGTAACGACCGTGACGCGATCATTCAGCACGGCACCATGACCATGACCCGACGTTCGGTGCTCGAGGAACTGGGCTGGGCTGACTGGTGCATCTGTGAAGACGCCGAACTGGGTCTGCGGGTATTCGAAAAAGGTCTGTCGGCGGCGTATTACCACACCAGCTACGGCAAAGGCCTGATGCCGGATACCTTTATCGACTTCAAGAAACAGCGTTTCCGCTGGGCCTATGGCGCGATTCAGATCATCAAGCGCCACACCGCCAGCCTGCTGCGCGGCAAGGACACCGAGCTGACCCGTGGCCAGCGTTACCACTTCCTCGCGGGCTGGTTGCCGTGGGTGGCGGACGGCATGAACATCTTCTTCACCGTCGGCGCCCTGTTGTGGTCGGCGGCGATGATCATCGTGCCGCAACGGGTCGATCCACCGCTGCTGATCTTCGCGATCCCGCCATTGGCGCTGTTCGTGTTCAAGGTGGCCAAGATCATCTTCCTGTACCGCCGTGCGGTCGGGGTCAACCTGAAGGACGCGTTCTGCGCGGCGCTGGCCGGGCTGGCGTTGTCGCACACCATCGCCAAAGCGGTGCTATACGGCTTCTTCACCAGCAGCATTCCGTTCTTCCGTACGCCGAAAAACGCCGATAACCACGGCTTCTGGGTGGCGATTTCGGAGGCTCGCGAAGAGGTGTTCATCATGCTGCTGTTGTGGGGCGCGGCGCTGGGGATCTTCCTGGTGCAGGGCCTGCCAAGCAACGACATCCGCTTCTGGGTGACCATGTTGCTGGTGCAGTCTCTGCCGTACCTGGCGGCGCTGATCATGGCGTTCCTGTCTTCGCTGCCCAAACCGGCCGCCGAGCCTGAGCCTCTACCAGCCGTCTAAATCAGTACAGATGCACTAAACGGCGGCCAATGGCCGCCGTTTTGCTTTAAGATAACCGCCATTTTGCAGGCCTTGGCGGGATATACGGTCCTTCTGACCGTACTCAAAACCTGTGGGAGCGGGCTTGCTCGCGAATGCGGTGTAACAATCAACATTTATGCTGACTGACACACCGCATTCGCGAGCAAGCCCGCTCCCACATTTCGACCGCGCCCAAATTCATGTTTCCGGAGTTTTCCATGACGGCCCACGCCGACCTTTCGCCGACCCTTCAACTCGCCATTGACCTGATCCGCCGTCCGTCCGTGACGCCGGTCGACGCCGATTGCCAGAAGCAGATGATGCAGCGCCTGGGCGATGCCGGTTTCCAACTGGAACCGATGCGCATCGAAGATGTGGATAACTTCTGGGCCACACACGGCAAACACGACGGTCCGGTGCTGTGCTTCGCCGGTCACACCGACGTGGTCCCGACCGGTCCGGTCACCGCGTGGCAGATCGACCCGTTCAACGCGGTGATCGACGAACACGGCATGCTCTGCGGCCGTGGCGCGGCGGACATGAAAGGCAGCCTCGCGTCGATGACCGTGGCCGCCGAGCGTTTTGTCGCCGACTACCCGGATCACAAGGGCAAGGTCGCTTTCCTGATCACCAGTGACGAGGAAGGCCCGGCGCACCACGGCACCAAGGCTGTGATCGAACGCCTCGCCGCGCGCAAGGAGCGTCTGGACTGGTGCATCGTCGGCGAACCGTCGAGCACCACCCTGGTCGGTGACGTGGTCAAGAACGGTCGTCGCGGTTCCCTCGGCGCCAAGCTGACCGTGCGCGGCATTCAGGGCCATGTGGCCTACCCGCACCTGGCGAAGAACCCGATCCACCTCGCCGCCCCGGCCCTGGCCGAACTGGCCGCCGAGCATTGGGACCACGGCAACGACTTCTTCCCGCCGACCAGTTTCCAGATTTCCAACGTCAATTCCGGTACTGGCGCGACCAACGTGATTCCAGGTGATCTGGTGGCGGTGTTCAACTTCCGTTTCTCCACCGAATCCACCGTCGAAGGCCTGCAAAAGCGCGTTGCTGACATCCTCGACAAGCATGGCCTGGACTGGCACGTGGATTGGGCGCTGTCGGGCCTACCGTTCCTCACCGAACCGGGCGCGCTGCTGGATGCCGTGGCGTCGAGCATCAAGGACATCACCGGTCGCGAAACCAAGGCGTCCACCAGTGGCGGGACGTCCGACGGTCGTTTCATCGCGACCATGGGCACGCAAGTAGTTGAGCTGGGACCGGTCAACGCGACGATTCACCAAGTCAACGAACGTGTGCTGGCCGCCGACCTCGACGTGCTGACCGAAATCTACTACCAGACCCTGATCAAGTTGCTCGCCTGATGCTGGCCTGCCCGATCTGCAGCGAACCGCTGAACGCGGTGGACAACGGCGTGGCCTGTCCCGCCGGGCATCGTTTCGACCGCGCGCGCCAGGGTTACCTGAACCTGCTGCCGGTGCAGCACAAGAACAGCCGCGACCCTGGGGATAACCTGGCGATGGTCGAGGCCCGACGCGACTTCTTGAACGCCGGCCATTACGCGCCGGTGGCCAAGCGTCTGGCGGAACTGGCGGCGCAGTACGCGCCCCAGCGCTGGCTCGACATCGGTTGTGGCGAGGGTTATTACACCGCGCAAATCGCCGAAGCCTTGCCGAATGCCGATGGTTACGCACTGGATATTTCCCGGGAAGCGGTCAAACGCGCCTGCAAGCGTAATCCGCAGTTGACGTGGTTGATCGCCAGCATGGCGCGGGTGCCGTTGGCGTCCGGCAGTTGCCAGTTTCTGGCGAGTGTTTTCAGTCCGCTGGACTGGGAAGAAGCCAAGCGCCTGCTGAGCCCTGGCGGCGGTTTGATGAAAGTCGGGCCGACCAGCGGCCACCTGATGGAGTTGCGCGAAAGTCTGTATGACGAAGTGCGTGAATACACCGACGACAAGCATTTGGCCCTGGTGCCGGAAGGCATGACGCTGGCGCACAGTGAAACCCTGGAATTCAAACTGACGCTGGCAAGCGGTCAGGATCGTGCCAACCTGTTGGCCATGACGCCCCACGGCTGGCGCGCCAGTGCTGAACGCCGGGCAGCGGTCATCGAGCAGGTCGAGCCGTTCGAAGTCACGGTTTCGATGCGTTACGATTACTTCGTACTTCAATAATTTTTGGTCTTGAGCAACAGCTTGAGGCCGGCTAAATCCGCGAATGGATTTTTCAAGACCGCAGTGAGGACATCCATGCGCCAACCCGATATCGAGATTTACCTGAAAGACGCCGACGTCGACTACAAGACCGTCGCCGATTGGCTGAGCGCCGCGTTGGGCCCGTGCAGTGAGTGGGTCAAGAAAGGCCAGACCTACAAGTGCAAGGCCGGCAGCGTGCCAGTCACCTGGCTGCCGAAAGCCGTGGGCAAGTGGAACAGCCTGTACCTGGAAAGCGACCAGACGCCGTGGGAAGACGACATCGCCTGCGCCCGTGCAGCCTTCGCCGCGCTGAACGTCGAAGTGCGTTGCGCGCCGGGAACGTGGGTCGAGGAAGAAGGTGAAGAAACCGCAGATCGCTGGATGCGCATCAGCGCTGATGGTGAAGAAGAAATCACCTGGAAGACCGCGTAAAACCAGCAACACCCATCAAATGTGGGAGCGGGCTTGCTCGCGAATGCGGTGTATCAGTCGCCATCAACGTTGACTGATACACCCCATTCGCGAGCAAGCCCGCTCCCACAATGGTTTTTGGGTGATCTGAAGAGCGGGTTTACAGACCTACAACATCCTCAGCCTGCAATCCCTTCTCGCCCGTTACCACGGCGTACTCAACCTGCTGGCCTTCAGCCAGCGAACGGTGGCCTTCACCGCGAATCGCGCGGTAATGCACGAACACGTCCACCCCGTCCTCGCGTTGAATAAAGCCGTAGCCCTTGGCGTCGTTGAACCACTTCACATTGCCGGTCTCGCGCGTAGCCATGTCTCGTTACCCCCCTTGTTTTTATTTTGAGCGGTCGAGTATATGACAGCCGCGAAAACTCTCAACTCAAGTTTACTTGACCGCTTTTTTGCCGATTTTCGGCGAATACGGCACACTATCGACCGCCCGAGCATTTGCTCGGTTTTATTCACTCAAGCAGAAGCCGTATGACCCGTTCCCCGTTCCGCCGTCTTGTGTTTGGCACCCTGCGCCGACTGTTGTACCTCTGGGTTCGCTCGGAGACGATCAACCAGTCGTCCCTTACCCTCAACCTCGACCGCAGCCGTCCGGTGTTCTACGTCCTGCAAAATCCTTCGCTGACCGACCTGGCCGTGGTCGACACCGAGTGCACCAAGGCCGGCCTGCCGCGTCCGGTGCTGCCGGTATCGGTGGGAACGTTGATCGAACCCGCGGCGTTCTTTTACCTGACGCCGGAGCCCGACTGGCTCGGCCGCCAGGACAAACGCGGCGCGCCGCCGACCCTGACCCGTCTGGTCAGCGCCTTGAGCCAGAACGCCGCCGAAGATGCGCAGATCATTCCGGTCAGCGTGTTCTGGGGTCAGTCGCCGGACAGCGAGTCGAGCCCGTGGAAGCTGTTGTTCGCCGACAGTTGGGCGGTCACCGGGCGCCTGCGCCGCTTACTCAGCATCATCGTGCTGGGGCGCAAGACCCGCGTGCAGTTCTCGGCGCCGATTCATCTGCGCGAACTGATCGAGCACAACAAGGGCCACGAACGCACCGTGCGCATGGCCCAGCGGATCCTGCGAGTGCACTTCCGCAACCTCAAAGCTGCCGTAATCGGTCCGGACATTTCCCACCGTCGCAATCTGGTCAAAGGCTTGCTCAATCAGCCCTTGGTCAAGCAAGCGATTCTGGACGAAGCCGAGCGCGAGAAAATCTCCCCGGAAAAAGCCAAGGCCCAGGCCCTGCGCTACGGTAACGAGATCGCCTCGGACTACACCTACACCGCGATCCGCTTCCTGGAAGTGGTGCTGAGCTGGTTCTGGAACAAGATCTACGACGGGATCAAGGTCAACCACATCGAAGGCGTGCAGAAAGTCGCCCAGGGTCACGAAGTGATCTATGTGCCGTGCCACCGCAGCCACATCGATTACCTGCTGCTCTCGTATCTGCTGTTCCGAAACGGCCTGACTCCGCCGCACATTGCCGCCGGGATCAACCTGAACATGCCGGTGATCGGCAGCCTGCTGCGCCGTGGCGGTGCGTTTTTCATGCGCCGTACCTTCAAGGGCAACCCGCTGTACACCTCGGTATTCAACGAATACCTGCACACCCTGTTCACCAAAGGCTTCCCGGTCGAGTACTTCGTCGAGGGCGGCCGTTCGCGCACCGGGCGCATGCTGCAACCGAAAACCGGGATGCTGGCGATCACCCTGCGCAGCTTCCTGCGTTCGTCACGCATGCCGATCGTCTTCATTCCGGTGTACATCGGTTATGAACGTGTACTGGAAGGCCGGACCTACCTCGGCGAACTGCGTGGCGCGAGCAAGAAGAAAGAATCGATTTTCGACATCTTCAAAGTCATCGGCGCCCTCAAGCAGCGCTTCGGCCAGGTGGCGGTGAACTTCGGCGAACCGATCAAACTCGCGGAGTTCCTCGACAGTGAGCAACCAGATTGGCGCCAACAGGAGCTCGGTCCGCAGTTCAAACCGGCCTGGCTCAACGAAACCACCAACCGCCTCGGCGAGAAAGTCGCGCAGCATTTGAACGAAGCCGCGGCGATCAACCCGGTGAACCTGGTGGCCCTGGCGCTGCTGTCCACCAGCCGTTTGGCGCTGGATGATCGTGCGATGGCGCGGGTGCTGGATTTGTATCTGGCGCTGCTGCGCAAAGTCCCGTACTCGCCGCACACCACATTGCCGGAAGGCGATGGTCGGGCGTTGATCGAGCATGTGAAGGACATGGATCTGCTGTCCGAACAGAGCGACGCGCTCGGCAAGATTCTGTACCTGGGCGAGCAGAACGCCGTCCTGATGACCTACTACCGCAACAACGTGTTGCACATCTTCGCCCTGCCGTCTCTGCTGGCGAGTTTCTTCCAGAGTGCGTCGCGCATGAGCCGCGAACAGATCCTGCGCTACACCCGCGCGCTGTACCCGTACCTGCAATCGGAACTGTTCATCCGCTGGTCCATGGATGAGCTGGACGGCGTGGTCGATCAGTGGCTCGAAGCCTTTGTCGAGCAAGGCCTGCTGCGTTTCGAGAACGACGTGTACCTGCGTCCTGCACCGAGTTCGCGGCATTTCGTGTTGCTGACCCTGCTGTCGAAAAGCATTGCCCAGACCCTGCAACGCTTCTACATGACTGTGTCCTTGCTGCTCAACAGCGGCCAGAACAGCATCAGCGCCGAAGAACTGGAAGACCTGTGCACGGTCATGGCCCAGCGCCTGTCGATCCTCCATGGTTTGAACGCCCCGGAGTTCTTCGACAAGAGCCTGTTCCGCCACTTCATCCAGACCATGCTCGATCTGGACGTGCTCAAGCGCGACGAAGCCGGCAAGCTGAGCTACCACGAACTGCTCGGCGAACTGGCCGAAGGCGCGGCCAAGCGCGTACTGCCGGCGGAGATTCGCTTGTCGATCCGTCAGGTGGCGCTGCATCGCAGTGAAGATGCGGCGGATCAGGTCGCCACACCGCCTGAGGCTTGATGCAATAACGGTGGGAGTAAGCTCCCACCCATCCACTGATTTCCCTTATTCGTACAAGGAAGCCGCCATGCTCCGCCCTACCCTTCGCTTCGCCGGCCTCTGCGCAGGCTTGATGATTTCCGCCAGCGCACTGGCGCTGTCCCTCAGCGACCTGTCGCAGAACGACGCCACCGGCGGCCTCAAGGACGCCCTGACCCAAGGCGCGCAACTGGCCGTTAAACAACTCGGCACACCGGGCGGCTTCAGCAACAACCCGGACGTGAAGATCGAACTGCCGGGCAAACTCGGCAAAGTCGCGAAAAAAATGAAACAGTTCGGAATGGGCGACCAGGTCGATCAGCTGGAAACCAGCATGAACAAAGCAGCTGAAACCGCCGTGACCCAGGCCCAGCCGATCCTTGTCGATGCCGTGAAAAAAATGAGCGTGTCCGATGCCAAGGGCATCCTCAGCGGCGGCAAGGACTCGGCCACCCAGTACCTGGACAAATCCAGCCGCGAACAGATCCGCGCCAAGTTCCTGCCGATCGTCAAACAAGCCACCGACCAGGTTGGCCTGGCCAAGCAATACAACTCGTTCGCCGGCCAAGCCGCGACCCTCGGTGTGGTAGACGCGAAGAGCGCCAACATCGAAAGCTACGTGACCGAACAAGCGCTGAATGGTTTGTTCGAGATGATTGGCAAGCAAGAAGAAACCATCCGCCAAAACCCGGCGGCTGCGGCAACCAGCCTCGCCAAGAAAGTCTTCGGCACCCTATAAGCCTCACAGCAAAACCCTGTGGGAGCGGGCTTGCTCGCGAAAGCGGTGTATCAGTCAACGTTGATATCGACTGACACACCGCTTTCGCGAGCAAGCCCGCTCCCACACAGGCTCGCTCCTGCAGTAAGTCAGGCTTTTGCGGTAGACCTCGGTAAAGCCAGTCACCGCCCGCAAAACGACCGAACACTGGAAATCGATGAAGTAAGTCAGGTCCAGGTCATCGGCTTCGGTGTGTAGATAAGAGCGTCCATACTTCACCGGCGCATTGCGCAGCAGTGTGCTGATGGCGATGTAGCGAAAGGCCGAAAAGTCATTTTTGAACATGGACCAATAAAACAGCGCTCGGGCGACGCGGCCGTTGCCGTCGCGAAACGGATGCTCGTAGCCCAAGGCAAAATGTAGCGCGATGGCTTTGATCAAGGGATGAATGTAATCCGCATGGAGGGGGTCGTTATTGGCTTGATTGATCCACTTCGCCAGCGCTTGCAAGCGTAATGCGAGCCCCGCCGCGGGAGGCGGTGTGTGGACGGTGTTGCCCTCGCCGTCCTGCACCACCACATCATCTTTGACCCTGAAAGTCCCGGGACTGTATTTCGCGTCGTCGATGCCTTCGACACCCACGCAATGGATCGCCGCGATCAACTCGACGCTCAAGGGTCGGTCACGCATTTCCCAGGCGAAATTCATCATCTTGTAATTGCCGATGACCATGCGTTCATCCGGCGTGCGCGGCAGGCGCTTGCGCTTGAGCATGTCCTTGGCTACCCGCGTGGTGGTGGCCGCGCCTTCCAGCTGACTGCTGCTGATGGCTTCGTCTTCGATCAGGTCATTGAGCAGGTAGCTGAAGTGCGCCTGCTCACCAATCTGGCGACTCATGTACGCCAACGCTGCGGTCGTCGCCTCTCGGTCGACGGTGGATATCGCGATTTGCGCGACCGGTGTCAGCACAAAGGTGGCCCATTGGATCGGCTCGCCCAATGGCAGCAGGCTTGCGTACTGGGCGGTGCGAGCCTTCTTGACCAGTGCCCAACAGAGACGGGTATCCAGGCCCGGCGCCCAGCGATGGCGCAAGTCTTCAAACGGAAGGTAACGGCCCTGACCGTCCAGAGGTTTCAGCAGTACGAGGTAATCCGAAAGGCGTTCTTTGTGCGGCGATTGCGCCAGCAGGTCAAACACAGGGTCGGACCTGCCTCTCAGCGCAGGGGGCTTTTTCATTACGACTGCCTCAAGAACTCATCAAAACCGAGTCCGGAGTACAGCATTCAGCCCTCTGCGACTCAATATCAGAGCATTCTGAAAATCCTGTAGGAAATCTAATGTGGGAGCGGGCTTGCTCGCGAAGGCGGCCATCCATTCAGAAATGTATTGCCTGACACGACGCCTTCGCGAGCAAGCCCGCTCCCACAGTTTTGAGTAGTGTTCGGCGGCAAAAAGCAGGCGGCCCTTAGGCCGCCGAGATCACTCGGTTTCTTTTTTGATCCTGAACCACGCCGCATACAGCGCCGGCAGGAACAGCAGCGTCAACGCTGTCGCCACGATCAATCCGCCCATGATTGCCACTGCCATCGGCCCGAAGAACACGCTGCGCGACAGCGGGATCATCGCCAGCACGGCGGCGAGTGCCGTCAGCACGATGGGCCGGAATCGGCGCACGGTGGCTTCGATGATCGCCTGCCACGGTTTGAGCCCGGCGGCGATGTCTTGTTCGATCTGGTCCACCAGGATCACTGAGTTGCGCATGATCATCCCGGACAAGGCAATGGTCCCGAGCATGGCGACAAAGCCGAACGGCTGGCGGAACACCATCAGGAACAGGGTCACGCCGATCAAGCCCAATGGCGCTGTCAGAAACACCATCGCGGTGCGTGAGAAACTGCGCAGTTGCAGCATCAGCAAGGTCAACACGACCACGATGAACAGTGGTACGCCAGCCTTCACCGAGTTCTGTCCGCGAGCCGAATCCTCCACGGTGCCGCCGACTTCCAGCAAGTAGCCGTCCGGCAGTTCGGCGCGAATCGGGTCGAGGGTCGGCATGATCTGCTGCACCAGGGTCGCCGGTTGTTCCTTGCCGTAAATGTCCGCACGAATTGTCACGTTGGGCAGGCGGTTGCGGTGCCAGATGATGCCTTCTTCGAAGCCATATTCCAGGGTCGCAATCTGCGACAGCGCAACGCTTTTGCCGTTATCGGTCGGCACCGCCAGGCTCGGCAGCAGCGACAATTCGGTGCGTTCATGCACGGTGCCGCGCAGCAGGATTTCGATCAACTCGTTGTCTTCGCGGTACTGGCTGACGCTGGAACCGGTCAGGGAGCTTTGCAAAAACTTCGACAGGTTGGCGGTACTCACGCCGAGCGCGCGGGCGCGATCCTGATCGACGTTCAGGTACACGACTTTGCTCGGTTCTTCCCAGTCCAGATGCACGTTGACCACGTGCGGATTCTCGCGCACCTTCTCCGCGACTTTGCGCGCCAGGGCCCGGACTTCTTCGATGTGTTCACCGGTCACGCGGAACTGCACCGGGTAGCCAACGGGCGGGCCGTTTTCCAAGCGCGTAACCCGCGAACGCAGGGCCGGGAATTGTTCGTTGAGGGTTTCGATCAGCCAGGTGCGCAGGGTTTCGCGCTCTTCGATGGTCTTGGCCAGGACCACAAACTGGGCGAAGCTCGCTGCGGGAAGTTGCTGATCCAGCGGTAGGTAAAAGCGCGGCGAACCGGTACCGACGTAGGCCACGTAATTGTCGATGCCGGCGTGATCCTTCAAGAGACCTTCCAGGCGTTTAACCTCGTCGTTGGTGTTGCTCAGGGACGCGCCTTCGGCCAGTTTGAGATCGACCATCAGTTCCAGACGCCCCGAGGCCGGGAAGAATTGCTGCGGCACGAAGCGGAACAGGAAGATGGAGCCGATAAACAGCACCACGGTCAGCACGATCACGGTCTTGCGCCAACGCACGCACCACTCCACCAAGCGCCGAACGCGTTGATAGAACGGCGTGCCGTAGGGGTCCGGCTGACCGCCCGTGGTGCCGTGTTTGGCGGCGTGAATCTTCGCCAAGTCCGGTAGGAGTTTTTCCCCGAGATACGGCACAAACACCACCGCGGCAATCCACGAGGCCAGCAGTGCGATAGTCACTACCTGGAAGATCGAACGGGTGTATTCACCAGTGCCCGACTGCGCGGTGGCAATCGGCAGGAACCCGGCTGCGGTGATCAACGTGCCGGTGAGCATCGGGAACGCGGTGCTGGTCCAGGCGAAGCTGGCGGCTTTGATCCGGTCAAAGCCCTGCTCCATTTTGATCGCCATCATTTCCACGGCAATGATCGCGTCGTCCACCAGCAAGCCCAAGGCCAGTACCAGTGCGCCGAGGGAAATCTTGTGCAGGCCGATGCCGAGGTAATACATGCAGGCGAATGTCATCGCCAATACCAGCGGAATCGCCAGCGCCACCACCATCCCGGTGCGCACGCCGAGGGAGAAAAAGCTCACCAGCAACACAATCGCCAGGGCTTCCACCAGCACTTGGACGAACTCGCCGACACCGGTTTTCACTGCGGCGGGCTGGTCCGAGACCTTGCGCAGTTGCATGCCGGCCGGAAGGTTTTTCTGGATACGGTCGAACTCCACTTCCAGGGCCTTGCCCAGTACCAGAATGTCGCCACCGTCCTTCATCGCTACGGCAAGACCGATCGCGTCTTCAGCCATGAAGCGCATACGCGGCGCCGGGGGATCGTTGAAACCGCGACGCACGTCTGCGACATCGCCGATGCGGAACGTACGATCACTGACCCGGATCGGGAAGTTCTTGATCTGATCGACCGTCTGAAAATTCCCCGAGACCCGTAGCTGCAATCGCTCGCTGCTGGTTTCGAAGAATCCGGCGGTAGACACCGCGTTCTGTTCCTCAAGCGCCTGCTGCACAGCGGCCAGCGGCAAGCCGAGGGTGGCGAGCTTGACGTTGGACAGCTCGATCCAGATCTTCTCGTCTTGCAGGCCGAGCAGATCGACCTTGCCCACATCCTTGACCCGTTGCAGCTGAATCTGGATACGGTCGGCATAGTCCTTGAGCACCGCGTAGTCAAAACCGTCGCCGGTCAGCGCGTAAATGTTGCCGAACGTGGTGCCGAATTCATCGTTGAAAAACGGCCCTTGAATGCCCGGCGGCAGAGTCTGTCGGATGTCACTGATCTTCTTGCGGACCTGATACCACAGCTCCGGGATCTGCGCCGAGTGCATCGAATCCCGGGCCATGAACGTCACTTGGGATTCCCCTGGACGCGAGAACGAGACGATGCGCTCGTACTCGCCGGTTTCCATCAGCTTCTTTTCAATGCGCTCGGTAACCTGACGCGAGACTTCCTGGGCCGTGGCTCCCGGCCAGTTGGTGCGAATCACCATGGCTTTGAAGGTAAACGGCGGGTCTTCGCTTTGGCCGAGTTTGGTGTAGGAAAGTGCCCCGACGATTGCCAGCAAGAGCATCAGGAACAGTACGATCTGGCGATTGCGCAGCGCCCATTCGGAAAGATTGAAACCCATCGGGGATTACTCCTTGTCCGCCAGATTGACCACGCGGTTGGAGCGATCCACCGGGCGCACTTGCTGCCCGTCATGCAGCACATGAACGCCGGCCGCCACCACCCAATCGCTGGCATTCAACCCTTCCAGCACCGGCACGGTTTTCTCACCGAAGGCACCGACCCGGACCGGGACTTTTTTCAAGGTGTTGTTGGCGCCGACCACCCACACGTAGGTGGCACCGTTTTCGGCGGTAACCGCCGACAAAGGCACTGCCAGTGGCACGACGGCGGCAGTCTGGATAAACACCCGGGCGCTCTGGCCGAGTTCGGCGGGGACTTTGCCGGAAGTGAAGGCGATACGCGCCGCGAAGGTCCGGGATTTGGGATCGGCGGCGGGCGACAGTTCGCGGATGCGTCCGGTAAAACGCTGGTCAGGCTGGGTCCAGAGTTCCACCGACACCGGTTGATCGACCTTGAATCGACCGAAGCTTTGCTCTGGCAGGCTGATCAACACTTCACGCTCGCCATCGGTGGCGAGGGTAAACACGGTTTGCCCGGCAGCGACCACTTGGCCGACTTCCACCGCACGTTTGGCGACCACGCCGTCCTGAGGCGCACGCAGCACCGCGTAGCTCGCCTGATTGGTCGAGACGCTGAATTCGGCTTTGATTTGTTTGAGGCGCGCTTCACCGGATCGGTAAAGGTTTTCGGAATTGTCGTACGCAGACTTGCTCACCATCTGACGGTCCATCAGCGTCTTGTAGCGATCCCGCTCGGCACGAACCAGGCTCAGATTGGCTTCGGCGGCGGCGACCTGAGCGCGAGTCGCTTCCAGTTGCAGGCGCACGTCCTGGGGATCAAGCTCGGCCAGGGGTTGATCGGCCTTGACCCGCTGGCCTTCATCGACCAGTCGTCGGCTGACTTTACCGCCAATGCGGAACGCCAAATCCGGCTCATAACGGGCGCGAACTTCACCGGGGTAGCTTTCCATCGCCTGTGCCGAAGGCTGCGGCTGCACCACCATGGCCGGGCGCACGCTGACTTGCGGCGCCTCCTCGTGACCGCACGCCGACAATAAAAAAGCCAGGCTGACTGGCAACGCGAGGGGCAAGGCATAGCGGAACATGGTGAAGGACCTTTCGCTAATGGTGCTTGGAATAATTATACTGGCGGGTATGTTATTAATAGCAAACTCACCAGTCCAGTATTAAAAGCGAAGAATGTCGAACAATCTTTCAGCATCTAATGGTCCGGGCCGCCCCAAGGATCTGGCCAAGCGCCAGGCCATCCTCGATGCGGCGAAAATTCTGTTCCTGAGTAATGGCTATGCCAGCACCAGCATGGATGCCGTGGCGGCCGAGGCCGGGGTGTCTAAACTGACGGTCTACAGCCACTTCAACGACAAGGAGACGCTGTTCTCCGCTGCCGTGGTGGCCAAGTGTGAAGAGCAACTGCCACCGCTGTTCTTCGAATTGCCCGACGGCATCGCGGTGAAAACGGTGCTGTTGAACATCGCCCGCGGCTTTCATCACCTGATCAATAGCGATGAGTCGGTGAACCTGCACCGCTTGATGATCAGCCTGGGCAGCCAGGACCCGAAGCTGTCGCTGATCTTTTTCGAGGCCGGACCGGAGCGCATGCTGAATGGCATGGAGCGATTGCTGGGCCAAATCGATCAATCGGGCGCACTGAGCATCGATAAACCGCGCAATGCCGCCGAGCATTTCTTTTGCCTGCTCAAGGGCGCGGGGAATTTTCGCTTGTTGTATGGCTGCGGCGAGCCGTTGATCGGGGATGCGGCCGAGGAGCATGTGCTGGAGGTGGTGGAGTTGTTTATGCGGGCTTATCGGACTGAGGCAGTCTGAGAGATTGCCGGTGTTTGATCGGACGTCTTCGCGGGCAAGCCTCGCTCCTACAGGGTTAGCGCAGATCCTGTAGGAGCGAGGCTTGCCCGCGAATGGGTCGACGCGGTCCTAAGGCTTAAGCGCCTTCTTCGGATAAATGTCATACCGACTGGATTTACCATCCAGCGCATGACTCGGCTTCGGCCCGGCAATACACGGCGCCTTGCGCGGGCGCTTGACCACCACCCGATGGCTGGCCAACGCCAACGCTGCTTCGAGCAAGGCCGGCGCATCCGGGTCATCCCCCACCAGCGGGCGAAACAGGCGCATTTCCTTCTTCACCAGCGCGGTTTTCTCACGGTGCGGGAACATCGGGTCGAGGTAGATCACCTGCGGCGGCTCGCCTTCCCAATTTTGCATGACTTCAATCGAATTGCCCTTGAGCAAGCGCATCCGCGCCACGATCGGCGCGACGTCGAAATCTTCCGCGCCACGGGCCAGGCCATCTTCGAGCAATGCGCCGATCAGCGGCTGACGCTCGATCAGGCTCATCTCACAACCCAGGCTCGCCAGCACAAACGCATCCTTGCCCAGCCCCGCCGTGGCATCCAGCACCCGTGGGCGCACGCCTTGGGCGATGCCGACGGCTTTGGCGATCATCTGCCCCGTACCGCCACCGAACAACCGACGATGCGCCGCACCGCCCTCGACGAAGTCCACCCGCACCGGCCCCGGCGCGTCAGGCCCCAGCTGTTGCAGCTGCAAACCCTGTTCGCCGACCTGTAAGGCAAACTCGCCGTCATCCACCTGCAAAGGCAAGCCCAGGCGCTCGGCCCATTGCTCGGCCTGTGGCTGAAACGCCGGGGCCGAGGCCTCGACATGGATGCGGCAGGCCGCGGGTTGTTCAATCATGGGGAAAAGTGCTCAAAAAATTAATGATCGGCAAAAAATGTCCGATAACAAAACTATCGAGCATTTTGCCAGAGCTGAGCGTCGACCGAGAAAAATGTCAGACATTCAAACCACATCCGTAGGCTACATATCGCGTCATGGCGATTATGGCCTGCGAAACTCCCAAGCACTGAGCGGCGTCAGTCACCTGTGGCAAGATTTCTTTGCCCAGGCCCTGGCCGAACAGTCGAGTGATGTGGTGCCTGCCTGCGGGACCTTTCCACCGGTGGATCTGGAAAGCCCGGTCGAGCCGACCGTCGGCAGCGAGCTCTACGCGCACATCGTGTCCCAGCGTGAATGCGATGTGACAGAAACCCAGGTCAAACCACCAGAGCCGCTGTTCCTGCCGATTGCCGAGTTCGAAATGGACCTGGCCGACAAACCTTTCCCACCGTTCCCGCCGGAAGAAATCGTCGCCCAGCAGAAACAGCAGGACTTCGAAAGTGGCTGGGTACGCCCAATCGTACTCACAGCTGGCCAACCTGTACCCGAAGCCGGCCCGGCACCGCAGCCGCGTCCGCTGCACCTGCCAATCGCCGAATTCGAACTGCACCTGCTGGACAAACCGTTCCCGCCGTTCTCGCCCGAAGAGCTGGTGGCGCAACAGAAACAACTCGATTTCGATAACGGCTGGGCACGCCCGATCATCCTGCAGAACCTGCGCATCGCTGCCTGATCCCTCAGAATCTCTCAGCGACACACCCACCACGGCCCCACATCCAGATGAAAGTGATTGCGATGGGCGGCGTTGTAGTCCGGGCTCAATACCACACTGAACATATCGCAGGCGCCGTCGCGGACCTGGCGTAGAAACCGCGCGTCCTGATTATCCTTGGGCCAATCCTTGAGCACGCTGATCGCTCGGCCATCGGCCAGACGAAAACCGGCGATATCCAGCGCGTTGGCACCGGCATGCTGGCTGCGGGCACCGTTCTCGCGGTTGTACATGTTGCGGCAGGCGAAACTGCCGAGGTGATCGACCCGCGTCACCGCCTGGCCGTAAACCGCCTGAGACGCCGGTTGCAGGGCGTGGCGCTCGAACAGGGCGAACGCCACCGCCAACGGACAACTGGCGAGGAAACTGCTGCTCAGGGCCACCTCGCCACCTTGTATGCGCAAGGTGTTGGTCAACGGACATGTCGCGTCGGGACTATCGGCCTGGCGGGTGACTCGTAGACCAGAGCTGCTGAGGGCCTTATCGCACAGCTGTGGATCATCGCGCAGACGCATCAGTTTGTAGCGGGTCAGAAAATTCGGCGCGGCGTTGACGTCCAGCGCTGCCCAGGGATTCCATTGCGCGGGCACGGCAATCCACCCGCGCCAGACGCTCAGCCCCGCCGCCCCCACGATCAACAACACCAGCAGCAATCCCTTGGCGGCCCGCATCGTCAGCCTTTGAAAAACTGATTGGCCTTCGCGTAGGGCATGGAACGCGACGTGAAGCTGAAGGTGCCAGACGTCTTGATCTCTTCAGCCGCGCGGAAGAATTCGCCGTACGCCGCCAGGGCGAGCGCCGATCCGACGCTGATGCGCTTGACGCCCATCTCGCTCAGTTGCTCGACCGTCAACTTGAGCCCGCCGGACATCAACACATTGACCGGTTTTGGCGCCACGGCGCGGACCACCGCCAACACGTCTTCTGCACTGCGCAGCCCCGGCGCGTAAAGCACATCGGCGCCGGCTTCCGAGAACGCTTGCAAGCGGCGGATGGTGTCAGCCAGATCAGGATTGCCGTGCAGGAAATTCTCCGCGCGGGCCGTCAACATAAACGGGAATGGCAGGCTGCGAGCTGCTTTCACGGCGGCTTCAACACGCGCTACCGCATGCTCGAAGCAGTAGATCGGCGCCTCTTCACGACCGGTAGCGTCTTCGATCGAACCGCCGACAGCGCCCGCCTCGGCCGCACGCAAAATGCTCTGCGCGCACTCGGCCGGATCGTCGGCGAAACCGTTTTCCAGATCGACAGCGACAGGCAGATCAGTCGCCGCGACAATCGCCCGAACGTTGGCCAGGGTGTCGTCCAGCGACAATCCGCCATCGGGGCGAGCATTGGAAAAAGCATATCCGGCACTGGTGGTCGCCAGTGCCTCGAAGCCCAGGCTGGCGAGCATTTTCGCCGAGCCGGCGTCCCACGGGTTGGGAATCACAAAAGCCCCCGCGCGTTCATGCAGCGCTTTGAACGCCTGGGCTCGAAGGGTTTGCGCATCCATTGGCAGGCTCCTGAAAAGAGGAAGAATTCACCTCAGAGCAGGCCAAGTTGCTCCGCGGCGGGTTCTCTGTATAGCTCAGGCAGCGGCGGCAAGCCAGGCAAACGCAGCATCAGTTTTGCGTGGAAACGTTGCGCGAGTTTCGCCGCCAGCAGGTTGTCGGCGGTGTGCAGGAAGATGTAAGGCGTGCGGCCCTCTTCGATCCACACGGCAATTTTCTCGACCCAAGGCACCAGGAACGGGTCATTGGCCTCCAGTTGCGGATGGCCGATAAAGCGCACTTGCGGACATTGCGTAAACGCTGCCGGGCGGGTTGGCACGTTGGGCTTTTTCGATTGGGCGTGGAGCACCGAGGGATCGGTCGAGATGCAACTGAACAGCGCGCGCGGATCGAGGCAGATACGCTCGACTCCCCGATCCAGCAACAGGCGATTGAGCATGCGCTCGGCATCGCCCTTGGCAAAGAATTCGGGGTGTCGCACTTCGACCGCCAGCGGTCGGTCCACGGCGTCGATAAAACCGGCCAGCTCCGACAGCCGCTGCGGAGTGAAGCTTTTCGACAATTGCAGCCATACCGGCGACACCCGCTCGCCCAGCGGGCTGAGCAATTGCAGGAAGGTTTCGACGGCGGTCAGTTGTTCGCGCAAGTCGCCGCTGTGGCTGATATCGCCGGGGAACTTGGCGGTGAAGCGAAAGTGTTCGGGCATGGTCTCGGCCCAGCGCTGCACCGTGGTGGCAGCCGGGCTCGCGTAGAAGGTCGTATTGCCTTCAACGGCGTTGAACACTTGGGAATAGAGATTGAGGAATTCGGCGGGTTTGGCGTCTTGCGGGTAGAGATAGTCGCGCCAGGCGTTTTCACTCCAGGACGGGCAACCGAGGTAGTAAGGCAGCAACATCAGATATACAGGTCGAGGCCCAGCACATCGGCATCCCAATCGACAAAACCGGCGGTGCTCAGGTAGCTGGCCAGGGCCATCGCCACGCTTTTGCTCATAGCGCGGTGGTAAATCATGTCTTGCTGACGGGCGGGAAGATTGCTCAAGCGTTGCGCGGAGGCTTTGGCAGCGCGGGCGGCCAATTGCTCTTCAGTCGGGATTTCCAGCTCGCCGTCGATGTCATCGACGGATTCATCCAGCGCTACATTGCCTTTGCGAGGCTTGCGCTTGATGGGGTAGGACTGAGAGGAAAGACCGTCTATACGCATAAGTGCATCTCGGTATCAGTGATGGCAGTTTAGTGGCGCGCGGACCACTTCGCAAACTGTCGAGTGATAACTAGAACACATAAAAGGAAAAAGGTTTAACGCTGGGGGTTAGAAACTGACGATTGGCGGTATCCGTCAGATCGCTTTCGCGGGCAAGCCTCGCTCCTACAAGGGTTAGCGCAAATCCTGTAGGAGCGAGGCTTGCCCGCGAAGGCGGCGTGTCAGTCAATAATGATGTCGCCTGACACTACGCCTTCGCGAGCAAGCCCGCTCCCACATGGGTTCGCTTTGATCAACGTGCCTTCGGGGTCGCAACCTTGTCGCGCAGATAAACCGGCTGAGCCTCATCCGCGACAATCGCCTCGCCCCGCTCCCAGGCAAACCGCGCCAGGGTCAGCAGGTCTTCGGCATGCGGCAACATCCCCGCGTCCTGCCCGCTCAGGCTGACACCGATGCGCTCGGCATAGCCCCAACCGGTGCCCGCGCCAAACCACTCGCCACTGGCATCCGCCGGCAACGCCGCCACCTCGGGTGGCAACACGGCTTCATTGCCGACGAGGCGCATCTCCCCCGCCGTTTCGCGGTAGCAACCCCAATACACTTCGTCCATCCGCGCATCGATGGCTGCCGCGACCTGGCTCACACCGTGTTCACGATAGGCGCGCTGGGCCAGCACGGCCAGGTTCGACACCGGCAACACCGGGCGTTCCAGGGCAAAGGCCAAACCCTGTACCACACCGATGGCGATCCTCACGCCGGTGAAAGCCCCCGGCCCGCGACCAAACGCGATGGCATCCACCGCTTGCAGGGTGGTCCCGGCGTCGGCCAGCAGTTGCTGGATCATCGGCAACAGTTTTTGCGCGTGCAGGCGCGGGATCACCTCGTAATGGCTCGTAACCTTGCCGTCGTGCAGCAAGGCAACGGAGCAAGCTTCAGTCGCGGTGTCCAGGGCCAGCAAGGTGCTCATCGATGTTTCCGTAAGAGAGGTCAGAAAAAGTGCGCCAGTATAAACAACTACGGCCCGCAAGCGGGCCGTAGAAGATGAAGCGTTTCAGACTTTTCAGTTCAGCGCTTCAAGCACCTTGCCGGTGATCGCTTCAACCGAGCCAACACCTTCGATGTGGCTGTACTTCGGCTTACCCTGAGCGGTGGACAGTTCCTGGTAGAACTTGACCAGAGGCTCGGTCTGCGCGTGGTAGACCGACAGGCGATGACGCACGGTTTCTTCGGTATCGTCTTTGCGCTGTACCAGCTCGTCGCCGGTGATGTCGTCTTTACCGGCAATTTTCGGCGGGTTGTAGACGATGTGGTACACGCGGCCAGAAGCCTCGTGCACACGGCGACCGGCGATACGCTGGACAATGTCTTCGTCTTTGACGTCGATTTCGACCACGTGGTCCAGTTCGACGCCGGCTTTCACCAGGGCTTCAGCCTGGGGAATGGTGCGCGGGAAACCGTCGAACAGGAAACCGTTGGCGCAATCAGCTTGGCTGATGCGTTCTTTAACCAGGTTGATGATCAGGTCATCGGAGACCAGACCACCACTGTCCATGACGCTTTTGGCGATCAGGCCCAGCTCGGTGCCGGCCTTGACCGCTGCACGCAGCATGTCGCCAGTGGAGATTTGCGGAATGCCGAATTTCTCGGTGATGAACTTAGCCTGAGTACCTTTACCGGCCCCGGGAGCTCCCAGCAGAATGACGCGCATCGATGTGCTCCTCAATTTTTTATATAGATAACGTCAGATTCGCCTCGTGGGGCCAATCTCAAAAATAGGGTCGTGGCCGCCCAAACGGCCAAAGGCTGATCAAGATACACAGCAGGCCCTGACCACACAAGCCGCCGAAAGTCGGAGAAACCCGCGCCGGTTGCGACCTTTGGACGGGGTACCCCAAGTCGCAACCCCGTCATTAACTGTCGCCTGCCAGACCTTTTCGGCCCTTCGCCCACAGGCACGCGGCGCAGGTGCCAAGTGCCCGGACCCAAGAGGAAAACCTTAGCCGGTATTTCGCAAACCGGCGGCAATCCCCGCCACAGACACCAGCAACGCCTGTTCTACCGGGCTGCCCTGCGCCACTTCCTGTTGCCGCGAACGGGCCAACAACTCGGCCTGCAATAGATGAAGCGGGTCGAGGTAGGTGTTGCGCAGGCGAATGAATTCCAGGGTGTCTGGGCTATGTGCCAGTAGCTGCGACTGACCGGTCAGCCCAAGGACCACTGCGCAGGCCTGCGACAATAGGTCGCGTAAATGCGCGCCCAAAGGAAGCAGATCGGGCTCGACCAGCCGCTGATCGTAAGACTGGGCGATGTCCGCGTCGGCCTTGGCCAGCACCATTTCCAGCATGTCGATGCGGGTACGGAAGAATGGCCACTGCTCGCGCATCTGCCCCAGCAACTCACCTTCGCCACGTTCCAGCGCCTTGCTCAGGGCCGCTTCCCAGCCTAGCCAGGCCGGCAACATCAGGCGCGTCTGGGTCCAGCCGAAGATCCACGGAATAGCGCGCAGGCTTTCGATTCCGCCCGCACGGCGCTTGGCCGGACGACTGCCCAACGGCAAACGTCCGAGTTCCTGTTCCGGGGTCGATTGACGGAAATACTCCACAAATTGCGGATTTTCCCGCACCACGGCGCGGTAAGCCTTGACGCCATCGGCGGCCAATTCGTCCATCAAGTGGCGCCAGGCCGGCTCCGGCGGAGGTGGCGGGAGCAAGGTCGCTTCAAGCACTGCCGCCAGATACAGATTGAGGTTTTGCTCGGCGATGTCCGGCAGGCCAAATTTGAAACGAATCATTTCCCCCTGCTCGGTGGTGCGGAAACGTCCCGCCACCGACCCTGGTGGCTGCGACAGAATCGCCGCGTGAGCCGGACCGCCGCCACGGCCTACAGTGCCACCGCGACCGTGGAACAACAGCAGCTCCACTTGTTGCTCGCGGCAAATATCCACCAAGCGTTCCTGCGCTCGATATTGCGCCCAGGCCGCCGCCGTGGTGCCGGCGTCCTTGGCCGAGTCGGAGTAACCGATCATCACTTCCTGCGGCCCTTGCAGACGCGCACGATAGCCCGGCAGCAGCAACAGTTTTTCAATCACCGGACCGGCGTTGTCGAGGTCGGCGAGGGTTTCGAACAATGGCACCACGCGCATCGGCCGCAGCACGCCAGCCTCTTTAAGCAGCAATTGCACGGCCAGTACGTCGGAAGCGGCGCCAGCCATGGAGATCACATACGAGCCGAGGGACGCGCCCGGTGCGGCGGCGATTTCCCGACAGGTCGCCAACACTTCGGCGGTGTCAGCGGATGGTTTGAAGTAAGCCGGCAGCAAGGGGCGACGGTTGTTCTGTTCACGCATCAGGAAAGCGATGCGCTCTTCCTCGCTCCAGTCTTCGTAGCGACCGAGGCCCAGGTAATCGGTGATTTCGGTCATGGCGGCGGTGTGGCGGGACGAGTCCTGCCGCACGTCGAGACGCACCAGGAACAAGCCGAAAGTCACCGCACGGCGCAGGCAATCGAGCAGCGGGCCGTCGGCGATCACGCCCATGCCGCACTCGTGCAGCGAGTTGAAGCACAGCTCCAGTGGATCGAGCAGGTCGCGGTTGTTTTGCAACACATCAGCCGGTGCCGGTGTGCTGTTCGTCAAAGAGGCATGCGCCCAATTGCGCGTCGCCCGCAGACGTTCGCGCAGTTGCTTGAGTACCGCGCGGTAAGGTTCGGCGCTGTCGCCGGCCTTGGCTTTCAGGGCTTCGCTGGCCTGCTGCATCGACAACTCGGCGGCCAGGTGATCGACATCGCGCAAGTACAAATCAGCGGCCATCCAGCGCGCCAGCAACAGCACTTCGCGGGTCACGGACGCCGTGACATTCGGGTTGCCGTCGCGGTCGCCGCCCATCCATGAGGCGAAGCGGATCGGCGCCGCCTCCAGAGGCAAACGCAGTCCGGTCGCCGCGTGTAGCGCTTGATCGGCTTTGCGCAGGTAGTTGGGGATTGCTTGCCACAGCGAATGCTCGATCACCGCAAAACCCCATTTGGCTTCGTCGACCGGGGTCGGGCGCGTGCGGCGGATTTCTTCGGTGTGCCAGGCTTCGGCGATCAGGCGCTGCGATTTCGCCTGGATCTGCTCACGCTCGGCGGTGGTCAGGTCACGGTGGTCCTGAGCTGCCAGTTGCGCGGCGATGGCATCGTATTTCTGGATCAGGGTGCGACGTGCGACTTCGGTCGGGTGCGCAGTCAGCACCAATTCGATTTCCAGTCGACCGAGTTGCCGGGCCAGGGATTCGGCGCTGTGGCCTTCGGCGCGCAGGCGGGCGAGCAGTTCCGGCAGCACCCGGGCTTCGAACGGCGCGGGCTGCGACTCTTCGCGGCGGTGGATCAGCTGATATTGCTCGGCGATATTGGCGAGGTTGAGAAACTGGTTGAACGCCCGCGCCACCGGCAGCAACTCGTCTTCGCTCAACTGGTTGAGGCTGGCGCTGAGTTCGGCGTCCATCGAGCCGCGACGGTCGGCCTTGGCGCCCTTGCGAATCTGCTCGATCTTGTCGAGAAAACCGTCCCCGTACTGTTCACGAATGGTGTTGCCCAACAGCTCACCCAACAGGTGAACGTCCTCGCGCAAGCGTGCATCAATATCGGTCATCAGCAGTTCTCCAGCAAAAAATCCGGGCGGCTTTAACAGCATGCTTTGAAGTCCAAGAGTGCCGCCGTAAAGCGCTTCTTACAAGCAAACGACGAAGGGACTTTAAACCTTAGGCGATAAAGCTAGTCTCAACAGTAAGCCGTACAACGGCTTACCGGCAGCCACCGCCGGACACTCACCCTGCCTGCCACCCGCAGGTGCGACATGAGGTCTTTATGAAAATCCGTGAGCTAGCCCAGCATTGGGAAGAAAACGCCAAGGGTCGCCTGACCGACACTGGCTACGCGATTCACCTGGACGTGGAAGCCGCCGCACGGCTGGCAGCGATCACCGAGATGTACCCGAAACGGCATCCCGAAGAACTGCTGGGCGAATTGATCGGCGCGGCGCTGGAAGAACTCGAAGCGAGCTTCCCGTATGTGAAAGGACAGACCGTGGTCGCCACCGATGAAGAAGGCGATCCGCTTTACGAAGACGTCGGTCCGACCCCGCGTTTCCTCGCGTTGTCCCGTCGGCATTTGCATGATTTGTCGGCCAGTGACGACAAGCCAAAACACTAAAATTTGACACCGAACCTGTGGGAGCGGGCTTGCTCGCGAAGAGGTTGTATCAGTTGAAATAAATGTCGACTGACACACCGCTTTCGCGAGCAAGCCCGCTCCTACATTGGCCTGCATTTCCCTTCAAAAATGGTGTAATCCTGAGCGCTTGAATGTCCGGGAATACCGCCGCACATCGCGAAAGTTCCCGTCCTAGAGCCTTGTCCGCTCGGTCAAAGTTTTTTTAGGCAATACGCCATCTTCTCTGAACTTTTGAAAAACCCCTCGGGTCGTACCCATTAACCACGCCTGGTACGGCCGTTTCAAATCACGCTTTGAAAGTACGGTTACGGCTCCTAACACCAGGATGGATTTAGATGTTTTTCAGGAGATATCCAATGGAGTTGAAGACCATGACGACCAGCACTGCCAAATCCTCGTTTACCCACCTGCGCGGTCTGAAATTGGCTGCCTTGGCGATCGGCAGCACCTTCGTACTCGCCGGTTGCGCTGGCAACCCGCCGACCGAGCAATACGCCGTGACCCAGTCCGCCGTGAACAGCGCTGTCAGCGCCGGTGGTACTGAATTCGCAGCGGTGGAAATGAAGTCCGCCCAGGACAAGCTGAAACAAGCCGAAATCGCCATGCACGACAAGAAGTATGAAGAAGCCCGCACCCTGGCCGAACAAGCCGAGTGGGACGCTCGTGTAGCAGAACGCAAAGCCCAGGCGATGAAAGCCGAACAGGCTGTGAAGGATTCCCAGAAAGGTGTTCAGGAACTGCGTCAGGAAAGTCAGCGCACTGTGCAGTAAGCGCGCATCCGGACCACACGCCTGAAGCTCTTATCGATAGAAAGGACGAACCATTATGCGTAAACAATTGATGATCCCCGCTCTCCTGGCCGCAAGCGTCGCACTGGCTGCTTGCTCCACCCCGCCGAACGCGAACCTGGAACAGGCCCGCGTGAACTACTCCGGCCTGCAAGCCAACCCGCAAGCCAGCAAAGTCGCTGCCCTTGAGACCAAAGACGCCAGTGATTACCTGGACAAGGCCGACAAGGCTTACCAGGACAAACAGGACCAGGCCAAGGTCGATCAACTGGCTTACCTGACCAACCAGCGCGTGGAAGTGGCCAAGCAGACCATCGCCCTGCGCACCGCTGAAAACAATCTGAAAAACGCCGCCGCCCAACGTGCCCAAGCGCGTCTGGACGCTCGCGACCAGCAGATCAAGCAACTGCAAGACAGCTTGAATGCCAAGCAAACCGATCGCGGTACCCTGGTGACCTTCGGTGACGTGCTGTTCGCAACCGACCGTGCCGACCTGAAATCCAGCGGTCTGGTGAACATCAACAAACTGGCGCAATTCCTCCAGGAAAACCCGGACCGTAAAGTGATTGTCGAAGGCTACACCGACAGCACCGGTAGCGCTGGCCACAACCAGCAACTGTCCGAGCGTCGTGCCGATTCGGTACGTACCGCACTAGTGAAAATGGGCGTTGATCCAGCGCGCATCGTCGCTCAGGGTTACGGCAAGGAATATCCGGTTGCCGAAAACGGCAGTGTCTCGGGCCGTGCAATGAACCGTCGGGTGGAAGTGACCATTTCCAACGACAACCAGCCAGTGGTGCCACGTTCGGCTGTTAGCTCGAACTAAGCGTCACGCTGAAACACAAAAGCCCCGCCTGATCTGATCAGGCGGGGCTTTTTTTGGATCAAAAGATCGCAGCCTCGTTTCACTCGACAGCTCCTACCCGCCTCCGCGTAGTCCGCGTGCTTTTTGTAGGAGCTGTCGAGTGAAACGAGGCTGCGATCTTTCCGGGGCGCGTTACTGCTCGAGCTTCTGTGGGGTTTCCTGGCCCATGCAGCGCACGGCTTTTTTCTGACCGTTGATCAATACGCCGGTCAGGCCTTTCTGTTCGGTGTCGAACAGCACCAGCACGCCATCAATGCACTGGGCCACTTGTGGCGCGGGGTCCAGGGCGACTTTGTAGTCTTCGCCCGGCACGGTCTTGAGCATGGTGAATTCGTTGAGCAGCAGCGCATCCTCGGGCTTGGCGAAGTGCAGGTAGCCGTAGTACCACAGCACCCCGACGGTGCCGAGGATGGTGCAGATACCGGTGATGATCAGCGGGATGGCGTTACGTTCTTCACTCATTGCGGACTCTCTGGTGGTTCATCTTTTGAGTTGACGGGCACCGGGTAATTCGGGATTTCACCCAGGCGGCGCAGACCATTGAAATGCTGCGGGTCTTCGAGATAGCGCAGCATCACCTGACGCCAGACCGGGTCGGCGAAAGTCTGCACGTGACCGCCACGGGTCAGTTGCAGCACCCGCGGCGGCGGCGCAGCTTGATACAGACGAATGCCGTTGGAAAGGGGCACGAGGTTGTCGTCGATGCTGTGGTAGATCAGTTTCGGTACGCCTTTGAGCTGCGCCATGGAGTTGATCGCGCTATCGCTGTCCGGCACCAGCCACGACAGCGGCACCTGGAACGGCCAGGTCAGCCATGAGGTGGTCAGGGCAAATCGACCGACATCGCGGTAGCTGGCGGGCGCGCCGTCGAGGACCAACGCCTTGATTTGAGGCTGGCGTTCCGGGTGCTGGACCAGGTAATGCACGGCCATCGAACCGCCAAGGCTCTGGCCCAGAACGATCACCGGCTTGCCCTTGACCTCGGGCGCCTGATCGAGCCATTTGAACGCAGCGTCGATGTCCTGATAGATCTCCGGCAGGCTCGGTTTGCCTTCGGACAGACCATATCCGCGATAGTCCACCAGCAACACTTGGTAACCCTCTTTCGGCAGCCACCAACTGCCGCCCAAGTGATAAGACAGGTTGCCGCCATTGCCATGCAGGTGCAGCACGGTGCCTTTGACCTCGACGCCTTTGGCCACCGGCAGCCACCAACCGTGCAGCTTCACGCCGTCGGCGGTGGTCAGGGTGAGGTCGCGGAATTCGAGTTTGGCCTTGTCCGGGGTGAACGGCTGGCCGGGTTCGGGGTAGAACAACAGCGAACTGCAACCGCCGAGGGTCAGGAGCAGGCAGACGATGCCGAGGATTCTCATCCGTTGAAACCTCGCAGAAATTTGGGTTGGAACTCATTCCCCATTGTGGGAGCGGGCTTGCTCGCGAAAGCGGTGTGTCAGGCAACATCAATGTTGAATGTTAAGCCGCTTTCGCGAGCAAGCCCGCTCCCACAGGGGGTATTGTGGTGCTTACAGGATGTTGGAGTAATCCGCTTCGATCCGGTCCAGACTCAAGTGATTGAGGAAGTTGGAGAAGCACATCCACGCCGACAGTGCATTCAAGTCACGGAATTGGTCCGGCAAATACTTGGGCGCGACCACCAGGCCTTCGTCTACCAATTGGCGCAGGGTGCGCATGTCTTCCAGCGTGGTCTTGCCGCAAAACAGCAGCGGTATCTGCTCAAGCTTGCCCTTACGCACGGCCAACTGAATGTAGTTGTAAACCATGATAAAGCCCTTGAGGTAGGACAAGTCTTTGGTAAATGGCAGACCATTCGGCACCGAGCCACGGAAAACCCGGCTGGCGTTGCCATAGCTTTCCGCCATTTCGAAGCCTTGCTCGCGGAAGAACTCGAACACCTGCAGGAAGTCCGCGCCCTCCTCCACCATGTGAATGGCGCGGGTACGGTTGGTCAGTTTGCGCAAGCGGCTCGGGTAGGAGGCGAAGGTGATGATTTCCATCAGGATCGCCAGGCCTTCCTGGGTCACCGTCGACGACGGCGGGCCCTTGGACAGGAAGGTGCAGATCGGCTGGTTCAAGCCGTTAAGGGTCGTGCCCACGTGCACCAGCCCTTCATGGACTTCCAGAGCGCGCACGTCACGTTCGTTGAACATCGCATCGGTGCGGATCTTGATGTAGTCGGCACCGGCCGCCGCATCGGCGACGATCCCGTCGGACTCGAACACCCGAATGGTTTCCTCGGCCTCGCCAAACACCTTGTTCAAGCGGGTTTGCAGCAAGTGCACGGCGTCCTTGGCAGTGAGGATTTTCGGCTCATCCTTCAGATCGCCACGGCCATCGATGTTGTTCAAGTAGTCGGACATCATCAGGCCAAGGTCGGCCAGGGTCGGGTCGCCGGCGTGGAACGCGTCGGACGCGGCGCCATACAACTCCTGGGAAATCAGGCCAAAATCCTCGGTGCCGCGCGCTTCGAGCATGCGCACCACCATCCGGTATTCCTTGCACATGCGCCGCATGATCTGGCCGACCGGGTTGAACTGACCGAGCTGGCGGGTGATGTCGCGCTCGATGTTCTGGAATTCCAGTTTGACCTTGCTGGAATCGAAGGACAGCGGCCGGTTCAGGTAATAGTCGCGGTCCACGGCCGGCATTTCCTTGCCCTTGCCCTTGAGAAAACCCTTGCGGATGCTGTCGTCCCACTTGACCGCATCGAGGACGCGAATCGGCGTCTGCGCCAGCACTATGCGATCGGACAAAATGCGTATCGTCTGCTGGTAATCGTCCACCCGAAACTCCTGTAGAAAAACCGTTAGGTGCTGGATTTATTTGGCTTTGGCCAGGCGCTGGTAGCGCACCGCTTCGACGAACACATCGGAATTGGCCGGATCGTCGAGGTAAGCGAAGACTTGGTTCATGCCAGTGTTGATCAGCACACCATCGCCATCGTCAGTCTGGAAGCCTTCACCGCTGAGGGCTTTTTGCCCCAAGGCCTGGTTGATTTGCTCGAGGTCGAGGTTGTAGACCACCAGTTCGTGCTTTTCGTTGAGCTCGAAGCCGGCAATCGTGAAATGCCCGCCGAATCTGGCTGGCACCGGCGCCGACAAATACCAGCGATTGCCATGGCGGGACACCGTGAAGGGATAGGCCTCGCGCTCGCGGGGCTTGGCCTTGAAGTAACTGACGGCCTGATAGCGGTTGTCGCCGAGGCGTGTGAGCTCAAGGTTCATCGGTTCGCCCCAGGCATTGGTGCTGGTCCATTTGCCGAGCAGCCCGTTAGGCGCGGGTTCGCTCGAAGGCAGCGGTTCCTTGAAAGTCACCAGACAGCCACTGAGCAGCAGGAACGACAAGGCGATCACAACGACGCGCCAGGCTTTCATTCAATACTCCCTATGAACAACAGTCCCCAAGGTCACCGCCCCCATGTGGGAGCGGGCTTGCTCGCGAAGGCGGTTTAACATTCAACATCTACGTCGACTGTCACGCCGCTTTCGCGAGCAAGCCCGCTCCCACAGGGTTTGTGGGTTCCCACAAGGGGTTACACCGACGCCAATACCAAATGCATATACCGCGTGAGGATACCGAGCATTTCGGCTTCGGTCGCAGGCTCGGCGTCGTTGAGCAGGCCCTGATATTCCATCCGTCCGATAATAGCCGTCAACACTTTGGCATCCTGTTGTGGCTCGCGGGAGCCCAATACTTCGAAAAGCTGGCAGGTGCCCTGCAACAGAATCTGCTGATGGGAGCGCACCAACAGGGCCAGGCGCGGGTTGAGCAACGCTTCCTGGCGGAAGGCTTGCTCGGCCATCAAGTGCTCACGACGATTGATCAACTGCCGGTGCACATAGTCCGCCATCAGCCGCGCAATATCATCGGCCAACTGCGAGCGAGACTCCGGAGTGCCATCGCCGCTGACGACCATTTCGCGCAGCAGGCCTTCGTTGCTGGCCCACAGCTTGCCCATGTAAGCGGCGCTGCGCTCCACGTATTGGGCGAAGGTATCGGTGAGCAGATCATCGATATCCTTGAAATAGTAAGTGGTGGCCGACAACGGCACACCGGCCTCTGCCGCCACCGCACGGTGACGCACGGCCCGCACGCCATCGCGCACGACAATGCGCATGGCCGCATCGAGAATGTCCTGTCGACGCTGTTCGCTGCCCTGTCGGCTGGCCTTGCGGCCCTGGTACTGAACACTTTCAGCGACCGCAGTGGCGATACCCGCTGCACCTTCTTGAGCCATTGCACGATTCACGACAGGTAATCCCTCTTACGTCAAAAGTAACCAATTGATACGTTTGTACCAGACAGGCAATAAAAAGCCGCCTGTTTTAGGCGGCTTTTTAACTGAAACGTTTACGCTTGCGGCCGCATGTGCGGGAACAGGATCACGTCTCTAATCGACGGTGAGTTGGTCAGCAACATCACCAGGCGGTCGATGCCGATCCCTTCACCGGCCGTTGGCGGCATGCCGTACTCCAGCGCGCGAACGAAGTCGGCGTCGTAGTGCATGGCTTCGTCGTCGCCGGCGTCCTTGTCGGCCACCTGAGCCATGAAGCGTTCGGCCTGGTCTTCTGCGTCGTTCAACTCGGAGTAGGCGTTGGCGATTTCACGGCCGCCGATGAACAGTTCGAAACGGTCGGTGACGTTCGGGTTGTCATCGTTGCGACGGGCCAGCGGCGACACTTCGAACGGGTACTGGGTAATGAAGTGCGGCTGTTCCAGCTTGTGCTCGACCAGCTCTTCGAAAATCATTACCTGCAACTTGCCCAGGCCTTCGAAGCCCAGCACCTTGGCGCCGGCCTTCTTGGCGATGGCGCGAGCCTTGTCGATATCGGTCAGGTCGTCAGCGGTCAGCTCAGGGTTGTACTTGAGGATCGAGTCGAACACCGACAGACGCACGAACGGTTCGCCGAAGTGGAACACTTTGTCGCCGTAAGGCACGTCGGTGCTGCCCAGAACCAGCTGCGCGAGTTCGCGGAACAGTTCTTCGGTCAGGTCCATGTTGTCTTCGTAGTCGGCGTAGGCCTGGTAGAACTCCAACATGGTGAATTCAGGGTTGTGACGCGTCGAAACACCTTCGTTACGGAAGTTGCGGTTGATCTCGAAAACTTTCTCGAAACCACCGACGACCAGACGCTTGAGGTACAGCTCCGGCGCGATACGCAGGAACATTTCCATGTCCAGCGCGTTGTGGTGCGTTTCGAACGGCTTGGCCGCCGCGCCACCCGGGATGGTTTGCAGCATCGGGGTTTCGACTTCGAGGAAGTCACGCTTCATCAGGAAGCTGCGGATGTGCGCAATCACTTGCGAACGTACGCGGAAGGTCTGACGCACGTCTTCGTTGACGATCAGGTCAACGTAGCGCTGGCGGTAGCGCTGCTCGGTATCGGTCAGGCCGTGGTGCTTGTCCGGCAGCGGACGCAGGGATTTGGTCAGCAGGCGCACTTCGGTCATTTCGACGTACAGGTCGCCCTTGCCGGAACGCGCCAGGGTGCCAACGGCGGCAATGATGTCGCCCATGTCCCAGGTTTTCACCGAGGCCAGGGTTTCTTCGGACAGGGTTTTACGGTTGACGTAGACCTGGATGCGCCCGGTCATGTCCTGGATCACCATGAACGAACCACGGTTGAGCATGATGCGACCGGCAACCTTGACCGGGATTGCAGCCTCTGCCAGCTCTTCCTTGGTCTTGTCCGCGTATTGCTTCTGCAGTTCTTCGCAGTAGTTTTCGCGGCGGAAGTCGTTCGGGAAGGCATTGCCCTTGGCGCGCTCGGCAGCCAGCTTTTCCTTGCGCAGGGCGATCAGGGAGTTTTCTTCCTGTTGCAGGGCTTGCGGGTCGAGTTCTAGGTCGCTCATGTCTTTAAATATTCCATCAGGTTCGTTGCCCCCGGCATTCGCCGGGGTTCGCGGGCAAGCCTCGCTCCTACAGGTATCCGAAGATCCTGCAGCGCGTGCTTTAGAGCCCTTGTTTCAAGCTTGCTACCAGATATTCGTCGATATCGCCGTCGAGCACCTTGTCGCAGTCACTGCGTTCGATGTTAGTGCGCAAATCCTTGATTCGCGACGCATCGAGCACGTAAGAGCGAATCTGGTGACCCCAGCCGATGTCCGACTTGGTGTCTTCCAAGGCCTGGGAGGCGGCGTTGCGTTTCTGCACTTCCTGCTCGTACAAGCGCGCCCGCAACATTTTCATCGCGGTGTCTTTGTTGGCGTGCTGGGAGCGTTCGTTCTGGCAGCTGACCACGGTGTTGGACGGTACGTGGGTGATACGTACGGCCGAGTCGGTGGTGTTTACGTGCTGACCACCGGCACCGGAGGAGCGGTAGGTGTCGATGCGCAGGTCCGACGGGTTGATGTCGATTTCGATGTTGTCATCGATTTCCGGCGACACGAACACGGCCGAGAACGAGGTGTGACGGCGGTTGCCCGAGTCGTACGGGCTCTTGCGCACCAGACGGTGCACGCCGATTTCGGTACGCAACCAGCCAAAGGCGTATTCGCCCTTGATGTGGACGGTGGCGCCCTTGATCCCGGCGACTTCACCGGCCGACAGTTCCATGATGGTCGCGTCGAAACCGCGTTTGTCAGCCCAGCGCAGGTACATGCGCAGCAGGATGTTGGCCCAGTCCTGGGCCTCGGTGCCGCCGGAGCCGGCCTGGATATCCAGGTAGGCGTTGTTGGCGTCCATCTCACCGCTGAACATACGACGGAATTCGAGTTTTTCCAGGGACTCGCGCAGACGCTCGACTTCGGTCGCGACGTCATCGACGGCGGCCTGGTCTTCTTCTTCGGCGGACATCAGCAGCAGTTCTTTGGCATCGGCCAGGCCAGTGTGCATCTCGTCGAGGGTTTCGACGATCTGCGCCAGCAGCGAACGCTCGCGCCCCAGTTCCTGAGCGTACGACGGATTGTTCCAGACTGCCGGATCTTCAAGCTCGCGATTGACTTCAGTCAGACGCTCATGCTTTTGATCGTAGTCAAAGATACCCCCGAATAGTTTCGGAGCGCTCGGACAGGTCCTTGATACTGTTAAGGATCGGGTTGATTTCCATGGCGGGCAGCACTCGTTGGCGAACTTTTGAAAGCCGGCGAGTATAACGTAATCAAGCTGTCACGGCAGCCCGCCTGGCGGCTTTAGCTGCGCGCAAAAGCCAGAAGCGCAACGTAATCGCCCTTATCGGCTTCCCGCAGGGACTTGATATAACGATCACGCACCTCACACATCGAAACCAGATTGCCACTACCCCAAGAAAACTCAGGGCAGCCGCACTGCGTTAGCAAGGCATCTGTCATGTACCGGGCATGACGGCCATTGCCGTTCGGAAAGGCATGTATCCACACCAACTCACGATGAAATCGAACAGCTATTTCATCGAACGAAAATACCTTGTGTTCTATCCAGTACGCCACGTTTCCTAAAAGGTGATTGAGCTTGATCGCGATCTGGATCGGTTCGCAGCCAATGTTTTTCTCAGTCCTGCGAAATGTCCCAGCCCAGCGCCACGTATCGCTGAACATCCTTTTGTGAAGGTCACGGCAAAACCCCTCGTTGAGCACGTCGAGGCTTTTCTGACGATTCAGCCATTGCCTTGCCTTGAGTATGTTTTCCGCTTCCCACTCGTCAAGCTCGCCTTGGGTACTGATATGTCTTGGCTTGAGGCCCGCAATTTCGTCCGGGTCCAGTGGCGTCTGGCCGGGTTTGAGTTCTAGCTCTACCGCCACAGTCGAGACCACGCTCCAGCGAGTAATTCCTGGCGACGTTCACTCACCTTGCGCTCGACAAATGAGTCGGACGGACGTTGGTCTTCAAGGGCCATCATGTGTGAAACCCCCATGATTTCTTTTCTGGCTAGCCATTCAGCGCGCTCTTCGACCATGTCATGCAAGGGTTTCTTCGGTATCAATGCGTAAACCAGTTCGCAATCCAGACCGTTGGCGAGCTTCCTCAGTTGTCCGAGGGTAATTCGATCATCCGCTTCTGATTGTTCGGACTTTTGCAATGTAGCGGGCGCCACACCGACAAGAGCAGCCTGCCCTCGCACCGTCCTGCCCAATGCCTCCCGAATCGAGCGCAACCAGCCTCCAGGAGGCGGTATTTTTCCCTTTGCGGGTAAATAAGGTTCGATAGCTCTGTCTACCTGGGTCAGGCGCAGTTTGTTGAGCGCGGAATTACGCATGGGTCACCTTTGTCATGAACTTAAACTATCACTCAAGAGGCATTTGTAAGCCTATAGGCTTTTATTCTGAATATTTCTGAACGCCTATAAGCATACAAAATAAAATTAAATGTATACCTATAGGCTTACATAAAACAATAAAAAGTATGCCTATAGACTAACAGCCGCCCTTCAGTCAATTTCAACTGACTGACATTACGCGGTCAGTTACCGGAGCCCAGGGGACTTGGCCCGCTTTACCCTGCTCCACGACCTGACCCTGGAACAGAACAGCGGATTTCCGACCTGGCGGACCTGGCTTGATGCGGCTGGTTTTCCTGCGATCGAGGCCGAGCATTGGCCTGCGTATCAACAACTCGGCAGCGGTGCTGCAAGCGGCTATCGACAGCCAGGGCGTGGCGCTGGGCCGTAGCGAGATGGTGCGCGATGATCTGGCGGCGGGGCGACTGGTGCGGCCGTTTGGCGACCTGACTTGTCCGATTGATCTGGCGTATTACGTGGTGTATCGACCGGAGTGTGCGGCGAAGCCGAGGATTGCGGCGTTTCGGGATTGGTTGCTGGCTGAGGCGCGGATGGCTCGATAAATTTCAAGTGAACACAAAACCCTGTGGGAGCGGGCTTGCTCGCGAAGGCGGAGTGTCATTCAACATCAGGGTTGACTGACAGGGCCCCTTCGCGAGCAAGCCCGCTCCCACAATTAGAATCAGAGCAAGCCGCTACTCAATCCCCACCTGATTGCGCCCATTATTCTTCGCCAGATAAAGCCCTTTATCCGCCGCCGAGATCAATTGCCGGCAATCACTGCCCGCCTGCGGGGTAATCGTCGACAGGCCAATACTGATTGTCAGATTCGAACCCTCAGCCGGGAACACATGCGGAATCTTCAACGCTGCCACGGTCTGGCGCAGTTTCTCCGCCACCAGTCGCGCGCCGCCTGGCGAGGTATTCGGCAGCACCAGGGCAAACTCTTCGCCGCCGTAACGCGCAGGCAGATCAGAAGGACGGGCACTGGCGTCGCGAATGGCCGTGGCGACTTTGCGCAGGGCCTCGTCGCCTTCGAGGTGGCCGAAGCTGTCGTTGTAGGATTTGAAGTAATCCACGTCGATCATCAGCAATGACAGTTGAGTCTGGTCGCGCAGCGAACGGCGCCACTCCAGTTCCAGGTATTCATCGAAGTGCCGGCGGTTCGACAGGCCGGTCAGGCCGTCGGAGTTCATCAGGCGTTGCAACACCAGGTTGGTGTCGAGCAACTGCTGCTGGCTGACCCGCAACGCCCGATAAGCCGCATCCCGTTGCAACAAGGTCATGTAGGAGCGCGAGTGATAGCGGATGCGCGCCACCAGCTCGATGTTGTCCGGCAGTTTCACCAGGTAATCGTTGGCCCCGGCCGCGAAGGCCGCGCTTTTGATCAGCGGGTCTTCCTTGGTCGACAGGACAATGATCGGAATGTCCTTGGTCGCCGGATGGTTGCGGTATTCGCGCACCAGGCTCAAGCCGTCGAGACCGGGCATTACCAGGTCCTGGAGGATCACCGTCGGCTTGATCCGGATCGCCTGGGCAATGGCCTGGTGCGGGTCGGCGCAGAAGTGGAAGTCGATGTTCTCCTGGTTCGCCAGACCGCGCCGAACCGCCTCGCCGATCATCGCCTGATCGTCCACCAGCAACACCATGGCGGCGTTTTCATCGGTCTTGAAGTCGTCGAGCTGTAAGTCATTCATGTGCGGTCACCTGAGTACTGCCTGGGCCAGGATTGCTGTGAAAAGTCTTCATTTAGGGAATATCTCCAGCAATCGTGGCGCTATCTTTTCCAGTGGGCGAATTTCTACGGCGGCATCGATGGCCGCAGCCGCTTTCGGCATGCCGTACACCGCACTGCTGTTCTGGTCCTGAGCGATGGTCAGGTAGCCCTGTTGGCGCATGAGTTTAAGCCCCTGCGCCCCGTCGCGCCCCATGCCGGTCAGCAAAACGCCAACGGCATCGCCGTTCCAGTAACTGGCCACGCTCTCGAAAAACACATCGATGGAGGGCCGGTAAATCTCGTTGACCGGTTCGGCTGTGTAGGCCAGCGTCCCGTTTTTCAACAAGCGAATATGGTGGTTGGTGCCGGCCAGCAACACCGTGCCAGCCTGGGGCGGTTCACCCTCCAGCGCCAGGCGAACATCGAGGCCGCTGGCGCTGCTGAGCCACTCGGCCATGCCGGCGGCGAACACTTGGTCCACGTGCTGCACCAGCACGATGGCCGCCGAAAAATCCTGCGGCAGACCTTTGAGCAACACTTCCAGCGCCGCCGGCCCGCCCGCGGACGAACCGATGGCCACCAGTTTTTGTCGGGAGCCGGAACTGCGCAGCGTGCTCGGCGCTGATCGCACGCGGTTGCCCTTGTCGCCGATCAGCCAGCCGATGTTCATGATTTTGCGCAGCAACGGCGCCGCCGCTTCCACCGGATTGCCGGCCCCGATCGCCGGCGTATCGACCACATCCAGCGCGCCGTGGCCCATGGCTTCGAACACTCGGTGCACGTTCTGCTGGCGGTCGACGGTGACGATCACGATGGCGCACGGGGTTTCGGCCATGATCCGCCGGGTCGCCTCCACGCCATCCATCACCGGCATGATCAAGTCCATCAGGATCAGGTCCGGGATATTCTCGGCGCAACGTTGCACCGCCTCGGCGCCATTGCTGGCGACCCAGATCACCTGATGCGCCGGTTCGAATGCCAAGGCGCGGCGCAGGGCCTCTACCGCCATGGGCATGTCGTTGACGATTGCGATTTTCATGCCCGCGCTCCTCCGATGAGCTCAACCACCGCATCAAGCAGGGCGTCGTCATGAAAACTGGCTTTGGCTAGATAATAGTCGGCTCCGGCGTCCAGTCCACGACGACGGTCTTCTTCTCGGTCTTTATAGGACACCACCATAACCGGCAGCGATTGCAGGCGATTGTCCCGGCGCAATAAAGACACCAGTTCGATGCCGTCCATGCGCGGCATGTCGATGTCGGTGATCAGCAGATCAAAATCCTCCGAACGCAGAGCGTTCCAGCCATCCATACCGTCCACCGCGACGGCCACGTCGTAGCCGCGATTGAGCAGCAACTTGCGCTGCAACTCGCGCACGGTCAGGGAATCGTCCACCACCAGAATCCGCTTGCGCGCTGCTTCCGTGGCCTGGTTGCTGTGGCGGGCAATGCGTTCCAGACGCCCGGTGTTGAGCAGTTTGTCCACTGAACGCAGCATGTCTTCGACGTCGACGATCAACACCACCGAACCATCGTCGAGCAAGGCGCCGGCGGAAATGTCCTGAATCTTGCCCAGCCGCTCATCCAGCGGCAATACGACCAAGGTCCGCTCACCAATAAAGCGCTCAACCGCCACGCCGTAGATCGCATCGCGCTCGCGAATCACCACAACCTTGAGGGTCTGCGGGCTGTTCTGGCTCGCCGGACGCTGCAACAACTGACTGGCCGCGACCAGCCCGACATGCCGGCCTTCGTGCCAAAAGTGCTGGCGGCCTTCGAGCTGGACGATGTCGTCCGGTTCCAGGTCGCACATGCGCTCGATGTGCGCCAACGGGAAGGCGTAAGCCTCGTCGCCGACTTCCACCACCAGGCTGCGCACCACCGACAGGGTCAGCGGCACTTCCAGATGGAAACGACTGCCCTCGCCCGCCGTCTGCTCCAGCACCACCGCGCCGCGCAACTGGCGAACCATGTGCTGAACCGCATCGAGGCCCACGCCGCGCCCGGAAACTTCGGTGACCTTGTCCCGCAGGCTGAAACCGGGCAGGAACAAGAACGTCAGCAGTTCTTCCTCGCTCAACTGCGCTGCGGTTTCTGCTGGGGACAATTGGCGCTCGATGATGCTGCGGCGGACCTTCTCCAGATCGACGCCATTGCCGTCATCGCTGAGTTCCAGCACCAGCAGACCGGCCTGATGGGACGCACGCAAGCGGATCAGGCCTTCCGCCGGTTTGCCAGCCAGCAGCCGTTGCTCCGGGGTTTCAATGCCATGGTCCACGGCGTTGCGCAGCAGGTGGGTCAGCGGCGCTTCGAGTTTTTCCAGCACGTCGCGGTCAACCTGGGTCTTTTCCCCTTCGATCTCCAGGCGCACCTGTTTGCCGAGGTCACGGCCTAGATCGCGGACCATCCGCACCTGGCCGGTCAGCACATCGGCAAACGGCCGCATGCGGCAGGCCAGTGCCGTGTCGTACAGCACCTGCGCACGCTGACTGGCGTGCCAGGCGAATTCATCCAGTTCGGCGTTCTTTTCCACCAGCAATTGCTGGGCTTCCGCCAACAACCGACGGGCATCGTCCAGCGATTCCTGGGCTTCCAGGCTCAACGTCATATCCTTGAGATGGACGTTGAGGTTTTCCAGGGCACGCAGGCCATTGCTCTGCGTGCGTTTGAGCCGTTGCATGGTGGCCAGGTGCGGTTTGAGCCGCAGGGTTTCCACCAGGGATTTGCTCGACAGATCAAGCAGGCTGTTCAGTCGCTCGGCAGTGACCCGCAGCACCCGCTCACCGTTTTCGGTGGTGCGTTTGGTCTTGCGCGGCGGTTCAGCCGGAGCAATCGCTGGCGACTCGATGACCGGAATCGGCACTTCGATCGCTGGCGGCTGCAACTGCTGCTCGTCCATGAACGGTGCGATCGGCGTGCTGATTGGCGGCGCCAGGGCCATCGGGTCGAGCAAGCGCCCCATCAGCGCCACATAGGCGTCGATTTCCACCGCCGACGGTGCGTTGTTCGGCGTGGCGATGCGCATCAGCAGATCAGTGCCTTGCAGCAAGGCGTCGATGTGTTCCGGGCGCAGATACAGCCGCCCTTCCTGGGCGCTGACCAGGCAATCTTCCATGACATGGGCCACGCTGACCCCGGCATCCACGCCAACAATCCGCGCCGCGCCTTTGAGCGAGTGCGCCGCGCGCATGCACGATTCCAGGTGATCGGCCTGAGTCGGATCGCGCTCAAGGGCCAGCAGACCGGCGCTCAGCACTTGGGTCTGGGCCTCGGCTTCCAGACTGAACAGCTCCAGCAAAGACGAGTCGCGCATTTGCTCGGGGGTCATGTGAGGCTCCGGGTCACGGCGGACAACAACTGTTCTTCATCCAGCCAACGCAGGCTGCGATCTTTGAATTGCAATACGCCACGGGTGTACTTGGCGCTGGCCTGGGCGCCGGATTGCGATGCCGCCTCGAGGATGCGCTCGTCAATGGCGTGAATCCCGTCGACTTCGTCCACCGGCACCACCACTGGCCCGCCCCGTGCCGCGATGATCAACATGCGCGGCATTACCCGCGCACCCGATGCCGCATTGTTGGTGGTGTCGAGCCCCAGCAACTCAACCAGCGACAGGCACGCCACCAACGCACCACGCACATTCGCCACGCCGAGCAAGGCCCGGGAGCGCTGGTGCGGCAAGGAGTGAATGGTTTGCAGCGGCGCCACTTCCACCAGACTGCGAGTGGCCAGCCCCAGCCATTCTTCGCCGAGGCGGAACATCAGCAGCGAGCGGGTCTTGACGTCGGTTTCGACCACCGTCGCCACCTGCTCGCGATCTTCCTGCTGCAAGGCGTAGCGATCAAGCAAACGGGTGGCGGCCGCCGAATACACCGCGCAATTGCGGCAATGAATATGCTCGACAAGCAGCGGGCAGGACTTGTCACCGTGGATACCGATGCGGTTCCAGCAGTCGTCGATGGCCTGGGCATCTTCGCGGGTGACACTCAAGGAATCGGAGACGATCATCGTTTACGCTCACTGTCAGCGGCGCGCTCGCTACGAGCGGCGCGTTCCTGCAATCGTCTGGCGCCCGCCGTGTCGCCCTGGGATTGCAGCAAAGCCGCCAGGTGCATCAACGCGTCAGGGTGTTGCGGTTCGAGGTACAACGCCTTGCGATAAAACCCTTGGGCCTCAAGTGCGCGGCCGGCGACATCGCTGAGCAGCCCCAGCCAATAAAACACTTGGGCCACCGGTTCGTGGCTACGCAGATAACTTTCACACGCGGCGCGGGCTTCGGCACTCTTGCCCTCGTTGGCCAGCGCGGCGATGTTCGCCAGCAGCGTGGCGGCGTCGGGGTTAGCGGTTTTCAAGCTGTTCGGCAACGGCACAACGGTGGAGAACGGACGATTGCGTACCGGCGGCGGGGCCACGCTGCGCACCGGTTGGCGCACCGGCAGCGGGGTCGGCACGAACGTCGTTGGATAAGGCTCCGGCTCCGGCGCGCTTTGGCGGCTGAAGGCAAACGACTGCGGGATGCCGATCGAACGCATGCCCAAACGCCCAAGCAAACTGCCCTCGGCCGGACCGATAAACAGCACGCCGTCAACGTGGGTCAGGCGCTTGAGCACTTCGAAGACTTGTTGCTGGGTCGGCTGGTCGAAATAGATCAGCAGGTTGCGGCAGAACACGAAGTCGTAGGCCGGCTCGTTGGCCAGCAAGGCCGGATCGAGCAGATTGGCGACCTGCAAACGCACTTGTTCCAGCACCCGCTCATTGAGCCGATAGCCGTCCTCTTCAGCACTGAAATGCCGGTCACGAAATTCGATGTCCTGCCCGCGAAAGGAGTTCTTGCCGTACAGCGCGCGCTTGGCTTTCTCCACCGAGAGCGGGCTGACGTCCATGCCTTCGACTTTGAATTGATGGGGCTTAAGCCCCGCGTCCAGCAAGGCCATGGCGATGGAATACGGTTCTTCGCCGGTGGAACACGGCAGGCTGAGAATCCGCAGGGCGCGCATGTTGTTGATGTCGGCCAAGCGCTTAGTCGCCAGTTTCGCCAGGGTCGCGAAGGATTCCGGGTAACGGAAAAACCAGGTTTCCGGGACGATCACCGCTTCGATCAGCGCCTGCTGTTCATCCCGCGAGCCTTGCAAGGTGTGCCAGTACTCATCGGCGGTCAGCGCCTGGGACGCCGTGGTGCGCTGACGCACCGCGCGCTCGATGATGGCCGGGCCAACCGAGGCGACGTCGAGGCCGATACGATCCTTGAGGAAATCGAAAAATCGCTGGTCGCTGCTCATGAAGGCTCCTTAAGCAGATCCAGGGGCTGCGCCGGGAACAGCAACGCACGCACTTGCTCATCGAGCAGATCGGCGACGCGTACCCATTGCAGTAAACCCTGGGCATCCTTGCGTACCGGACCGAGGTACGGTGCCTGGCGATTGTCCAGGCCATAGGGCTGAAAATCCGCCGGGTTGCAGCGCACGGTGTCGGTGGCCTGTTCCAAAATCAGCCCGAGCAACTGTGTCGGCGTTGCCTCATCCGGGCGATAGTGCACCAGCACCAGACGCGTGCTGGTCCGGGCCTGGGCCGGTTGGCCAAAGGTCAGCGCGCTGAGGTCGATCACCGGCACCACGGCGCCGCGATAGGCGAATACCCCGGCAACCCACTCAGGGGCCCGGGCAATCGGTTTCAACGGCAGGCGCGGCAGCACTTCCGCCACTTCGACGGCTTGCAGGGCATACCGCTCGTTGCCGATGCGAAACACCAGGAACAGCGCAAGCCTGGCCGCTGTCACGGCACTGCGTTTAGCCGTGAGCTCGCTCATCAGACTTTGAATCGCGAGACGCCGCTGCGCAGCCCGACCGCCACCTGACTCAGTTCGTCGATGGCGAAACTGGCCTGACGCAAGGACTCGACGGTCTGGCTGCTGGCATCGCCCAACTGCACCAGCGCGTGGTTGATCTGTTCAGCGCCGGTGGCCTGGGCCTGCATGCCTTCGTTGACCATCAACACCCGTGGCGCCAGCGCCTGGACCTGATGGATGATCTGCGACAGTTGCTCGCCGACCTGCTGCACTTCGGACATGCCGCGACGCACTTCTTCGGAGAACTTGTCCATGCCCATGACCCCGGCCGACACCGCCGACTGAATCTCACGGACCATTTGCTCGATGTCGTAAGTCGCGACGGCAGTCTGGTCCGCCAGACGCCGAACTTCGGTGGCGACCACGGCGAAGCCGCGACCGTATTCACCGGCCTTCTCGGCCTCGATCGCAGCGTTCAGCGACAGCAGGTTGGTCTGGTCGGCGACTTTGACGATGGTCACCACCACCTGGTTGATGTTGCCGGCCTTCTCGTTGAGGATCGCCAGTTTGGCGTTGACCAGATCCGCCGCGCCCATCACCGAATGCATGGTGTCTTCCATACGCGCCAGGCCTTGCTGCCCGGAACCGGCCAGCACCGAGGCCTGATCGGCGGCGGTGGAGACTTCGGTCATGGTGCGCACCAGGTCACGGGACGTGGCGGCGATTTCACGGGAAGTCGCGCCGATTTCCGTGGTGGTGGCGGCGGTTTCGGTCGCAGTGGCTTGTTGTTGCTTGGAGGTCGCGGCGATTTCCGTCACCGACGTCGTGACCTGCACCGACGAGCGCTGGGCCTGGGACACCAGGGCGGTGAGCTCGGTCATCATGTCGTTGAAGCCGGTTTCCACGGCGTTGAATTCGTCCTTGCGCTCAAGGTTCAGGCGGCTGCTGAGGTCGCCGGTGCGCATGATTTCGAGGATCTGCACGATGCGATTCATCGGCGCCATGATCGCCCGCATCAGCAACAGGCCACAGAGGCCGGCGGCCAGCACCGCGATCAGCAGGGACACGCCCATGATGACCTTCGCGGTGACCACGGCGTTATCGATGTTGACCATATCCTGGTCAGCCACGGCTTTGTTTTCGCGCAGGATGTCATTGAGCTTCATGCGCCCGGCGGTCCAGGCTGGGGTCAGTTGTTCGTTGAACAACTTGATGGCCTCGGGTTCCTGATTGCGCTTATGCAAGTCGAGTACAGCCGCGAGGATCGTGCCGTATTGCTCATGGAGTTTTTCGAAGGAGGCGAATTCGACCTTGTCTTCTTCGGTGGTCACCGTGCTGCGATAGCTGGCCATCGCTTCCTGGACGCGCACCTCGAAGCTTTTGAACTCGGCAGCGTCTTCGGCACTGATGCCCTGCCCTTCCTTCAAGCCCAGCATTTCCTGGGTCTGCAGAAAACTGTCGACCCAGGCGCCACGAATAGTCGAACTGTAATAGACCCCGGGCAGTGCGTCGTCACGCACGCTTTGTTCGCTTTCTTCAATCTTCAGCAGCCGGGAATACGAGACCACCACCATCAACAGCATGATGGCAATAATGACCGCAAAGCTCGCCAAGATGCGTTGGCGCAACGTCCAGTTCTTCACAGTAAGTCCTCGGGCCATTTTCAAATGCTGCGGAGTATAGCTGAGGGCGGTGTTTCATTTATAAGACGGATGCGCGTCGCCCGCCGTCCCACGTGTAAATTGCCGGGACGTGCTCTGGAATGGGACTTTCCGCTAGATAGGGGGATGCTTGCCAGTGGTGATTTGGCAGAAAGGGGCGGTGGATTGGCCATTGGATGATGCGGTGCAGCTGAAAATGCTTTCGCGAGCAGGCTCGCTCCTACAGTTGATCGCGGTGAATACCAATCTTGTATTCGCTGTAGATCTCCTGTGGGAGCGGGCTTGCTCGCGAAGGCGGTGGTTCAGCAACAGATGTTTTGCCTGCCACGACGCTTTCGCGGACAAGCCTCGCTCCTACAGCTTTGTGGTGTGTGCGAACAATGACCTGTAGGAGCGAGGCTTGCCCGCGAAGGCTGCTTAAGGGTTTACATCGAAGCCTGCTGCACCTGCTTCTCCAGCTCAACCTTCAACCCCGGCTCCAGCTTCAACTGCCGAGCCAGTTCATCGAGGTAGGACTTCTCCATGAAGTTCTCCTCGTCCACCAGCATCACGCTGGCGATGTACATTTCGGCGGCCATTTCCGGGGTGCTGGCGGCGCGGGCGACGTCGGTCGGGTCCAGGGGTTTGTTGAGTTCGGCGTGCAGCCAGTGCTGCAGTTCCTGGTCGTTATCGAGTTTGGTGAATTCGCCTTCGATCAACGCGCGCTCGCGCTCATCGACGTGGCCATCGGCTTTGGCTGCGGCGACCAGTGCCTTGAGAATCGCCTGGCTGTGCTGTTCAACCTGAGCGGCTGGAACGCGGTCGACGGTTTGAGGCTCGTTCTTCGGTGTCGAGCCCTGCTGGGCCTGCCAGTTGCCGTAAGCCTTATAGGCAATCACGCCCAATGCCGCGAGACCGCCATAGATCGCGACCTTGCCGCCCACCTTGCGCACCTTCTTGTTACCGATCAGCAGCCCCATCGCGCCAGCCGCCAACGCCCCGCCACCGGCACCCGAAAGCAAACCCCCGAGGCCACCCGAGCCACCGCTGCCGCCGAGCAAACCGCCCAGCCCGCCGCCGGAAGCCTTGTTCTGATTGCCGCCAGTCTTGTTCTGCAACAGGTCCTGGCCGGACTTGAGTAGTTGATCGAGCAATCCACGGGTGTTCATTTGTTGCCTCCACGAATTCGGGGTAACCGGATCATTCAGGCCACCAGCCTAGATCGAAAGTGCCCGCAACTTGCCCGCGAGAGTGCTTCCAGATGTTGCTCGCTCGCCGAGGCGCCCAACTGGGCCATCGATTAAAAAGATATACACTCGAACGAATCTATAAAAACCGCCCACCGGGTACTTTCCCCATGATGACCCTGCGTCAGATCCGTCATTTCATCGCTGTGGCCGAGACAGGCTCGATCTCCGCCGCCGCGCAAACCGCGTTCATTTCCCAATCCACCCTGACTTTGGCGATCCAGCAGTTGGAGCAGGAAATCGGTGTCAGCTTGTTTAACCGACATGCCAAAGGCATGACGCTGACGCACCAAGGTCATCAATTCCTACGTCAGGCACACCTGATTCTCGCCACGGTCGATAACGCCAAACGCAGCCTGCAACAAAGCACCGACCAGGTTGCCGGGCAGTTGATCATCGGCGTGACCAGCCTCGTCGCCGGTTATTACCTGGCGGATTTGCTTACCCGGTTCCAGCGCGCTTATCCCAACGTCGAGATTCGGGTGATGGAGGACGAACGGCCCTACATCGAGCATTTGCTGGTCAGCGGCGAGATCGATGTCGGCGTGCTGATCCTCTCCAACCTCGAAGATCGCCACGCCTTGCAGACCGAAGTCCTGACCCATTCGCCCCACCGCTTGTGGCTACCGGCCCAGCATCCGTTGCTGGAACACGACAGCATTAACCTTGCCGACGTGACGCGAGAGCCGCTGATCCAGCTCAACGTCGATGAAATGGACCGCAACGCCCAGCGCATGTGGTCGGCGGCCTCGTTGCAACCGCGCATCACGTTGAGGACCGCATCCACGGAGGCCGTGCGAAGCCTGGTCGCGGCGGGGTTGGGCGTGTCGATCCAGCCCGACATGACCTACCGCCCCTGGTCACTGGAGGGCGACATCATCGAAGCCCGGCCCATCGCCGACCTCAGCCAGACCCTCGACGTCGGCCTGGCCTGGCGCCGTGGCACCGCGCGACCGGCTCTGGTCGATCCGTTCCTGACCGTCGCGCGTGAGCAGCCTCACGGCGGGCGCAAGCCATCTATTTAATCGAACGCCACCTTCAGTATTAAGAATTTGTCGACCTCGGGCCCGCGCACTAGTCTTGTGACATCTTTATAAGACGGCCGGGCCCCAGTCACTGGGAGCACCATGGCCACACAAGAAAAGAGAACCCGAAAAATGGCTGGCGCGCAGACCCCGTTGTTCACCGCGTTGTTGATCGATGGCGAATTGGTCGCGGGCCAGGGCTTTGTCGAGCCGATCCTCAACCCGGCCACCGGGGAAGTGCTGACGCACATCGCCGAAGCCAGCACCGAGCAAGTCGAAGCCGCGATCCTCGCCGCCCACCGCGCCTTTGCCAGTTGGTCGCGGACCACGCCGCAGCAACGCTCCAACCTGTTGCTGGACATCGCCAACGCCATCGAAAAAAACGCCGACCTGCTCGCCCGCCTCGAATCCCTGAACTGTGGCAAGCCGTTGCACTTGGCCCGTCAGGATGATTTGAGCGCGACGGTCGATGTGTTTCGTTTCTTTGCTGGCGCCGTGCGTTGCCAGACTGGCCAGCTCAGCGGTGAATACCTGCCGGGCTACACCAGCATGGTGCGGCGCGATCCGATCGGCGTCGTGGCGTCCATCGCGCCATGGAACTACCCGATCATGATGGCCGCGTGGAAAATCGCCCCAGCCCTCGCCGCCGGCAACACCTTGGTATTCAAACCGTCCGAGCACACGCCGCTGTCGATCCTGGCCCTGGCGCCAGCGTTGGCGGAAATCCTGCCGCGCGGTGTGATCAACATTGTCTGTGGCGGCGGTGAAGGCGTTGGCAGCCATTTGGTCAGCCACCCGAAAGTCCGCATGGTCTCGTTGACCGGCGATATCGTCACCGGGCAAAAAATCTTGCAAGCCGCGGCGAAAACCCTGAAGCGCACTCACCTCGAACTCGGCGGCAAGGCTCCGGTGATTGTCTGCAACGACGCGGACATTCAAGCGGTGGTCGAAGGCGTGCGCACTTACGGTTATTACAACGCCGGCCAGGACTGCACCGCCGCCTGCCGGATTTATGCACAGGCCGGGATTCATGACCGTTTGGTGGCGGAATTGGGCGCAGCGGTCAGCAGCCTGCGTTTCGCCGGTAAACGTGATGCCGACAACGAGATCGGCCCGCTGATCAGCACCCGTCAGCGCGACCGCGTGGCCAGTTTCGTCGAACGTGCCCTCGGCCAGCCACACATCGAACGCGTCACTGGCGCGGCGGTGCATTCCGGCGCCGGCTTCTATTACCAGCCAACCCTGCTCGCCGGTTGCAAACAGAGCGATGAAATCGTCCAGCGCGAAGTGTTCGGACCGGTGGTCACCGTCACCCGTTTCGATGAACTCGAACAAGCCGTGGACTGGGCCAACGATTCGGAATACGGCCTCGCCTCGTCGGTCTGGACCCAGAACCTCGACAAAGCCATGCAGGTCGCGGCGCGCTTACAGTACGGCTGCACTTGGATCAACAGCCATTTCATGCTGGTCAGCGAAATGCCCCATGGCGGCCTGAAGCGTTCGGGCTACGGCAAAGACTTATCCAGCGATTCGCTTCAGGACTACAGCGTGGTGCGGCACATCATGGCCCGCCACGGCCAGCATCTCTGACTACGCTAATAACAAGCCGCTCACGGCACGCTTCACCACGTTCACAACTGCCCCGACCATAATTAAAGAAGAGGGAATCCCCATGTTCGTGCACAAGACCGCACTGCTCAGTGCAATCACCACTGCATTGCTCGCCAGTGCCAGTATCCAGGCCGCCGAACCGCTGAAAGCCGTCGGCGCCGGCGAAGGTCAGCTGGATATCGTGGCCTGGCCCGGCTACATCGAACGTGGCGAGAGCGACAAGGCCTACGACTGGGTCACCGGTTTCGAGAAGGAAACCGGCTGCAAGGTCAATGTGAAAACCGCCGCCACCTCCGATGAGATGGTCAGCCTGATGGCCAAGGGCGGGTACGACCTGGTCACCGCGTCGGGCGATGCCTCGTTGCGCTTGATCGTCGGCAAACGGGTGCAGCCGATCAACACTGCGTTGATCCCGAACTGGAAGGGCCTCGACCCACGCCTCAAGGATGCGCCGTGGTACGTGGTCAACAAGCAGACTTACGGCACCCCGTATCAGTGGGGCCCGAACGTGCTGATGTACAACACCAACGTGTTCAAGACCGCGCCGACCAGTTGGGGCGTGGTGTTCGACGCGCAAAACCTGCCGGACGGCAAGGCCAACAAGGGTCGCGTGCAGGCGTATGACGGCCCGATCTACATCGCCGACGCGGCGCTGTACTTGAAAACCACCAAGCCTGAGCTGGGCATCAAAGACCCGTATCAATTGACCGAAGCGCAGTACAAAGCGGTGCTCGATCTGTTGCGCGCCCAGCAGCCGTTGATTCACCGCTACTGGCACGACACCACCGTGCAGATGAGTGACTTCAAGAACGAAGGCGTGGTCGCGTCAAGCGCCTGGCCGTATCAGGTCAACGGCCTGATCAACGAGAAACAGCCGATCGCCTCGACCATCCCGAAAGAAGGCGCTACCGGGTGGGCGGATACGACCATGTTGCACGCCGAAGCCAAGCACCCGAACTGCGCTTACAAATGGATGGATTGGTCGCTGCAACCAAAAGTCCAGGGTGACGTAGCGGCGTGGTTCGGTTCGTTGCCAGCGGTGCCGGCAGCGTGCACCGGCAGCGAATTGCTCGGCGCCGAGGGTTGCAAGACCAACGGTTTCGACCAGTTCGAGAAGATCGCTTTCTGGAAAACCCCGCAGGCTGAAGGCGGCAAGTTCGTGCCGTACAGCCGCTGGACCCAGGATTACATCGCGATCATGGGCGGCAGATAAACCCCCTGTGTAGCAGCTGCCGAGGCACGAGGCTGCGTTGCGTGTCCGCAGGACCGCCCCGGGGGCCGCTGCGCAGCCCGACGCAGCCTCGTACCTCGGCAGCTGCTACGGATCTTCACCACGATTCAGATTTTCAGAGTCCAGGCAGGGGTCGCCGCGACGACCTTTGCCTTTTCGGAGTTCCGCACCATGACGCTTGCAGTCCAGTTCACCAACGTTTCCCGGCAGTTCGGCGAAGTGAAGGCCGTTGACCGGGTTTCCATCGATATCCAGGACGGCGAGTTCTTTTCCATGCTTGGCCCTTCCGGCTCGGGCAAAACCACGTGCCTGCGCCTGATCGCCGGGTTCGAACAACCGAGCGCAGGCTCGATCCGCATTCACGGCGAAGAAGCCGCCGGGCTGCCGCCGTATCAGCGTGACGTGAACACCGTGTTCCAGGATTACGCGCTGTTCCCGCACATGAACGTTCGCGACAACGTCGCCTACGGTTTGAAAGTCAAAGGCGTCGGCAAGGCTGAACGCCACAAGCGCGCCGAAGAAGCCCTCGACATGGTCGCCCTCGGTGGCTACGGCGAGCGCAAACCGGTGCAACTGTCCGGCGGCCAGCGCCAGCGTGTGGCCCTGGCCCGCGCCTTGGTCAATCGTCCGCGAGTGTTGCTGCTCGACGAACCTCTCGGCGCGCTGGATCTGAAGCTGCGCGAACAGATGCAAAGCGAATTGAAAAAGCTGCAACGCCAGCTCGGCATCACCTTCATTTTCGTCACCCACGACCAGACCGAAGCACTGTCGATGTCCGACCGCGTGGCCGTATTCAACAAGGGACGCATCGAACAGGTCGACACCCCACGCAATCTCTACATGAAACCGGCGACCACGTTCGTGGCGGAATTCGTCGGCACGTCCAACGTGATTCGCGGCGATCTGGCCAAGCAGTTGAGCGGCAATCCGCAGCCGTTTTCGATTCGCCCGGAACACGTGCGTTTTGCCGAAGGTCCGCTGGCCAGTCATGAGATCGAAGTCAGCGGCTTGCTCCACGACATCCAGTACCAGGGCAGCGCCACTCGCTATGAAGTGACACTGGAAAATGGCCAGACCCTGAACATCAGCCAGGCCAACGTGCAGTGGCTGGACACCAGCGCCCAACACCAGACCGGGCAGCGCATCAACGCACGCTGGGCTCGCGAAGCGATGATTCCGCTGCACGACAATATCGTCGGCGGGGTGTGAGATGAACACCTTGGCAATCTCACAAACCCCGGCCAACGGCTCGCCGTTGCGGCGGTTTTCCAACCTGCTGTATCGCCGGCCGAACTTTTACCTGGCGTTGCTGCTGGTGCCGCCGCTGCTGTGGTTCGGCGCTATCTATCTCGGCTCGTTGTTGGTGCTGTTGTGGCAGGGTTTCTACACCTTCGACGACTTCACCATGGCGGTCACCCCTGACCTGACCTTGGCGAATTTCGCCGCACTGTTCCAGCCGTCGAACTTCGACATCATCCTGCGCACGCTGAGCATGGCGATTGTGGTGTCGATTGCCAGCGCCATCGTCGCGTTCCCGATTGCCTACTACATGGCGCGCTACACCACCGGCAAGACCAAGGCGTTTTTCTACATTGCGGTGATGTTGCCAATGTGGGCCAGTTACATCGTCAAGGCCTACGCCTGGACCTTGCTGCTGGCCAAGGGCGGGGTGGCGCAGTGGTTCGTTCAGCACTTGGGCCTGGAACCGATTCTGCAATTCATCCTCGGTATTCCCGGCGTCGGCGGCAGCACTTTGTCGACCTCGCACCTGGGGCGTTTCATGGTGTTCGTCTACATCTGGCTGCCGTTCATGATTTTGCCGATCCAGGCCTCGCTGGAACGCCTGCCACCCTCTTTGCTGCAAGCCTCTGCGGACCTCGGAGCCAAGCCGCGCCAGACCTTTATGCAGGTGATTCTGCCGCTGTCGATTCCGGGCATTGCCGCCGGTTCGATCTTCACTTTCTCGCTAACCCTGGGCGACTTCATCGTGCCGCAACTGGTGGGCCCGCCAGGGTACTTCGTCGGCAGCATGGTTTATGCGCAGCAGGGTGCGATTGGCAATATGCCGATGGCCGCCGCCTTCACGCTGGTGCCGATTGTGTTGATCGCCGTTTACCTGACCATCGTCAAACGACTGGGGGCCTTCGATGCACTCTGAGAAAGCATCTATTGGCTTGCGCATCGCAGCCTGGGGCGGGTTGGTATTTTTGCACTTCCCGATCCTGATCATCTTCCTCTACGCCTTCAACACCGAAGACGCGGCGTTCAGCTTCCCGCCGAAGGGCTTCACCCTGAAGTGGTTCAGCGTGGCGTTTTCGCGGCCCGACGTGCTGGAAGCGATCAAGCTGTCGGCAGAAATCGCCGCCATCGCGACGCTGATCGCGATGGTCCTCGGCACCCTCGCTTCGGCGGCGTTGTACCGCCGGGAGTTCTTCGGCAAGCAAGGCATCTCGCTGATGCTGATCCTGCCGATTGCGTTGCCGGGGATCATCACCGGGATCGCGCTATTGGCGACGTTCAAGACGTTGGGGATCGAGCCGGGGATGTTCACCATCATCGTCGGCCACGCGACCTTCTGCGTGGTGATCGTCTACAACAACGTCATCGCCCGCTTGCGCCGCACCTCCCACAGCCTGATCGAAGCCTCGATGGACCTCGGCGCCGACGGCTGGCAGACCTTTCGCTACATCGTCCTGCCGAACCTCGGCTCGGCGTTGCTGGCCGGCGGCATGCTCGCGTTTGCGCTGTCGTTCGACGAAATCATCGTCACCACTTTCACCGCCGGCCACGAACGCACCCTGCCGCTGTGGTTGCTTAACCAGCTCAGCCGCCCACGGGACGTGCCGGTGACCAACGTCGTCGCGATGCTCGTGATGATGGTGACCATGCTGCCGATCCTGGGTGCGTATTACCTGACCCGGGGTGGCGAGAGTGTGGCGGGGAGTGGCGGGAAATAGATCAATCACTGACAACGACTATTACCTGTGGGAGCGGGCTTGCTCGCGAAGAGGCCATCACATCCAACATTGATGTTGCCTGACACACCGCTTTCGCGAGCAAGCCCGCTCCCACAGGGGACCGAATTCCATAGCCGACAAAAACAATAGTTTCGATGAGGACACGTCATGCAAACCAAACTCTTGATCAACGGCCAACTGATCGACGGCGACGGCCCCGCCCAACCGGTGTTCAACCCGGCGCTCGGCCGCGTACTGGTAGAAATCAACGAAGCCAGCGAAGCCCAGGTCGATGCCGCCGTACGCGCCGCCGACAACGCCTTCGAAGCCTGGTCGCAGACCCCGCCGAAAGAACGCTCGCTGCTGCTGCTCAAACTCGCCGATGCCATCGAAGCCCACGGCGAAGAGCTGGCCAAACTGGAGTCGGATAACTGCGGCAAACCCTACAGCGCCGCGCTGAACGACGAGATCCCGGCGATAGCCGACGTGTTCCGTTTCTTCGCCGGCGCCAGCCGTTGCATGAGCGGTTCAGCGGGCGGTGAATACCTGGCCGGCCACACCTCGATGATCCGTCGCGACCCGGTGGGCGTGATCGCCTCCATCGCGCCGTGGAACTACCCGCTGATGATGGTCGCCTGGAAAATCGCCCCGGCCCTCGCCGCCGGTAATACCGTGGTGCTCAAGCCGTCGGAACAAACCCCGCTGACCGCGTTGCGTCTGGTGGAACTGGCGTCGGATATTTTCCCGGCGGGCGTGCTCAATCTGGTGTTCGGTCGCGGTCCTACGGTTGGCAGTCCGCTGGTCACGCACCCGAAAGTGCGCATGGTCTCGCTGACCGGCTCCATCGCCACCGGCGCCAACATCATTTCCAGCACGGCCGACAGCGTCAAACGCATGCACATGGAACTGGGAGGCAAAGCTCCGGTAATCATCTTCGACGACGCCGACATCGACGCTGCCGTGGAAGGCATTCGTACTTTCGGTTTCTACAACGCCGGGCAGGATTGCACCGCTGCTTGCCGCATCTACGCGCAAGCAGGCATCTACGAGAAATTCGTCGAGAAACTCGGTGCGGCGGTCAGCAGCATCAAGTACGGCTTGCAGGATGATCCGGCGACCGAGTTGGGGCCGCTGATCACCGCACAACATCGCGACCGCGTGGCCGGGTTTGTCGAGCGCGCCGTGGCGCAATCGCACATCCGATTGGTCACGGGCGGCAAGGCTGTGGAAGGCAATGGTTTCTTCTTTGAACCGACGGTGTTGGCCGACGCGCAACAGGACGACGAAATCGTGCGTCGCGAAGTGTTCGGGCCGGTAGTTTCCGTGACCAAGTTCAACGATGAAGCGCAGGTACTGGGCTGGGCCAACGATTCGGACTACGGCCTGGCGTCGTCGGTCTGGACCTCGGACGTCGGTCGCGCCCATCGTCTGGCCGCGCGCTTGCAGTACGGCTGCACCTGGGTGAACACGCATTTCATGCTGGTCAGCGAAATGCCCCACGGCGGTCAGAAATTGTCCGGGTACGGGAAGGACATGTCCATGTACGGGCTGGAGGACTACACCGTCGTGCGGCATGTGATGTTCAAGCATTAACAGCTTCGCGGGCAAGCCTCGCTCCCACATTTGGAATGCATTCCCCCTGTAGGAGCGAGGCTTGCCCGCGAAGGCCTCACCGCAACCTCAAGGAAGAAACCGGCACCCAGCACCACCAGGCTCAACCCCAGACAAACCAAAACAATAACCACCGACCCGGGCGGCGCCTGACAGCCCCGCCACGGTTTCGGACATCCGAAATCTGCCGATTTTCCGGAGCTGACAGACCATGAGTACATCACCCGAACTCTCCCCCGCCGTTGCCGACAGCGATGCCGAACAACTGCGCAAACTGGGCTACACCTCGAACTTCAACCGCAGCATGAGCCTGTGGGAAAACTTCGCCCTGGGCTTCACTTATCTCTCGCCGGTCGTAGGGGTTTATACCCTGTTCGGCCTGTGCCTCGCCGCCGGCGGGCCACCGATGTTCTGGGCCTATCTGCTGGTCGGTTGCGGCCAGTTGCTGGTGTGCCTGATCTTCGGCGAAGTGGTTTCGCAATTCCCGATCTCCGGCGGCGTCTACCCGTGGGCGCGCCGCTTGGTCGGCAAAAAATGGGCGTGGATGGTCGGCTGGATCTACTCCATCGCCCTTTGCGTGACCATCGCCGCCGTTGCGGTCGGTGCCGGTCCGTACCTCGCCGCGATGATGGGTTTTGAACCGAGCAACAACACCAACATCGTCATCGCGCTGTTCCTGACGTTGTTCGCCACACTGGTCAACCTCAGCGGTACCAAAGTGCTGGCGCGGATCGCCATGTTCGGCTTCCTTTGCGAACTGATCGGCGCAGTGATCGTCGGCGTCTACTTGCTGATCTTCGAGCGTCATCAACCGATCAGCGTGTTGTTCAACACCTTCGACATCAGCATCGACGGCTCGTACCTGCCAGCCTTCCTCACCGCGTCACTGGCCGGGATGTTCCTGTACTACGGCTTCGAAGCCTGCGGCGACGTCGCCGAAGAAACCCCGAACCCGAGCAAGCAAATCCCGATTGCCATGCGCATGACCATCTACATCGGCGGCATCTCGGCGATGTTCGCTTGCCTGGCACTGATCCTCGCCGTGCCCGACATGCAAGCCGTGATCAACGGCACCGACAAAGACCCGGTCACCACCATCCTCAACAACGCCTTCGGGCCGGTGGGTTCGAAAGTGGTGATGGGCGTGGTGATGATTTCCTTCATCTCCTGCGTCATCAGCTTACAAGCGGCGGCCAGTCGCCTGCTGTATTCCTACGCCCGGGATGAAATGGTCATCGGCAGCGCACTGCTGAAGAAGATTTCCCCTACGACTCAAGTGCCGGTTGCGGCGCTGTTTGTGTCGGGTGTCCTGCCGGCGTTGATCATCGCGCTCGGATTCTTCCTGCAAGATGCCGTGGCGACCATCGTCAGCTTCGCGGCCATAGGGATTTACCTGGCATTCCAGATGATCGTCCTCGCGGCGCTGTATGCACGGATGAAAGGCTGGAAACCGAGCGGCAAATTCACCCTGGGTGCATGGGGTTTGCCGGTGAACATCGGCGCGCTGGTGTATGGCGTCGGCGCGATCATCAACATGGCCTGGCCGCGTACGCCGGATGCGGCTTGGTACATCAACTATGCGATGGTGCTGAGCACGGCGATTGTGATCGGGTTGGGGCTGATCTACATGTTGATTGCCAAGCCGTACGACCACGGGACTGCGCCTGCGGGGGATGCTTGGAAGGTTAGTCGGTAAATGAAGATGCCCAGCCCGCAGTGATGCGGGCTGGGTTGTTAGATCGGTTGAGGTTTGGAGAGGGTTTCAAACTCGTCCATCAGAAGATGGATTTCGGTGCTGGGGTTGGGTTCGCCGCTGATGGCAACGTCCTCGATAATCCTTGGTGCCAACTCCCTCGCCCTTTGAAATGGCTCACCCAAAAGTTGGGAAAAATAGTTGGTGTCTTCGCCCTTCTCGTATTTTTCCATGCTGGGTTTCTCTCTGAGGCTCTTGGCAACCAAGTCGCCTGGAGAATACTTCCCGACCGCTCGAAATGGCTTTCGATTGAAGCCGAAGTGCAGGAGTAGCCAGAACTCGAAGCAGGGGTACGAAGCGATTACTGTAATTTTCGGATGCGGCTTCGCCAGATTTATTGCCCTCTCGAAACAAAGATGTGTATCGCGATCAAATGCACAAAACACTTTGTCGAAGCCTTTCTGACGGGCGATGGCTGTTTCGACAATGCCACTTGGGTGTGTGACACCGCAGTGGGAAATTTCCACTTGAGCATTGGCGCGGAAGTGAAATGCAGCCTCCTCCAGATATCGTTTTCCTGACTTGCTGTCTTCACAGAGGATCAGCACTTTGGGTTGAGGCTTAAACCGTGGAGGCTTTCGATCAAATAGCCGTATCGAACGAGCCATGATCAACCCCGCCTTATCAATGGCAACCCACGATAACGGCCTTCAAAGTAGCGTTTCTCGACGTCTTCCCCTTCCCGTCCTTCAAAATCATGAACAGAAAAAAGACTGGTTGCGCCATTGGCATCTCGCTCAGTAATCCAGAACTGATCGCGGCGAAGCGCTTTGGCGTTCATTAGATGAGTGTCGTGTGTGGTAAAGATCAGTTGAGTATCCAGCCCACTGTCCAAGTGCTTTGCAATCAAGTCATCAACTATTGAGGGGTGAAGACAGCTGTCCAACTCATCGACAGCGAGTATTCCGCTCCCATCGGCGTGATTGATCATGAACCAGGGTAACCAAAAGCCAATCAGGTTTTTCGTACCGCCGGACTCCTCGGAAAAATCGAACTCGGCTTTGCCTAGAAGACTGGTATGGGTCAGGGTTACTTTGTCTTTTTGTGCAGCAGCGAAGAACTCTTTCAGAGTAAGTTTTTTGGTGCCTTGAACAGACTCTGCGTCTTCGGTATTGAGTTGAATGGCGGACACCGGAATATCCACGGATCTTAGAAAGTTTCGTAAGTCCTGTGTGCAGTCTGATGCCATCCGAAGAAATCGAATGGACGCAGCGGACAGCCCCATCATGTTGTTCTGCTCAATAACCAGTAGACCGGTTTGGAACCAGCTAAACAGACTCCGTAACTGCGTCAGCTCTTCGCTGCTATTCGCAACCGCTTGTGAGAGGAACAGAGTTTTGGGGTTCGTCAGACGCCGCCATGCGTTGTGAACATCTTTGCCCCCCTCAAGGCTTGCCCCAAAAACATACTGCTCACCCTCCTCCGCAAAACGTCGCTGATACAGCAGCGTTTCCTTGCCTTTGGGATATGAAACCAGTTGTTCCTCGATAATTCGCTGCGCAGTCATGCGCAGAACAAATCGATAGCGGAGCCCGCGCTGAATGAAGTTGTATTCAAAGAAGCTCGGTTCGTTTTGAAGTTTTGGATCAAAACGAAAGGGCGAAACAGGTAGGGGTTCATCACTTGAGGACGGTGGCGCTGCAAGCAGTTGCCCCATGATACCCATCGCCCGGATAAGCGAAGATTTGCCCGACGCGTTCGGTCCGTAGATTGCAGCCACCTTCAATAAGTCAGGCAGTTTTTCTCCATTTACCGGTGGCGCGAACAGATTGCGCTTTTTGCTCAAGCGCGGCGTCGCAGCCATGGATAGGGTTTGCTTGTCTCGGAAGGAGCGATAGTTGGAAACAGAAAATTCGATCAGCATGCAGCGAACCCGCAGTTCATTTCTGAAGGAACAAAAAATAAAGGAGAAAACAGGTGTTTGGTGCAGTTGCGCTGCAGGTCATGCAAAAACAGGAAATTCCTACAGACCAAGCCTTCCGCTAAAAGCACCAATTCCTACAACACGTGGCGCCAGAGTAGACTTGGCGCCGCGAGCGCCTGAACGATAGGCTTTACCTCGTCGCTGCCAAATCAGCGACCCGGTGTCGAAGCTGGGAAAAGTCAGAACGGTGCTCGCGTGCCCTCCATAGAACTGCGGCTGTTTATGCCTATAGTTCTGCTTTATGGCGGGCCGTGTGGCGCGGGCCTTCCGGCTTTGCCGTTTTGACAGGAAGTATCCCGACTTCGAACGCCACTCGGTCCGCCACCCAACCTGTCGAAGGGTTGGTGGCGACTTTCCTAATCGAAACGGAAGTTACCTTCATGCCGAAGCACGCTCAAAATTCGCCTTACTTCACCCCAACCGTCTTCACCCGCCACAACCGCTTCCTCCACGCACTCATGCAAGACAACCAAGCCTGGTTCTGCGTCCACGATCTCGGGCGCCTGATGGGCCGCCCAATGGACGAACGCCTCACCCTGAAACTCGACCCCGATCAGCGTCGAAACGTCTGGCTGCTGAAAAGCGGCAACACCGTCGAATCCCTGATGGTCAGCGAATCAGGGATGTACGCCCTTCTCGTCCACCACTTCATCCCGGAAAACCGAAACCTGCGCCAATGGCTGAGCAATGAAGTCATACCGATGCTGCGTGAGTCGAACGCGGCGTCTGTGGATAACATTCCAAGCCTGAGTTCGCTGCAATGGGCCGGCATCTCGGTGCCGCTGCTGCACTGGCAGCATCAGGCCTGGATCAAGTGGCGGGATATGCCTGATCTGATGCAGGTACAGCGCCCGTTCAAGATCATGGGTACTTGCAGTTGAGGGCCAGGTAAATGCAAAACCTGTGGGAGCGGGCTTGCTCGCGAATGCGGTGGGTCAATCACTATCAATGTCGACTGACACACCCTCTTCGCGAGCAAGCCCGCTCCCACAGGGATTCAGGTGTGTCTGACAAAATTGAAAAGGGGCAGACTTTAAAGTCCGCCCCGCTGGTTAGTCGCCTTTCCAAATATCTTCCGCGCCTTCTCCAAACATCAATCCTCGTCCCGCAACAGCGCCATCAGTTCATCGGTCCGCCACTTGATGTCTGCTTTACCTCGCGCGGCTTCGAATTGATCGAGAGCGACGGTCTCGCAAGACTCGTCTTTTTGCTCAGGAATCGTAATTTCGTCGTCATTGTTCATAATTGTCTCCCGAACGTTGTTCGCTGAAAGGTCGGTTTTTCTGCCGCTAGTCAGGACACGGCCGCAACACAAGGTCACGGCCCAATCCCACTCCTCCTCAAAACCGCGAAACACTCCTCATCGCATCCACTAGATACCTCATCGCAATCCGATCACTCTCGGACAGCTCCCGATACCGCTCCACCAATTTCATCTCCTCCGAATTGAGGCGGCGCCTGCGCCTTACATTCGACAGAAACGGAAATATCCCTAACAGCTCGGTGATGCCTTGTACTTTCGACATGGACGATGTCCTTCTAATACGTCAAAGAAAACTTCAGAAAACCGCATCGCCCTACTACTTTTTCAGCAGTCGCTTGGTGCGCGCTGAACCCACCGGCCTGAAGGGCCGAAACCGGTCATGCCCATAGGATAGGAATTAAATCGGCGCTGAAAAGTGGTTTTTAGAGTAATTAGTCGAAAAAGGCACAAATGCCTTATAAAACAGAAAGTACTGTGGGAAACGTTACCGGACACGTCTTGTTTCATAGCCGCAACATTGTTGTGCTATCAATCATTTTTTCTCCGGGACCGAACGGTTTAAGCTATTTGGCATCTGTTTAAAGTCCGTTGCGTTTGGCCGAAGGCATGTCCGAACCTCCATTTTTGATCCAGCAGTGCCAGGAACGGCGCGGGATTGTTCACGACAGGTTGTACTTATGCACCGCAGGAATTTGCTCAAAGCGTCCATAGCTATCGCCGCCTACACCGGTTTATCGGCCACTGGCCTGTTGGCCGCTCGGGCCTGGGCCGGGAATGGCGCGGCGGATGGCGACGCGCAGGCGTTCGACTTCGAAGCGCTGAAGATTCAGGCCAAGCAGCTCGCCGGCAATCGTTATCAGGACACCAAGCAGGTGCTGCCGCCGACATTGGCGACCATGGCGCCGCAACAATTCAACGCGATTCAGTACGACGGCAAGCACTCGCTGTGGAACGACTTGAACGGCCAACTGGACGTGCAGTTTTTCCACGTCGGCATGGGCTTCAAGCAACCTGTGCGCATGTTCAGCGTCGATCCGAAGACGCGTCTGGCGCGGGAAGTGCATTTCCGTCCGTCGCTGTTCAACTATGAAAAAACCACGGTCGACACCAAGCAGCTTGGCGCTGACCTGGGCTTTTCCGGGTTCAAGTTGTTCAAGGCTCCGGAGCTGGACAAGCACGATGTGCTGTCGTTCCTGGGCGCCAGCTATTTCCGCGCGGTAGATGCTTCTGGCCAATATGGCCTGTCGGCTCGCGGCTTGGCGATCGATACTTACGCCAAGAAGCGTGAGGAATTCCCGGACTTCACCAAGTTCTGGTTCGAGACGCCGGACAAGGACAGCACCCGTTTCGTGGTCTACGCCTTGCTCGATTCGCCGAGTGCTACCGGTGCTTACCGTTTCGACATCGACTGCCAGGCCAGCCAAGTGGTCATGGCCATCGACGCGCACATCAATGCGCGCACCGCCATCGAACAACTGGGCATCTCGCCGATGACCAGCATGTTCAGCTGCGGTACCCACGAGCGGCGCATGTGCGACACCATTCACCCGCAAATCCATGACTCCGATCGCCTGGCCATGTGGCGCGGCAACGGCGAGTGGATCTGCCGTCCGCTGAACAACCCGGCGACCCTGCAGTTCAATGCCTTCGCCGACACCGACCCGAAAGGTTTCGGCCTGGTGCAGACCGATCACGAGTTCGCCAGCTATCAAGACACCGTCGACTGGTACAGCAAGCGTCCGAGCCTGTGGGTAGAACCTACAACCGCGTGGGGCGAAGGCTCTATCGATCTGCTGGAAATTCCTACAACCGGCGAAACCCTGGATAACATCGTCGCGTTCTGGACGCCGAAGAAGCCAGTGGCGGCCGGTGACTCGCTGAATTACGGCTACAAGCTGTACTGGAGCGCATTGCCACCGGTCAGCACGCCGCTGGCACGGGTCAACGCGACCCGTTCGGGCATGGGTGGGTTTATCGAAGGTTGGGCGCCGGGCGAGCATTACCCGGAAGTCTGGGCCCGTCGCTTTGCGGTGGACTTCACTGGTGGCGGTCTGGATCGCTTGCCGCCGGGTGCGGCGATCGAGCCGGTGGTCACTTGCTCGAATGGCGAAGTGAAAGACTTCAACGTGCTGGTGCTCGATGACATCAAGGGTTACCGGATTACGTTTGACTGGTTCCCGACCAATGACAGCGTGGCACCGGTGGAGCTGCGGTTGTTTATTCGCACCAATGACCGGACGTTGAGTGAAACCTGGTTGTACCAGTATTTCCCGCCGGCGCCGGAGAAGCGTAAGTACACCTGAGGTTGACCGGTCGTCTGGGCGGGCCTCTTCGCGGGCAAGCCCGCTCCCACAGTTGGAATGCATTCCCCTGTGGGAGCGGGCTTGCTCGCGAAGACGGCCTGACCGACAACAAAAATCCCGCTCCAGAAACGCAAAAGCCCCGATCAATCCGATCGGGGCTTTTTGTTTTTACAGCGCTATTCAGTCTCGCAAATCAGACTCATGAATCGGCTGATCACGATGGGTCGCCCGCTGATACTGCGACGGCCACACCGCTTTGCGTCCACCCAGGTCATCATCGGCATGCAGCGGCCAGTACGGATCGCGCAACAACTCCCGAGCCAGGAAGATGATGTCCGCCTGACAGGTCCGCAGAATGTGCTCAGCCTGCGCCGGCTCGGTAATCATGCCCACGGTGCCCGTGGCGATGCCTGACTCCTTACGCACGCGCTCAGCGAAACGTGTTTGATAACCCGGGCCTGTAGGAATTTCCGCGTTGGCCGCCGTACCGCCCGACGAGACGTCGATCAGATCCACGCCCAGGTCCTTGAGGCGTCGAGCCAGCTCCACGGTTTCATCCGGGTTCCAGCCGTCTTCCACCCAATCGGTGGCCGATACCCGCACAAACAGCGGCAACTCTTCCGGCCATACCGCACGTACCGCTTCAGTGACTTGCAGCACCAGGCGAATACGATTCTCGAACGAGCCGCCATATTGATCGCGCCGCTGATTGCTCAGGGGCGACAGAAACTGATGCAGCAGATAACCGTGGGCGGCGTGGATCTCGGCCACTTTGAAACCGGCGGTCAGTGCGCGTTTGGCCGCATCGACGAAGGCCTGGATGACTTCAGCGATTTGCCCTTCATCGAGCTGTTTAGGTGGCGTGTGTTGCGGATCGAAGGCAATCGGCGAAGGCCCGACCGGGGTCCAGCCGCCGTCTTCGGGCTTGAGGCTGCCGTGCTTGCCGATCCACGGCCGATGGGTGCTGGCCTTGCGCCCGGCGTGGGCCAGTTGAATACCGGCGACGGCGCCTTGGGCTGCGATAAACCGGGTGATGCGTTGCAGCGGTTCGATCTGTTCGTCATTCCACAGGCCGAGGTCTTCGGCAGTGATTCGACCATCAGCGGTAACCGCTGTCGCTTCGGTAAAAATCAGACCGGCCCCGCCGACCGCGCGGCTGCCGAGGTGGACCAGGTGCCAGTCATTGGCCAGGCCATCGACGCTGGAGTACTGGCACATGGGCGATACGGCAATGCGGTTAAGCAGGGTCAATTGGCGAAGGGTATAGGGTTCAAGCAGCAGACTCATGGGGCACCTCTCGAATCAGTGGGCAGGCTCCAGGGTTCTGTTTGAAAAGTCGACGAGTGACAGTAAAAGGTGCAGCACCCGCCCCCGCGGGCAAAAAATTCGACAAGACGTCACAAGGCCAATCAAGCAGTGCTTAGAGCCTAGTCGACAACGGGGGATGAGGGAGGGTTCCGGGGATATTTGGTGTCTGGGAGAACGCTTCGCGGGCAAGCCTCGCTCCTACAGGGGTCTGCGCAATTCCTGTAGGAGCGAGGCTTGCCCGCGAATGCCTTAACGCGGTTCGATGTGAGCAATCATCAGTTGAACAGTTTCATTCCCACGAAACTCGTTGAGATCGAGTTTGTAAGCCAACTCCACCCATTTGATCGTTGGATTCGGCCAGATATCACGGTCGATGCCAAAAGCGATGCCATCCAGCTTCACCGAACCACACTCACTTCTCAGCACCACTTTAAGGTGCCGCTCGCCCACCACCCGCTGCTCGACCAACTGGAACACGCCGTGAAACAACGGCTCCGGGAAGTGCTGACCCCAAGGGCCGGCATGGCGCAAAGCGCGGGCCAGTTCCAGGTGGAATTCCTCGACAGCCAAAACCCCGTCAGACAGCAAGCGCCCGGTCAGGTCTTCTTCGCGCAATTGCCTACGCACTTCAGCATCAAAGGCTTCAGCGAACAGCGGAAAATTCGCTTCAGGCAAGGTCAAACCGGCCGCCATCGCGTGGCCACCGTACTTGCTGATCAGGTTTGGATGCTGCGCCGCCACCACGCTCAAGGCGTCGCGAATGTGAAAGCCTTGGACCGAGCGACCCGAGCCTTTCAACAAGCCATCGCCAGCATCGGCAAAGGCAATCGTCGGACGGAAATAGCGCTCTTTCATCCGCGAAGCGAGGATGCCGATGACGCCCTGGTGCCACTCGGGATCGAACAGGCACAAGCCGAATGGCATCGATTCCACCGGCAGATCCTTGAGCTGCGCCAGCGCTTCACGCTGCATGCCTTGCTCGATGGATTTACGATCCTGGTTCATGCCGTCGAGCTGGGACGCCATCTCGCGGGCAAGCCCTGCGTCGTCGGTAAGCAGGCATTCGATGCCCAGACTCATGTCATCCAGGCGTCCTGCCGCATTCAAGCGCGGGCCGACAATGAAGCCCAGATCGGTAGAGGTAATCCGCGCCGGCTCACGCTTGGCGACTTCGAGAATCGCCTTGATCCCGGGCCGGGCGCGACCGGCGCGAATCCGCTCCAAACCCTGGTGCACCAGAATCCGGTTGTTGGCATCCAGCGGCACCACGTCGGCGACACTGCCCAGCGCCACCAGGTCCAGCAACTCGCCGATGTTCGGCTGAGGTTTGCTCTCGTACCAACCGAGACTGCGCAGGCGTGCACGCAGGGCCATCAACACATAGAAAATCACCCCGACCCCGGCCAACGCCTTGCTTGGAAAGTCGCAACCAGGCTGGTTCGGATTGACGATGGCATCAGCCAGCGGCAGCTCATCGCCGGGCAAGTGGTGATCGGTGACCAGCACTTTGAGCTTGGCCTTTTTCGCCGCCGCCACACCTTCGACGCTGGAAATCCCATTGTCCACGGTGATCAGCAGCTGCGGATCACGGGTCAACGCCACTTCGACGATTTCCGGGGTCAGGCCGTAACCGTACTCGAAACGGTTCGGCACCAGATAATCGACATGAGCCGCGCCCAGCAGACGCAAACCAAGTACGCCGACGGTACTGGCCGTGGCGCCATCAGCATCGAAATCGCCGACGATCAGAATCCGCTGACGCTGCTCCAGCGCCGTCACCAGCAGATCCACCGCCGCGTCGATGCCTTTGAGTTGCTGAAACGGAATCAGCCGGGCCAGGCTCTTGTCCAGTTCAGCCTCGCTCTGCACGCCCCGCGCCGCGTACAGACGGGTCAGCAGCGGCGGCAGATCACCGAGGAATGGCAGGGTGTCGGGCAACAGGCGAGGTTCGATGCGCATGGGGTGACAGGTGCTTCTCTTGAATACGTAGGATAAAACCGGATGACGCGTAGTACCGGCGAATGATCAGCCGCGTTCGCCGCTCAGCCACTGCAGCTGGACTTCATGTTGACCACGGTCGTCGGTGACGAAAATCGTTCCTTCGCTGATCATCACGTCCCACTTGATAACGCGGGGCATGTCTTTGGCCAGGGTTTCCAGGATGTCCTGCGGCACGGCCGCGATGTGCACGTTTTTCAGGTTCTTGATCGCCGGGATCACTTTGGTTTCCCAGACACGCAGGCTGCCGTACGCCAACAGGCTGGTGCGCTCGGTGCGACGCGAGCACCAGGTCAGGCGATCGGCGTCTGGCTGACCGACTTCGATCCAGTGCAGGACGCGGTCATCCAGGCTCTTTTCCCACAGGGCTGGTTCATCCACGTCTGACAGACCGCGCCCAAACGACAGCTGCTCGTTGTACCAGAAGGCGTAGGCCAGCAGCCGCACGGTCATGCGCTCTTCGGTTTCCGAAGGGTGACGGGCGATGGTCTGCTTCACGCTCTCGTAGATGCTGCGGTCGAGGTCGGTGAGGTTCAGTTCAAACTTGTAGGTCGTGGACGGCTGGGCCATGAACGGGCTTCTTGATACGAGGAAAGGCCGCAAGTCTAACCGATGCGACGGGCAATCAGAGCATTGACGGCCATCAACTTCGGGCGACTGACACGCGGCTATGTTAAAACGCACTACTCACACGACTTTGTCCTACAGGATCGCGCATGCCATTCACCGGAAAACCACTCTCAGGCCTGAAAGTCATCGAATTGGGTACGTTGATTGCCGGGCCGTTTGCCTCGCGCATTTGCGGCGAGTTCGGTGCTGAAGTGATCAAGATTGAATCCCCGGATGGCGGTGATCCGTTGCGTAAATGGCGCAAGTTGTATGAAGGCACCTCGCTGTGGTGGTTCGTCCAGGCGCGCAATAAGAAGTCCCTGACCTTGAACCTGAAGCATCCGGACGGCCTGGCGATTCTGAAAAAACTGCTCAGCGAAGCGGACATTCTGATCGAGAATTTTCGCCCCGGCGTGTTGGAAAAGCTCGGCCTGGGGTGGGAAGTTTTACATGCACTGAACCCAAAACTGGTGATGGTGCGCCTCTCTGGATTCGGCCAGACCGGGCCAATGAAAGACCAACCGGGGTTTGGCGCAGTCGGGGAGTCCATGGGCGGTCTTCGATACATCACCGGGTTCGAGGATCGACCGCCGGTGCGCACAGGGATTTCCATCGGCGACTCGATTGCCGCGCTGTGGGGCGTGATCGGCGCGCTGATGGCCCTGCGTCATCGCGAGGTCAACGGCGGCCTGGGCCAAGTGGTGGACGTGGCGTTGTATGAAGCGATCTTCGCCATGATGGAAAGCATGGTCCCGGAGTTCGATGTGTTCGGTTTCATCCGCGAGCGAACCGGCAACATCATGCCCGGCATCACGCCCTCCTCCATCCACACCAGCGCTGACGGCAAGCACGTGCAGATTGGCGCCAATGGCGATGCGATCTTCAAGCGGTTCATGTTGATTATCGGTCGGGAAGATTTGGCCAACGACCCGGTGCTCGCCAGCAATGACGGGCGTGACGGCCGCCGCGACGAAATTTACGGAGTCATCGATCGCTGGGTCAATTCGCTGCCGCTCGATAGCGTGATCGAGCAGTTGAACCAGGCCGACGTCCCGGCCAGCCGGATCTTCAGCGCCGAAGACATGTTCAGCGATCCGCAGTACCTGGCCCGGGAAATGTTCCTGCACGCCAAGCTGCCTGACGGCAAGGACTTCAAGATGCCGGGGATCGTGCCGAAACTCTCTGAGACACCTGGCTCTTCCGAATGGGTCGGACCGCAGTTGGGTGAACACAATGCGCAGGTACTCCACGATCTTGGCTACGACAAGGGACAGATCGCAAAGCTGCGTGAAGACGGAGCCATTTAAGCTGAAGCGCTTGCTTGCATCAGCGGCCAAACCTGCTCTGCACCGGTGTGCGTGGGTGGTTATCGCACTATTGGCAGGTTTTGCGTCAACCGCTTCGGCACAATCCAAAGAGACGCTGATCTGGCTCTTGAGGGACCTGCCGCCCATGACGATCTTCGAAGGCCCGAAAAAAGGCCAGGGCGTGATTGATCAACTGATGCCGCTGTTGATTGCCGGCATGCCGCAATACGAGCACAGCCTGATGAGGGTGAACCGCGCTCGCGGCATGCAGATGCTCCATGAAGAATCGTTCACCTGCGATCCTGCGCTGATCTGGACCAAGGAACGGGAAAAGTGGATTGCGTTTTCCACGCCGGCATTTCTGGCGGTGACCAATGGATTAGTGGTCCGTCAGACAAATCGCTCGGCACTGGAACCGTTTCTTGTCGATGGCGAAGTCGATCTCCCCGCATTGCTGGGTAGCGGCAGTAACAAAGTCGGCGTCATCGCCGAACGCAGCTACGGCCCCTACCTCGACGACCTGCTGCAAAAGGCGCCGACCGGTGCCTTGACCGCTCATTACGGTAATGATGCGCTCGGCAGTCTGTTACAGATGCAGCGCCTGGGGCGGCTGCAGATGGTGCTGGGCTACTGGCCGGAAATCCGCTATCGAGCCAGTGTTGAACACATTGCCGACAATGAATTGGCGTTCTACCCGGTCAAAGGCACTGGCAAGTACCTGCCTGGCTACATTGGTTGTTCCGCCACAGCGCAAGGCCGGCAGGCCATCAGCGAGATCAATCAGCTATTGCGCACCCTGCCCCACGAGCGACTGGCGCATGCCTACGCCGACTGGCTCGACCCGGAACGCCGCAGCGACTACCTGGGCGAAGCCAAGCGCTTTTTCGAGCATCAGGATACGCAATGACAAATTTTGGGCAAAAGAAACCCCGAGAAGTGGGGAGACGACTCGGGGTTAAACGTGGCCTACATAAAGACCAGTAGCAGCAAGCTACAAGCACCGGAGCACAATGCTTGATCCTGCTGTTACATGGTCTGACGACCTTGGCGCAGGAAGGTTCCCACAAAAAGGTAATTCAATTTCGATTAGCCAGGATCTTGTCCTGGGCCGCATTGCGCAACGCCGCGATCACACAGGGCTCCAGGCGACCTTCGGCAATCAGCACATCGCGATGCAATCCGTCGACGACATCCGTCAGTTGCCGCTTATCGGTCAACTGCGCCTGATTGAACTCGCGTTCCACCACAATCGCGCCGGCCGCACTCTTCAGGATCACCAGGCATTCGCCATGGGTGCCCGACGGGGTCAACGTCACTTGATACGGGCTCAGAGCCTCACCGAGCAATAGGCTGATACTTTCCATCTAGCGATCACCACTCAATAGTCCGAAAACAAAGTGCCTGGGAGGGCGTGTCTACAGTTAATGACCTCTGGCCCGAGAAGAAAGTTCTGAATACCGCATGGCAGCGGTATTGGCTTCTGAGGGGAAATTGAGCATGCACCGCAAAGATGACAAGGAAAAAACAGCCGGTTTCAGGCCCTGGCTTGAAGCATCGACTCCAGCAGATAAACATCCAGCAGCCGGCGCAGCAACACGGCGGAAACGGGTGTGTGCAAGTGCCCGAGGAGTCTGACCTCACTGTCGGCCAGTATGGACGTCACGTGCGGCATGATGCTCGACGCCACGTTGCCAAGCAGAATCAGCGCCCGGGCTTCGCGCTCCTCTGCCAGATGCCGCACCAATGCCAACCCGTCGCCGCCCTTGAGTTGCGGATCACAGAAGGCGATATCGACCGTGCCCCTGCGTCCCAGGGAACGTAGCGCCGCCGACATCGACGGCGCCGTCAGCACGTCATAGACACCAATGGCGTTGAGCATCTGGTGCAACGCCATCATCTGGAAAGGATTGTGTTCGAGGATCAGGATTTTGAGCGTGCGCATAAGCGACCTCTGGAACGACACGCGCGGACTTTCACCGCAGTTGCCGATCACTCTAGGGGAGCATCCTTCAGCATCCCATCGGAAAAGTAGCTACATCCCATAGGAAAATTCCGAAACTTACCGCGAACACTGACACCCCCCTTCACTCCGTCGCTGAGCGATATCCGTCCATCCACCCAACAACCCGCGCACCTGCCCGTCAGCACCGTAAAAAGGCACCGTCCATTGGTAGATGTCGCGCACACCGTTGTTGAATTTCAACTGGCGCTGGGTGAACCGGGGCTTGCGGGTGTCGAGCTGGGCGATGAACTCGGCATGCAGCTGCTCGGCCGTCTCCCTGGGCAACACATCGACCTCAATCAGCTGTCGGCCTTGAACCTGGTCCAACCGGATCGACAGGGCTTCTTCGTAACTTTTGTTGCACATGATCAAACGCCCCTCCAGATCACGGACAAACATGGGATCGGGCATGGCATCAATCAGCGCATGTTGAAAGGCGAGTTGATCGCTAAGGTGTTTCTCGACGTCCAGACGCTGCTTGATCAGCATCGCGAGCCGACGGTTCCAGAGCAAGGACAGCAAGCCGAACAGGCTGACGACAAACACGCCCCAACAGCCCCAACGGGTCACCCGTTGCCAGAAAGAAAGTGCCGGACTGGGGGCGATGCCATCCAGCCACTTAAGGCGAATGGCCCGCAACTCCGCCGCAGGGAAGGCTTCAAGCGCCTTGTTAAGGATGCTCAACAACTCCGGCTGCCCTTTACGTACAGCCAGATGGTCGGCTTCCCACGAGCCTTCCACCGTATGGCCTATCTTCAGTTGCCCGGTCGGATAGAGCTGCGCCCCGGTTTCGTTTTCGATAGTGGCGTCGGCCTCGCCACTTTCGACCAACGCCCGGGCTTCGGCATAGGTCTTGACCGAACGCAGCTCGATGGTCGGGTGCTCACGCTGAATGGTTGCCTCCATGGCGTGTCTGGCCGGCAATACCAGTTTCTTTTCCGACAGCTGTTCCAGGGAATGGAGAAGCGGAGCGCCGGCATGCCCCACCAGCACCCAGGCAGACCCGCCAAAGGCATGGCTGAAATCCAGGAACAACTTGCGCTCATCATTGAGCGCCAGCGTCGTGGTCATGTCCGCGGCACCGCTTTCCAGGCGACGGAGTAAATGTTCGGTGGAGAATGTCTCTTCATGGACGAAATTCAGCCCCGTCATTGCACTGATGCGCTGAAGCACATCGATGTTCAAGCCACTCCATTGACCGTGCTCGTCCTTGAACTGGTACAGCGGATATTGCTTCGAAGCCACGATGACTTGTGGGTGGGCGCGAATCCATTGCAGCTCTTCGGCGTCCAGCTCAATGGCATCGACGGTCATCGGCGCCGCAGCCTCGAAACCCATCAGTTGTGCCGCCCGTGCGCAGTGTCCGAGGCCCATTGCGCCCAGCAAAAATATCCAGCACATGGCTGGTCTGAACCCTCTTAAAAACCGCATTGCCACTTCCTTGGTGATCAACTCGCCCGTCCTTCAGGGGCGAAAACGCGACAAGTGTGGCACGCAGAAACAAGAAAGCCCGTCAGGAGACGGGCTTCAAAATGTGACAGCGTTGCGGGCTTAAAGTGGCTTGCCGCGGTTGCCATGCTGACTGACAAAGGCCTGCACGGCTTTCAGGTCATTCGGCAACACGGTGCAGCGCTCTTCTCGCTCAAACAAATCAGAAAGATGTGCAGGTAGTTCGAGAGCTTTTCCTACACCGGCTTTTAACACGGCGTCCGGGAATTTGACCGGATGGGCCGTGCCAAGGATCACCATCGGGATATCCAGGCTGCGACGGCATTCCCGTGCAGCCTTGACGCCGATGGCGGTGTGCGGGTCCAGCACTTCGCCGGTTTGCTCGTAAACCTCGGCGATGGTTTCGCAGGTTTGCGCGTCATCCACGGCCAGGGAATCGAACAGCTTGCGGGCTTCGGTCCAACGCTCTTGCTCGACGCTGAAACCACCGCCCTGCTTGAAGTTGTCCATCAGGCCAGCAATCGCTGCGCCGTTGCGACCGTGCAGGTCGAACAGCAGGCGTTCGAAGTTCGACGACACCATGATGTCCATCGACGGCGACAGCGTGGCGTGCAGGGTTTCCTTGACGTACTGATTGCCGCTCATGAAGCGGTGCAGGATGTCGTTGCGGTTGGTGGCGACGATCAACTGGTTGATCGGCAGGCCCATGTTGCGCGCCAGGTAACCGGCGAAGATGTCGCCGAAGTTGCCGGTCGGCACCGAGAACGACACCGAACGCGCCGGGCCACCCAGTTGCAGGGCTGCGTGGAAGTAGTAAACGATCTGGGCCATGATCCGCGCCCAGTTGATCGAGTTCACCGCTACCAGGCGCGTGCCTTTGAGAAAGCTCTGGTCGGCGAAGCTATTCTTGACCATTTCCTGGCAGTCATCGAAGTTGCCTTCGATGGCGATGTTGTGGATGTTCTCGCCGAAAATGGTGGTCATCTGGCGACGCTGCACTTCAGACACACGGTTGTGCGGGTGCAGGATGAAGATGTCGACGTTTTCGCAGTGCTTGCAGCCTTCGATGGCGGCCGAACCGGTATCACCGGAGGTGGCGCCAACGATCACTACGCGCTCGCCGCGTTTTTCCAGCGTGTAATCGAGCAGGCGACCGAGCAGTTGCAGGGCGAAGTCCTTGAACGCCAGGGTCGGGCCGTGGAACAGCTCCAGCACCCATTCGTTACCGTTCAGTTGACGCAACGGCGCCACGGCGTTGTGCGCGAACACACCGTAGGTTTCTTCAAGAATCTTTTTGAAATCGGCATCAGGGATGCTGCCGGCTACAAACGGGCGCATCACCCGGAAGGCCAGCTCGTGATACGGCAGGCCGGCCCAGGACGCGATTTCTTCCTGGGTGAAACGTGGCAGGCATTCCGGCACATACAGGCCGCCGTCCGTGGCCAGACCGGCCAGCAGGACGTCTTCGAAATTCAGGGCCGGTGCCTGGCCGCGGGTACTGATATAACGCATGACTGGCTCCAATAGACAGTGTTCGCAATACCGGGCCCGCAGGCGAGCCCGGTGAACGATAACGGCTTAGTTCAGGTGCTCGACACGAATCCGCACAACCGGACCGACAACGCCCGCCAAAGCTTCCAGGGCGGTGATCGCGTCGTTCATGTGCTGCTCCAGCACACGGTGGGTCAGCAGGATCATCGGCACCAGGCCGTCGTGTTCTTCGACTTCCTTCTGCATGATCGATTCGATGTTGATGCCGCGCTCCGACAGGATGCTCGCCACCTGGGCCAGCACGCCTGGATGGTCCTTGGCCTGGATCCGCAGGTAGTACGCGCTTTCGCAGGCTTCGATCGGCAGGATCGGGTGGGCCGACAGCGAATCCGGCTGGAAGGCCAGGTGCGGTACGCGGTTTTCCGGGTCGGAGGTCATGGCGCGAACCACGTCCACCAGATCGGCAATGACCGAGGAAGCGGTCGGCTCCATGCCGGCGCCAGCGCCGTAGAACAGGGTCGAACCGGCAGCGTCGCCGTTGACCATCACCGCGTTCATCACGCCGTTGACGTTGGCGATCAGGCGATCAGCCGGGATCAGCGTCGGGTGCACGCGCAACTCGATACCGGCGGCAGTGCTGCGCGCCACGCCGAGGTGCTTGATGCGATAACCCAAGGCTTCGGCGTAGTTCACGTCAGCGGTGGTCAACTTGGTGATGCCTTCGGTGTAAGCCTTGTCGAACTGCAGCGGGATGCCGAACGCAATGGACGCCAGGATCGTCAGCTTGTGGGCTGCGTCGATGCCTTCAACGTCAAAGGTCGGATCGGCTTCGGCGTAACCCAGGGCTTGCGCCTCGGCGAGTACGTCTTCGAAGGTGCGACCCTTCTCACGCATTTCGGTGAGGATGAAGTTGCCGGTGCCGTTGATGATGCCGGCGACCCAGTTGATACGGTTGGCGGACAAGCCTTCACGGATCGCCTTGATCACCGGAATGCCACCGGCCACGGCCGCTTCGAACGCAACGATCACGCCCTTCTCGCGAGCCTTGGCGAAAATCTCATTACCGTGAACGGCGATCAGTGCCTTGTTCGCGGTGACCACATGCTTGCCATTCTCGATGGCCTTGAGTACCAGCTCGCGGGCAACGGTGTAGCCGCCCATCAGCTCTATAACGATGTCGATCTCAGGGTTCGTGGCCACTTCGAACACATCGTTGGTAATCGCAATACCGGTCGTCTGGAACTGAGGCTTTGGCGTGCGCGTGGCAATTTGTGCCACTTCGATTCCACGCCCGGCACGACGAGCAATTTCCTCGGCGTTGCGCTGAAGTACGTTGAAGGTTCCGCCACCGACGGTCCCTAACCCACAGATGCCTACTTTGACCGGTTTCACTGTGAACTCCCCATAAAACGGCCGACGCAAGGTCGGCCGTGAAAACAGCCGCATACTCGCGGCTCTCTATTAATGGCCAGGCGGATGACCGCCGGACCATGATCGTCAAAGGCTGACCGTGACGATGCGAATTATTTCGCGCCCAGTGCCAGTTTGGCGACTTGTGGCGCAGGCTGGTAGCCCGGAATTACCTGACCGTCAGCCAAAACGATGGCCGGCGTACCATTGACACCGATCGATTGACCAAGGGCGAATTGCTTGGAAACCGGGTTATCGCACTTGGCGGCCTTGATTTCCTTGCCATCGACCATTTTGTCCATGGCCGCTTTTTTGTCCTTGGAGCACCAGACCGCTTGCAGTTGTTCGTCACCCGGCGAGCCCAGGCCCTGGCGCGGAAACGCGACGTAACGCACTTCGATGCCGCGCTTGTTCAGCTCAGGCACTTCGGCGTGCAGCTTGTGGCAGTACGGGCAGGTGGTGTCGGTGAACACGGTGATGTGCGACTTGGTTTCGCCGATAGCCGGGTAGACCACGGTTTCCGCGACCGGAATCTCGTTGACCAGTTTGGAAACGCCCAGGCGCTCGGTCTTCTCGGTCAGGTTGACCGGCTTGCCGTCCTTGAGCTGGAACATGTAGCCCTGCATCACGTACTGGCCATCGGCGCTGGCGTAGAGCACGCGGCTGCCTTTGAGTTTGACTTCGTACAAGCCGGCCAGCGGGCTCGCGCTGATGGCTTCGATCGGGGTTTCGAGCTGGAGGCTTTCCAGGCTTTTACGAATCGCTTTGTCGGCCGCGTCATCGGCGACGGCAAAGGTACTGACCAACGCAATGGCTGCGGCGGCGAAAATCTGGGTCAGACGCATGAGAACTCCTGAAGGCGGACAAATGGGACGATCAGAACGCCCGTGCCGAAACACCGGGTCATAATCGCCCATCGTGCAAACCGGCAAAGCCTACCACATAAGGCTGGTGGGGCCGAATGCGGGTGATGCACAACATTGAAGCGAGGGCGCTCAACGCTTCTGTAGCAGCTGGCGAAGCCTGCGTTCGGCTGCGAAGCAGTCGTAAACCCTGAGCTCTCGGTTTAACTGAATATTCGCAGCGTCTGATTTCACGACTGCTGCGCAGCCGAACGCAGGCTTCGCCAGCTGCTACGCAAGCGTGCGGGCGCGGCCAGAGGTTGTGTCAGCCGCGCGGATGGTGTTTGGCATGCAGGTCCTGCAAGCGGGCGCGAGCGACGTGGGTGTAGATCTGGGTGGTCGAGAGGTCGCTGTGGCCGAGCAGCATTTGCACCACCCGCAGGTCGGCGCCGTGGTTGAGCAGGTGCGTGGCAAAGGCGTGGCGCAGGGTGTGCGGCGACAGCGACTTGCTGATCCCGGCGACTTTGGCCTGATGCTTGATGCGATGCCAGAAGGTCTGGCGGGTCATCTGTTCGCCGCGCTGGCTGGGGAACATCACATCGCTGGGCCGCCCGTTGAGCAGTTCGCCTCGGCCGTCACGCAGGTAGCGTTCGACCCAGACAATCGCCTCCTCGCCCATCGGCACCAGCCGCTCCTTACTGCCCTTGCCCATCACCCGCAGCACACCCTGACGCAGGTTGACCTGTTCCAGGGTCAGGCTGATCAGCTCGGTGACCCGCAAGCCGCAGGCGTAAAGCACTTCCAGCATGGCGCGGTCACGCTGACCGATGGCTTCGCTCAGGTCCGGGGCATTCAGCAGTGCCTCCACATCGGCTTCCGACAAAGACTTGGGCAACGGCCTACCGAGTTGCGGCATATCGACGCGTAACGTCGGATCGACCGCAATCAGCTTTTCCCGCAACAGGTAGCGATAAAAGCCACGCACGCCGGAGAGAAATCGTGCCGTGGAACGGGGTTTGTAGTTTTGCTCCAGGCGCCAGGCCAGGTGATCGAGGATCAGCTCGCGGCCGGCGTTGATCAGTTCGAGGTTTTTTTCCTGCAGCCAGCCGTTGAATAGCGCCAGATCGCTGCGATAGGCATCGCGGGTGTTATCGGAGAGGCCTTTTTCCAGCCACAGCGCGTCGAGGAATTGGTCTATCAGGGGATGGTCGATGGCGGGCATAGAGGCTCAGGTAGCGGGAATCCGGGGCTAAGTCTTTCATAGCCGGACGGGGCTTTACAGTGCCTGATGTTATTGCGGTGCCGGGTAGATCGATTCGCGGGCAAGCCACGCTCCCACAGGTAAATCGCAGGCAACAAAAAAGCAGCCCTCAGGCTGCTTTTTTTGCATCGGAAGCTGGACTTAAGCCAGTTTTTCCTTGATGCGAGCTGCTTTACCGGACAGGTCACGCAGGTAGTACAGCTTGGCTTTACGTACGTCACCGCGACGTTTAACGGCCATGCTGTCGATTTGCGGGCTGTAGGTCTGGAAAGTACGCTCTACGCCAACACCGTTGGAGATTTTACGAACGGTGAAAGCACTGTTTACGCCGCGGTTACGCTTGGCGATAACAACACCTTCGAACGCTTGCAGACGCGAACGGTCGCCTTCCTTCACTTTCACCTGAACGACAATAGTGTCGCCCGGGGCAAAGGTAGGGATCTCTTTGGTCATCTGCTCTGCTTCGAGTGCAAGGATGATTTTGTTAGTCATGCTGTGCTCCTAAGGTAAATCGTCGGATTTACCATCGATACGTTGTTAACTATCGTCCCGCTCGCGGATGTATTCCTCGAGCAGCTTCTTCTCTTCTCCAGAAAGCGAGCGGCTTTCCAGAAGATCGGCGCGTCGTTCAAAGGTCCTACCAAGGGACTGCTGCAAACGCCAACGCCGGATATGCGCGTGATTGCCACTAAGCAACACGTCGGGAACACGCTGATCCGCATACACCTCCGGTCGGGTGTAGTGCGGGCAATCCAGCAGACCGTCCGTAAAGGAATCTTCCTCGGCGGAGTCCGCATGCCCTAAAGCTCCAGGCAGCAGTCGTGTAACCGCATCGATCAGGACCATCGCCGGCAGCTCGCCGCCAGACAGTACATAGTCGCCAATCGACCACTCTTCATCGACGTGAGCATCTATAAAACGCTCGTCAATGCCTTCATAGCGGCCGGCAATCAGGATCAATGCATCCAGATTCGCCAACTCGCGGACCGCCGACTGAGTCAGCTGACGGCCTTGGGGGGACAGGTAAATTACCTTCGCCGCCTCCCCGGCTGCTGCCTTGGCCTGAACCAGAGCATCTTCCAGGGGCTTGATCTTCATCACCATGCCCGGGCCACCGCCAAATGGGCGATCGTCCACAGTGTGATGTCGATCCGTCGTGTAGTCTCGCGGATTCCAACAGGTGAGCTGCAACAGCCCCTGTTTCACCGCACGACTGGTGATGCCGTACTCGCTGATGGCGGAGAACATCTCGGGAAACAAACTGATCACTTCTACGCGCAAGTTAGCCACGCTTAGAAGTCCGCATCCCATTCCACCTTCATCTCGCCTGCGGCAAGGTCGACTGCCAACACGCATTGCTCCGTATAGGGCAACAGGCGTTCGCGATCGTCCAGGCTGCCAGCGCAAGGCTTGACCACCATTACATCATTGGCGCCGGTTTCCAGAAGATGATCGATTTTCCCGAGCAGTTGCCCGAGTTGATCAATAACCTTCAGACCTTCCAGCTGGTACCAGTAGTACTCGCCGTCGGTCAATTCAGGGAACAGGTTGCGCGGCACGCAGATCTCATAACCGGCCAGAAGACGCGCTTCTTCACGATCATCGAGACCCTTGAGCTTTGCGACCAGGAACTTGTCGTTCCCGCGTCCGCTGACCAGCTCGACCTGTTTGACATTGCCTTCGCGCTTGAGCGTCCAGGTTTTGTACTGCAACAGGTTTTCAGTCGGATCAGTAAAGGAATAAACCTTCACTTCGCCGCGAACGCCGTGAACAGAGTAAATCTTGCCGATAACGATCAAATCATCAGCAACAGCAGGCGTCGCGCTCATATTGCTCAGGCCGCAGCCTTAGATGCATCCTTCAACAACTGAGCAACACGCTCAGAAGGTTGTGCACCAACGCTCAGCCAGTAGGCTACGCGCTCTTGGTTCACGGACAGACGAACTTCTTGACCACGAGCAACAGGGTTGAAGAAACCAACCTGTTCCTTGTGCGAACCGTCGCGCGGGTTGCGGCTGTCGGTTACGGTCAAGTGGTAAAACGGGCGCTTTTTGGAGCCGCCAAGGGCAAGACGGATTGTTAGCATGTGAACATCGTTCCTGTAGTCGGTGCTGCAAATCTAAAGGCACAGCGGGCATAGGTGCCCGAAAGGCCGCATATTCTAAGGAATATCCGGACTTTTGCAAATGTCTTTTTCCGGCGGCCTTCCGGTCGCCATCAAGATTTGCTATAGAGCCGTCGTTGAAAACGGCCAGTCAGCTCCCGCCAAGTGCGGGTTTGCTGGAGTTCCCACATTGCTGTGGTACTGCACCGACATCGCTGTCGGTGCGGATTCTTTACATTTTTGGCATGCCGCCGCCGGGCAACATACCGCCCATGCCGCGCATCATTTTGGCCATTCCGCCTTTCGCGGAGAATTTCTTCATCATCTTCTGCATCTGCTTGTGTTGCTTGATCAAGCGACCGATGTCCTGCACCTGAGTGCCGGAACCCATGGCGATCCGGCGTTTGCGCGAACCGCTGATCAGCTCAGGGTCGCGGCGCTCGGCCGGGGTCATGGAATTGATGATGGCTTCCATTTGCTTGAATTGCTTCTCTGCCGCGCCTTGGGCATTGCCCATTTGCGCCAGGTTCACACCGCCGATGTTCGGCAGCTTGTCCATGAGGCCGCCGAGGCCGCCCATGTTCTTCATCTGTTGCAGCTGATCGCGGAAGTCTTCGAGATCGAAGCCCTTGCCCTTCTTCAGCTTCTTGGCCAGTTTGTCGGCCTTGTCCTTGTCGAGGGTCGCTTCGGCCTGTTCGATCAGACTGAGCACGTCGCCCATGCCGAGGATGCGCGAAGCAATACGCTCAGGGTGGAACGGTTCGAGCGCTTCGCTCTTCTCGCCCATACCGATGAACTTGATCGGCTTGCCGGTGATGGCGCGCACCGACAGGGCGGCACCGCCACGGGCGTCGCCGTCGACTTTGGTCAGGATCACACCGGTCAGCGGCAGTGCATCACCGAAGGCCTTGGCCGTATTGGCGGCATCCTGGCCGGTCATGGCGTCGACCACGAACAGGGTTTCGACCGGGTTGATCGCAGCGTGCAGCGCCTTGATCTCGCCCATCATCTCTTCGTCGATGTGCAGACGACCGGCGGTATCGACGATGACTACGTCGATGAATTTCAGTTTTGCTTCTTTAATAGCGGCTTGCGCAATCTCGACCGGCTTCTGGCTCAGGTCGGACGGGAAGAAGGTAACACCGACTTCACCGGCAAGCATTTCCAGCTGTTTGATCGCCGCAGGACGGTAAACGTCGGCGGACACGACCATGACCGTCTTCTTCTTGCGCTCTTTAAGGAAGCGCGCAAGTTTGCCGGCGGTGGTGGTTTTACCCGCGCCCTGCAAACCGGCCATCAGTACGACGGCGGGCGGAACGGCGCTCAGGTTCAAGTCTTCGTTGGCCGCGCCCATCAGGCTTTCGAGTTCGGCCTGGACGATCTTCACGAAGGCCTGGCCCGGCGTCAGGCTGCGCGACACTTCGGTGCCGACGGCGCGTTCCTTGACCGAATTGACGAAGTCCTTGACCACCGGCAGGGCGACGTCGGCTTCGAGCAACGCCATGCGCACTTCGCGCAGGGTGTCTTTGATATTGTCTTCGGTCAGCTTGGCCTTGCCGGTGACATGGCGCAGCGTCTGCGAGAGACGGTCGGTTAAGTTTTCAAACATTGCGCGATCCTTTCAGGCCCTGTGTAGACCGGGATAATGGCGGCCCAGACCGGAATAAACATGTGCTCGGCGAGCCTGCGGCGTGGGCAGGTCGCGGATTATAGCGAAGACTGCGTCTGGCGGACACCTCGCTGTCAGGTTCTATGGTCTTTCGTGCGATGTGGGTTCTATGCCAAACTCAGCGCCTTTCGGGCTTGCCTAACAGGATTTATGCTCCCCTTGTCACCCAGTTTGCTTACCACCCTCGCCGCCGCCTGCTTATATGCCGCTGCGACTATCTATCAAGGCACTCGCCTGGCCTCCGGTGCCAAGGCGAACAAGCGTCTGCTGGTCACGCTCGGCGTGCTGGCCGTGCTGGCTCACAGTGCCAGTCTGTTCACGCATCTGCTGACGCCGATCGGCCTGGGCCTGGACTTCTTCAGTGCCGCCAGCCTGATTGCCGCAGCCGTTATCGCCCTGACCCTGCTGGCCTGCTCGCGGATTCCGGTGGAGAACCTGCTGATATTGCTGTTCCCCCTCGGCGTCGCCACCGTGCTCCTGGCGCAGTTCGCCCCGGCCGGCACCGTGCAGATCATCGACGAAGAGCCGGGCATCCTCGCCCACATTCTCCTGTCGATCCTGGCCTACGGCATGTTCACCATCGCGGTGTTCCAGGCCTTGCTGCTGCTGGTACAAGATCACCAGCTCAAGCACAAGCATCCGTCTGGGCTGATCAAGAACTTCCCGCCGCTGCAAACCATGGAAAGCCTGCTGTTCGGCTTTCTCTGGGCCGGTTGGACCCTGCTGTCGCTGTCGCTGATCTCCGGCTGGCTGTTCGTCGAGAATCTGTTCGCGCAGCATCTGGTGCACAAGACCCTGCTGGCCTGCCTGGCCTGGATCGTGTTCAGCGTATTGCTGTGGGGCCGTAATCGCCTCGGCTGGCGCGGACACAAGGCGATCCGCTGGACCCTCGCCGGTTTCTGCCTGCTGATGCTGGCCTATTTCGGCAGCAAGCTGGTTCGTGAATACATTCTGCACATCTGACGGGCGGCAATAATGGACGACTTGCCCATAGGGCCGATGCTTGCAGTGATCGCCCTGCTGATTTTGTGGTCGGGGCTGTTTACCGCCATCGAAGTCGCGCAACAGTATTTGCTGGCCCAACGCACGGCCTCACGGTCGAGCGACAAGCCCCTGGCGAAGCTGAGCTTTCCGCTGAACAGCCTGATCCTCTGCAACACCCTGTGCCGCGCGTTGGTCATGGTCATCAGCACCTTGCTGGCGATTTTCACCTGGGCGGAAAACGGCCCATGGGCAGCCTGCGTCGGTGCCGGCGTGATCCTGCTGGTGTTCGCCGACTACCTGCCGCGCACCCTGGCCGTGCGCTACCCGGACGCGATCCTGAACCTGGGCAACACCTTGCTCGGCGCGCCGCTGAAAATCATCTACCCCGCAGCCTGGCTGCTCAATGGCTTCAGCCAATTGCTGATGCGCCCGTTCGCCCGCAAAGTCAAAGTGGTGCAGCAAAGCGAAGACGAGGCACAGGCGGATCGGCACGACGATCATGAACATGCGCCTTCCCGCCCGCACCCGCTGTCGGGCATTCATGCGCTGGACAACATCACGGTCAACGACATCCTGGTACCGCGCAGTGATGTCGACGGGATCAACCTCGACGACACCCTCGAAGAGATCATCGAACAACTGCGCAACAATCGCCGCACGCGCCTGCCGGTGTTCCACAGCGACATCAATCAGGTCGAAGCGGTGCTCAATACCCGGCAGATCCGCCACTTGTTGCCGGATGCCAGCCTGACGCTCGAAGCGTTGCTGGCGGCCTGCCACGAACCGTACTTCGTGCCGGAAAGCACGCCGTTGCAGCTGCAATTGCTGAACTTCCACAAGCAACAGCGGCGCCTGGGCATGGTGGTGGACGAGTACGGCGAAGTGCTCGGCATCGTGACCCTGGAAGACATCCTCGAAGAAATCGTCGGCGAGTTCGAAAGCGAGCACAGCCTGGACAACCCGCACGTTCACCCACAGGCCGATGGTCGATTGATGATCGAAGGTGCGGCGTCGATTCGCGAATTGAATAAAAGCCTGGGCTGGCACCTGCCCAGCGACGGTCCGAAAACCCTCAACGGTCTGGTGACCGAGGCGTTGGAGACGATTCCGGAAAGCTCGGTGTGCCTGAAGATCGGGCGTTATCGGCTGGAGATTCTCGAGACCGAAGACAACCGCGTCACGCAGGTGTTGGTCTGGCATACCAGTTCGGTGCCGGTCCTGTCCAAAATCTGAAGCCCCCTATGTGCAAGGCTCGATACCTGTGGGAGCGGGCTTGCTCGCGAAGGCGATTTCATATTCAGCAGAGATGGTGATTGATAATCCGCTTTCGCGAGCAAGCCCGCTCCCACATGGGTGCTGGCGGACTTTACCAATCCAGCCCCCCTTGTTGAATCGTTAGCCGCCTTCCTATAATCGAGCCGCTTACCCAAGCCCCGCCCCACCCCGTGCTACCCGCACGCTGCGTTAAACCCACATCCCTGGGTGTTCGACCATAATAATTCGCTCCACTGGAGCATGACTGTCAGGGATCACCGCATGACGACCAGCACCGCTTACAGCGACACCACGCCTGCCCAGCCGACGAACTCCGCCACGCGAGTGGCCACCGCGAGCTTCATCGGCACCGCCATCGAGTTCTACGACTTCTACGTCTACGCCACCGCCGCTGCGCTGGTGATTGGGCCGGTGTTTTTCCCGCAGACCTCCGGCACTGCGCAGATGCTCTCGGCGTTTCTCACCTTCGGTATCGCGTTCCTGGCGCGACCACTGGGCTCGGCGCTGTTCGGCCACTTCGGTGACCGCATCGGGCGCAAATCGACTCTGGTCGCATCCTTGCTGTTGATGGGTGTGTGCACCACGCTGATTGGCGTGCTGCCGGGTTACGACAGCATCGGGGCCTGGGCGCCGATCCTGCTTTGCGTGCTGCGGTTTGGCCAAGGCCTGGGACTGGGCGGCGAATGGGGCGGCGCGGCATTGCTGGCGACGGAGAATGCGCCGAAGGGCAAACGCGCCTGGTTCGGCATGTTCCCGCAGCTCGGCCCTTCGATTGGCTTTCTGGCGGCCAACGGGTTGTTCCTGACGCTGGCCATGACCCTGAGCGACGAACAGTTCCGCTCGTGGGGCTGGCGGATTCCGTTCCTGCTGAGCGCGGTGCTGGTGATGGTCGGCCTGTACGTGCGCCTCAAACTCCACGAAACCCCGGTGTTCGCCAACGCCATGGCGCGCCAGGAGCGGGTGAAGATTCCGCTGGTCGAGCTGTTCAGCCAGTACTGGGCGCCGATGTTGCTGGGTGCCGGGTCGATGGTGGTCTGCTATGCGCTGTTCTACATCTCGACCGTATTTTCCCTGAGCTACGGGGTTTCGACCCTCGGCTACACCCGCGAAACTTTCCTCGCGCTGCTGTGTTTTGCGGTGCTGTTCATGGCGGCGGCGACGCCGTTGTCGGCCTGGGCCAGTGACCGTTACGGGCGCAAACCGGTGCTGATCATCGGTGGCGTGCTGGCGATTCTGTCCGGTTTCCTGATGGAACCGCTGCTCACCCACGGCACGACCTGGGGCGTGGCGCTGTTCTTGTGCATCGAACTGTTTCTGATGGGCGTGACGTTTGCACCAATGGGCGCCTTGTTGCCGGAGCTGTTTCCGACCCACGTGCGGTATACCGGTGCGTCGGCGGCCTACAACCTGGGCGGCATTGTCGGGGCCTCGGCGGCGCCGTTCTTTGCGCAGAAACTGGTGGCGATGGGCGGTTTGAGTTATGTCGGCGGGTATGTGTCGGGGGCGGCGGTGCTGAGTTTGATTGCGGTGCTGTGCCTGAAAGAGACACGGCATAACGATTTGAATCGGGTGGCCTGAAGTAAAGCAGAAGCTTCGCGAGCAAGCCCGCTCCCACATTGGATCTGTGTCGGTCACAAAACTAATGTGGGAGCGGGCTTGCCCGCGAAGGCCGCGCCTCGGTTTACAGCTCTACAACAACAGCCTGAGAAGCACGTGTCGCTTTGGCACGAGCCGCTTCAATCGACTCATCCCGCGCCAATGCCACGCCCATCCGGCGCTGGCCATTCACTTCAGGCTTACCAAACAGACGCAACGCCGTGTCCGGCTCGCTCAAAGCAGCGCCCAGATTGGCAAACGCGGTCTGGGTCGATTGCCCTTCCACCAGGATCACCGCCGACGCAGATGGCCCGACCTGACGGATCAACGGAATCGGCAGACCCAGGATTGCCCGTGCGTGCAGGGCGAATTGCGACAGGTCCTGAGAAATCAGGGTCACCAGGCCGGTATCATGCGGGCGCGGCGAGACTTCGCTGAACCACACCTGATCACCTTTGATGAACAACTCGACGCCAAACAGACCACGGCCACCCAAGGCTTCAGTCACGGCTTTGGCGACGCGCTCGGACTCAGCAAGGGCAACCGGGCTCATGGCTTGTGGCTGCCAGGATTCCTGGTAGTCGCCCTTCTCCTGACGGTGACCGACCGGTGCACAGAACGTGGTGCCGCCGATGTGGCGCACAGTCAGCAGGGTGATCTCGTAGTCGAAATCGATAAAGCCTTCGATGATCACCCGACCTTTACCGGCACGCCCGCCTTCCTGGGCGTAATCCCACGCGGTTTTCACGTCGTCGGCGCTGCGCAGCAGGCTCTGGCCTTTGCCCGAGGAGCTCATGACCGGTTTGACCACGCACGGGAAGCCCAGGTCTTCAACGGCTTTGCTGTAGTCCTCGAAGGTGTCGGCGAAGTGGTACGGCGAAGTCGGCAGGTCCAGCTCTTCAGCAGCCAGGCGACGGATGCCTTCGCGGTTCATGGTCAACTGCGTGGCGCGAGCGGTCGGGATCACGGTGAAGCCTTCGGCTTCCAGTTCAACCAGGGTCGCGGTGGCGATGGCTTCGATTTCCGGCACGATGAAGTGCGGCTTTTCGGCCTCGATCACAGCGCGCAGGGCCGCACCGTCGAGCATGTTGATCACATGGCTGCGGTGGGCGACTTGCATCGCCGGCGCGTTGGCGTAGCGATCCACGGCGATCACTTCAACGCCCAGGCGTTGCAGCTCGATCACCACTTCCTTGCCCAACTCGCCACAGCCACACATCAATACGCGGGTCGCGGTGGGCGACAATGGAGTTCCGATACGGGTCATCTGAAGGTCCTCAAAGAAGCGGATCATCGAGGGACGCAACGCTTGGCGCGCTTCCCATGGGGAGAAAGCGCGGCATTTTACATGAACCGCAGGGTTTGGCTTCAGCTGGCGACGGCCTGTTTGCGCAGGCGCCAGGCCATGATCAGCCAGACGACCGTTACGCCGGCGAACTTCGAGCCCATGGCAGTGAGGATCACGGCCGGGGTGAAGGCGTCGATCATGCCGAAAAAGATGAAGGTATCGAGGGGAATGCTCAGCGCCGAACTTATCCACAGGCGATCGTGCAATGGACGTTTGGTGATGCTGAACACCAGCCAGTCGATGCACTCGGATATTGCAAACGCTGTGGCGCTGGCCAGGGCGATGGACGGGTCGGACGTCACGTAGGACAACACCAGCGCCGCCAGCATCGCGGCAATGGCGCCGTGGCCGAAGCGGGTTTGCACCATGTCGCGCAGGACAAACACCAAGCCACCCCAGGCCGACCAGATGATGTCCAGGTGCGGGGCGGTGGAAAAGGCGTAGTTGATCAGCACGACGCTGCTGATGTAGGCGATCAGGAAGAGCATGGGGATACCCTGTCAAATTTGGGGCACAGAGTACCGTAGGAGCTGACGAGTGCAACGAGGCTGCGATCTTTTGATGTTGTTTTTTAGGAGCAAGATCAAAAGATCGCAGCCTCGTTGCACTCGACAGCTCCTACAGGTCAGGGGTTTTGCCCAGCATCCAGATCAGGCCACTGGATTTGGCCCGCTCATGACACAACTCCAGCACCTTGCGGCGCTCGGCATTGTCCATCCGGCTCCAGCGGGTAATCTCTTCCACCGTACGCTGGCACCCGGTGCAGATATCGTCGTCATCCAGTGCGCAGATGTTCACGCAGGGCGATAGCACCGGCCGTTCAGTGGCGTTCATTCTTCCTGCTCGACCAGGTCGCGGGCATAGCGCTGCGAGTTGTGCACATAGTGTGCGGCGCTGGCTTCGAGCATTTTCTTCTGCGGCTCGGTGAGTTCGCGTACGACTTTGCCCGGCGAGCCCATGACCAATGAACCGTCGGGAATCTCTTTGTTTTCGCCGATCAGCGAATTGGCGCCGATGATGCAGTTCTTGCCGATTTTCGCGCCGTTGAGGATCACCGCATTGATGCCAATCAGGCTGTAATCGCCGACGGTACAGCCGTGGAGCATTGCGTTGTGGCCGATGGTCACGCCGGTGCCGATGGTCAGCGGGTAGCCCATGTCGGTGTGCATCACGGTGCCGTCCTGGACGTTGCTGTTCTTGCCGATCAGGATCAGTTCGTTGTCGCCACGCAACACGGCGTTGAACCAGACGTTGGCACCCTCTTCCAGTTTGACCTTGCCCACCAGCACGGCATTGGGCGCAACCCAGCTCTGTGGATGGGTTTCGACGCGGGCGTCGCCCAGGCGGTATTTCATCGTGTTGTCCTCAAGGCTCAGGCCGGGTTCACGCCATTCGAACGATGGCTTCAGGTGTTGATAAAACTCTTGGGCGGATGATGCAGGCTGATGTCGGCGTCATACAGCAGATTGATCAACTCGACGATCATGATCGCGGTCAGCCCCCAGATCTTGTACTCGCCATAACGATAGCTCGGCACGTACCAACTGCGGCCCTGGTAATCGATGCGGTGGGTGTGTTCCCGTGGGTCTTCGCGAAAGAACTCCAAGGGCACGCTGAACACGGCGGCGATTTCGGCATCGTTGGCCAGGTATTCAACGTAATCGGGAATGACGCCGACATAAGGCGTGACCTTGATGCCGTGCAGGGAGATCAGTGGGCTGAGCGGGCCGATCACTTCCACCAGACCCGGCGGCAGACCGATTTCTTCTTCGGCTTCGCGCAGGGCAGTGAAGATCAGGTCAGGGTCTTCGGGGTCGCGGCGTCCGCCGGGGAAGGCAACTTCACCGCCATGGGTCGAGAGCCCGCTGGCGCGCAGGGTCAGAACCAGTTCCGGTTCGTCACTGCGGGTGATTGGCACCAAAACCGCAGCCTCGGGGAAACGTTTGTCGGTTTCCAGGGTGCGTGGCGTGTGGTTGCTTACCCGATGCAGTAGCTCGTCCAGCATGAGTGTTCTCGATCTGTGCCTTACCCTGCATCATGCACCAATCACACCGACCGCCCAACCCCCGAACTGCCCCATGTCGCGAAACGACAACTTGCCGACTGACACCGCCGCACGCCAAGATAGGCGCAGCCTCCAGGAACCCAAGCATGAAATTTTGCAGTCAGTGCGGTAACCCGGTCACCCAGCGCATTCCCGAAGGCGATTCGCGCCTGCGATTTGTCTGCGACAGCTGTCAGACCATTCACTACCAGAACCCCAATATCGTCGCCGGTTGCGTCGCCACTTGGGGTTCGAAAGTGTTGCTGTGTCGCCGCGCTATCGAGCCGCGACTCGGCTACTGGACCCTGCCCGCCGGTTTCATGGAAAACGGCGAGACCATCGAGCAGGCGGCCGTCCGCGAGACGGCCGAAGAAGCCTGCGCCCGGGTACGCAACCTGAGCATCTACACGCTGATCGACGTGCCGCACATCAGTCAGGTGCATGTATTCTTCCGCGCCGAACTGGTGGACCTGGACTTTTCCGCCGGCCCCGAGAGCCTGGAAGTCATGTTGTTCGAAGAAGCCGACATCCCTTGGTCCGAGCTGGCTTTCCGCACGGTGGGCCGTACCTTAGAATGCTTCTTCGCTGACCGGCAGACGGAGGTCTACCCGGTGCGATCCGAGTCGATTCCACCGCTCGCCCAAGCCGCCATCACTTAAGCGTCAGTTAATCCAAAACCATCTATAACTTATAAACAGTCGCGACACCTCTAGGGATATCGTTTCAATGCGCTGGTTGCTTGCTTTGTTTTGCCTGTCGTTCGTCGTGGTGTCCCAGGCTTCCACCGTGGTCACTCTGGACGGCAAACCCATTGAAAAAGTGCTGGTGCTTAAATCCGCCCATCAACTGCAACTGATCGCCGACGGCAAACCGCTGCGAACCTACCGTATTTCCCTGGGAAAAAACCCTCGGGGCACGAAGCTGATGGAAGGCGACAAGCGTACGCCAGAGGGGTTTTACTGGGTCGATTGGCGCAAGGTCAGTGACCGCTTCAACCTCGCCATGCACATCTCGTATCCGAACATTACCGACTCGGCCCGCTCCCGCCGTGAAGGCGTCGATCCCGGCGGCATGATCATGATTCACGGCACCCCCGACACCTACGACTACCCGGAAGACCTGTTCCACACCCTGGACTGGACCGACGGCTGCATCGCCATGCGCAACATGGACATGCGTGAGGTCTGGGGACTGGTGCCGGATGGGACGATGATCGAGATTCGGCCTTAACTCCCCATCTGTCGAATGGGCTTCTGTGGCGAGGGGGCTTGCCCCCGTTGCGCTGCGAAGCAGTGCCAAATCCTGCAACCGGGTTTCAACTGACACACCGCGCGTGCTGAATTTACGACTGCTGCGCAGCCGAACGGGGGCAAGCCCCCTCGCCACAGTAGACCGAGTCGCCAGTTAATCCGTGTTCCAACCGCTACCTTCTGTCGCCCTCCGAAAAAATAAATCAAAAGATCGCAGCCTGCGACAGCGCCTACAGGGTTGATACCACTCCCACCTGTAGGCGCTGCCGCAGGCTGCGATCTTTGCTTTGAAAACCCCAACTCGTAATACCACTTAAAGCCAATCCCCATTCAACCACCCCGAAAGCCCCGGTTTTCCTGCGCCTTGAGCAAAGTGGTCTCATTGACATGGTATTTAAGTGGTATTAGGTTTCGCCCTACAACCGAGCGACAACAATCCAACATCCGCATCGGAAAAGCCCTACATGAATGACATCCAGGCCCTACGTCCTGACGAAACCCAGCCGACGCCGCTGTACCTGCAACTGGCGCGTAACCTGGAAGCGGCGATCCACGCCGGCCAATGGAAAGCCGAGCAAGCGATGCCGTCGGAGCGCAGCCTCAGCGAGTCGCTGGGCATTTCCCGCGTCACCGCCCGCAAAGCGCTGGAAGTGCTGTTCGAGCAAGGCCTGATCCGCCGCAACCAGGGTTCCGGCACCTTCATCACGCCGCGCCTGGAACAACCGCTGTCGCGCCTTTCCGGTTTCAGCGAAATGCTGCGCCTGAAAGGCTTCGTCCCTGGCTCGCAATGGCTGGAACGGGAAATCACCCCACCGACCCACGAAGAACTGATCCGCCTCGGCCTCTCGCCCAACGATAAAGTCGCGCGGCTCAAGCGCCTGCGCAAAGCCGACGACACGGTGATGGCGATCGAGATGAGCACCCTGCCCGCCTCGATCATTCCCAAGCCGCAAGCGGTGGGCGATTCCCTCTACGAATACCTCGATGGCATCGGCAAACCGATTGTTCGCGCCCTGCAACACATTCAGGCAATCAACGCCTCGGATGAGTTCGCCGCACTGGTCGGCATCGCCCCCGGCACCGCCATGCTGCTGATGACCCGGGTCGGCTACCTGGAAGACAACACGCCCATCGAAGTCACCGACACCTATTGCCGCAACGACTACTACGACTTTGTCGCAGAGCTTCGTCGATAAAGAGCTTCGTCGCTAACCAAGCTACCGAGAACCGATCATGTCCGAAGACAACATCCTCACCGCCCACGGCTGGGTTCGCGGCCGGCTGATTCACCAGCACGGCAAAGTCGTGTCCATCGAAGGCGTGCCCTGCGATCCGGCCGACAATGACCTGCCTTACCTGCTGCCGGGTTTCATCGACCTGCACGTTCACGGTGGCGGCGGCAAAGACATCATGGAAGGCGCCACGGCCTTCGAAACCATCACCAAAACCCACGTGCGTTTCGGCACCACCTCGCTGCTGGCCACCACCATGACCGCGCCGAGCGAAGAGATTTCCAGCGTGCTCAAAGCCGTCGGCGAGTTCTGCGAGCAGCGCCCGCAAGGCAGCGCCCGAGTGCTCGGCGTGCACCTTGAAGGCCCGTACATCAACCCCGGCAAACTCGGCGCCCAACCGAATTTCGCCCACACCGCGTTGATGGCTGAAGTCGAAGCGTACCTGGCGCTGGCACCGATCCGCGTGATCACCATTGCTCCGGAAATCGCCGGTCATGACGCGTTGATCCGCGCCCTCAGCGCTCGCGGCGTGCGCATGCAGATCGGCCACACCCTCGGCAGTTACGAGGAAGGCGTGGCCGCGCTGGATGCCGGCGCCACCAGTTTCACCCACCTCTACAACGCCATGAGCCCGCTGCATCACCGCGAACCCGGCATCGTCGGCGCGGCGCTGGCTCACGCCAAATATGCCGAACTGATTCCGGATTTGTTGCACGTGCACCCCGGCGCCATGCGCGTGGCCCTGCGCTCGATCCCGTGCCTGTATTGCGTCACCGATTCGACCGCCGCCGCCGGCATGCCCGACGGTGAATACAAACTCGGCAGCCACACCGTGACCAAATGCCTGGGCGGTGTGCGCCTGGCCGACGGCACGCTGGCGGGCAGCACCCTGACCATGGATCAGGCCCTGCGCAACCTGGTGAAGATCGGTTTGCCGATCGCCGAGGCCTCGCAGCGACTGTCGCAATTCCCCGCCGACTACCTCGGCATTACCGAACGCGGGCGCCTGCAACCCGGCGCCTGGGCCGACTGCGTGCGGCTGGATCGCTCACTCACACTGACCGCCGTCATGGTCGAAGGAGAAGACATTGACTTCAAAAATGCTTGAGGAGGCGCTGTCCTCGTTGGAGGCCGTGCAAGCCCAACTGCAGCAACTCGACCCGCAGATGATCGAGATCGCCGGGCGCCTGCGTCGTCAGCCGCCGCAAGTGGCGATGACCGTCGCCCGTGGCAGCTCCGACCATGCCGCCAGTTATTTCGCCTACCTGACCATGCAGCAACTGGGCATCCCGGTGGCGTCGTTGCCGATGTCGGTGGTGACCATGCAACAGGCCCCGTTGAAGGTCAGCGGCCAGGTCGCGTTTGCGTTCTCGCAATCGGGGCAAAGCCCGGATCTGGTGAACAGCCTGCGTCTGTTGCGCAAACGCGGCGCCCTGAGCATTTCCATGGTTAACGCCGCCGACTCGCCTCTGGAAGCGGCATGCGAATTCAGCCTGCCGCTGCTGGCCGGCACCGAAAGCAGCGTCGCGGCGACCAAGAGCTTTATCGCCACCCTCAGCGCCAGCGCCCGGTTGATTGCCCATTGGAAAGAAGACGTGGAATTGCTCGAGGCGGGTCTGGCTCTGCCGGAAGGTCTGCGCGACGCGGCGAAACAGGATTGGAGCGTGGCCATCGAGGCCCTGCGCGACTGTCAGCGCTTGATGGTGATCGGCCGTGGCGCCGGTTTTGCCATCGCCCAGGAAGCCGCACTGAAATTCAAGGAAACCTCGGCGATCCAGGCCGAAGCCTTCAGCAGCGCCGAAGTCCGTCACGGCCCGATGGCGTTGATCGGCGAGCAATACCCGCTGCTGGTGTTCGCCCCGCGCGGTGCCGAGCAGGCCGGTTTGCTGAGCCTGGCGGCAGACATGCGTCAACGCGGTGCTCGTGTGTTGCTGGCGGCGCCGGATGACGTCAGCGAACGCGACCTGACCCTGACCCGCGCCGAACACCCGGCCCTCGATCCGATTTTGGCGATCCAGAGTTTCTACGTGATGGCCGCCGGTTTGGCCGTCGCCCGTGGCATGGACCCGGACCAGCCGCGACACCTGAGCAAAGTGACGCGCACCCATTGATTGAAGGATTCCCGTAGGAGCTGACGAGTGAAACGAGGCTGCGATCTTTTGACTTTGGTTTTTAAAAGCAAGATCAAAAGATCGCAGCCTCGTTTCTCTCGACAGCTCCTACACAGGTCCTACACAACCCCTACAGGGGCGAGTGAACCGAACCGAATTGTTTACTGATGAGTACCGAGCCATGCACAACAACAATAAAGAGCTGACCCTCAGCGCCCCGCTCAGCGGCCCGGTGCTCACGCTCGCCAAAGTCCCGGACCCGGTGTTCGCCAGCGGCGCCATGGGTGACGGGATTGCTATCGATCCGATCAACGACACCCTCCACGCCCCGTGTGCCGGCGTGGTGGTGCACGTCGCCCGCACCGGCCACGCGGTGACCTTGCGTGCCGACAACGGTGCCGAACTGCTGCTGCACCTGGGCCTCGACACTGTCGAGTTGCAGGGTGAAGGTTTTTCGATGCTGGTCAAGGAAGGCGCACGCGTCGCCAACGGCCAACCGCTGCTGCGCTATGACCTGGACAAGGTCGCGCAGCAATGCAAAAGCCTGGTCAGCCTGATGATCCTGACCAACAGCCAGGATTTCCAGGCGCGGCCGATCACGTTGAAATCGGTGAAGGTCGGCGATCCATTGCTGCACATCGTGCGGCGGTTGGCTAATGGCGCTCAGGTCGAAGTCGACCTTTCCGGCATCGAAGTTCACGGCCACGTGCGCATCGCCCATCGCGGCGGTTTGCACGCTCGGCCGGCGGCGCTGATTCGCCAGACCGCGCAAGGTTTCAAGAGCAAATCGCAGCTGCATTACGCCGGCAAGTCGGCATCTTGCGACAGCTTGATCGGGCTGATGAGCCTGGCGGTTGGGGAGCAGGAAGAAGTGCAGGTCAGCAGTCAGGGCCCGGATGCGGAAGCGGCGCTGCAAGCATTGCTGACGGCGTTATCCACCGCCCTGGCCGAAGACACTCACGCCGCTGCGCCGACGCCGATTGCCCAACGTCATCGCCCCGCCGAAGCGGGTGTGTTGCACGGAGTTTGCGCGGCGCCCGGCCTGGTCGCCGGGCCGCTGTTGCGCTTGAACGCGATCAGTTTGCCGGTGGATGCCGGCAACCACGATCCCGAGCAACAACTGCAAGCCCTCGACACCGCGCTGAGCGTGGTGCGCAGCGAAATCGACCACACGCTGACCCAGGCCAGAAAGCACAAGAACACTGATGAAGAAGCGATCTTCGCTGCGCACCTCGCGCTGCTCGAAGACCCGGCGTTGCTCGACGCGGCGGCGCAATCCATCGACAAGGGCATGGCCGCGACTCACGCCTGGAGTCAATCCATCGAGGTGCAGTGCGACGTCCTCCAGCAACTCGGCAGTCCGTTGCTGGCCGAGCGTGCCAACGATCTGCGCGACCTCAAGCAACGGGTGCTGCGCGCCCTGCTCGGGGAAACCTGGCACTACGATATTCCGGCTGGCGCCATCGTCGCCGCCCATGAACTGACCCCGTCCGACTTGCTGCAATTGAGCCAGCACGGTGTCGCGGGGTTGTGCATGGCGGCGGGCGGCGCGACCTCGCATGTGGCAATCCTGGCTCGGGGCAAAGGCCTGCCGTGCCTGGTGGCATTGGGTTCGACGCTGCTGGATCAGGAGCAAGGCCAAGCGGTGGTGCTGGATGCCGACGGCGGTCGGCTTGAATTGACGCCGACCACCGAACGTCTGGCCGAGGTGCGTCAGGCACAACTCGATCATCAACAACGCCGCACTCAACAACAGGCGCAGGCCCACACTCCGGCGTTGACCGTTGATGGCTTGCACATCGAAGTCGCGGCCAATGTGGCGTCCAGCGCCGAAGCGGCGGATGCGCTGGCCAATGGCGCCGACGGTGTCGGTTTGTTGCGCACCGAGTTTCTCTTCGTCGACCGCAACACCGCGCCGGACGAACAGGAACAACGCCTCGCCTACCAATCCGTGCTCGATGCCATGGGCGACAAGTCGGTGATCATCCGCACCATCGACGTCGGCGGCGACAAGCAACTCGACTACCTGCCACTGCCGACCGAGGCCAATCCGGTACTCGGTTTGCGCGGCATTCGCCTGGCCCAGGTGCGCCCGGAATTGCTCGACCAGCAACTGCGCGCGCTGCTGCACGTCAGCCCGTTGTCGCGCTGCCGGATCCTGTTGCCGATGGTCACCGAAGTCGATGAGCTGCTGCACATTCGCCAACGCCTCGATGCCTTGTGCACCGAGTTGGAATTGACCCAGCGTCCGGAGCTGGGAGTGATGATCGAAGTCCCGGCCGCCGCGCTGCTGGCCGAGCAACTGGCCGAACACGCGGACTTCCTGTCCATCGGCACCAACGACTTGTCCCAGTACACCCTGGCCATGGACCGCGACCACGCCGGCCTCGCCTCGCGGGTCGATGCGCTGCACCCGGCGTTGCTGCGATTGATCGCCCAGACCTGCGCCGGCGCGGCGGTGCATAACCGTTGGGTCGGGGTGTGCGGCGCCCTCGCCTCCGATCCATTGGCCACGCCAGTGCTGATTGGCCTGGGGGTCAGTGAGTTGTCGGTGAGCCCGGTGCAGATCGGTGAAATCAAGGACCGCGTCCGCCATCTCGACGCGAGCGAATGCCGACGCATCAGCCAGGACCTGCTCAAGTTGAGCAGTGCCGGCGCGGTGCGTCATGCCTGTCACCAACATTGGCCTCTGAGCTGAACAAAAAGCTCTAAAACAAAAAGAACACAGGGAGATCCGCCATGTACCAATACTTTATCGAAGGCTTGCAGCGCCTCGGTCGCGCGCTGATGCTGCCGATCGCGATCCTGCCCATCGCCGGCCTGTTGCTGCGCCTGGGCGACACCGACCTGCTGAACATCGCGATCATCCACGATGCCGGCCAGGTGATCTTCGCCAACCTGGCGATGATCTTCGCCATCGGCATCGCCGTCGGGTTCGCCAAGGACAACAACGGCACCGCAGGTCTCGCCGGGGTGATTGGTTACCTGGTGATGATCTCCACGCTCAAGGTGCTGGATGCGAGCATCAACATGGGCATGCTCGCCGGGATCGTCAGCGGTTTGATGGCCGGCGCGTTGTACAACCGCTTCAAGGACATCAAGTTGCCGGAGTACCTGGCGTTCTTCGGTGGCCGACGCTTTGTGCCCATCGTCACCGGTTTTGCGGCTGTAGGCCTCGGCCTGGTTTTTGGCTATATCTGGCCGCCGATCCAACAAGGCATCAACAGTTTCGGCGCGTTGATGATGGAAAGCGGCAGCTTCGGCGCGTTCGTCTTCGGCGTGTTCAACCGCCTGCTGATCGTCACCGGCCTGCACCACATCCTCAACAATATGGCGTGGTTTGTCTTCGGCAATTTCACTGACCCAACCACCGGCGCCATCGTTACCGGCGACCTGTCGCGCTACTTTGCCGGCGATCCGAAGGGTGGCCAGTTCATGACCGGCATGTTCCCGATGATGATCTTCGGCCTGCCCGCCGCGTGCCTGGCGATGTACCGCAATGCCTTGCCGGAGCGGCGCAAAGTCATGGGCGGGATCTTCCTGTCGATGGCGCTGACCTCGTTCCTGACGGGTGTGACCGAGCCGATTGAATTCGCTTTCATGTTCCTCGCGCCGATGCTGTACCTCGTGCACGCCGTACTGACCGGCCTGTCGATGGCGGTCACCAATATGCTGAACATCCATCTTGGTTTTACTTTCTCCGGAGGCTTCATCGACATGGTGCTGGGCTGGGGCAAGTCCACCAACGGCTGGTTGGTGGTGCCGGTGGGGTTGGCGTATGCGGTGATCTACTACGTGGTGTTCGACTTCTGTATTCGCCGTTTCAACCTGAAGACTCCGGGGCGTGAAGATGTAGTTTCTGGTGAGCGGGTCGTGGTCGCCGAGAATGAACGTGCCGGCGCTTACATCAAGGCATTGGGCGGCGCTGCCAACTTGATCACCGTGGGTGCATGCACCACCCGATTGCGGCTGGACATGGTGGATCGCAACAAGGCCAATGATGCGGAATTGAAAGCGCTGGGCGCGATGGCTGTAGTGCGTCCGGGCAAGGGCGGGAGTTTGCAAGTGGTGGTCGGGCCGATGGCGGACAGCATTGCCGATGAAATTCGACTGGCGATGCCGGCGCTGGGTCGCGCAGTGATTAGCGCCCCAGCCGCCGCCGTCGAAACGGTAAAACCCGTCGCGCTGCCAGAAGCGCAACAGTGGCTGAATGCGTTGGGCGGTGGCGACAATGTGCTGCAAATGGACTGCATCGCCATGACCCGGATTCGCCTGCATCTGGCGGATGGCAAGGCGTTATCGGAATGTGAACTGAAGGCGCTGGGTTGTCAGGGTGTCAGCCAGTTGGAAGGTGGGGTTTGGCACCTGCTGATTGGCGACAAGGCGCCGAGTTTGAGTGGGGCACTGGAGGCGTTGGTCAATCGTAGTGAAGTGAGTGCGAAGGTCTAAAATCTCTGGCGCCTGTTAGTCCGTCTTCGCGGGCAATGAGTCGAGCACAAAGGTCTGTCCATACAAAACCTGTGGCGAGGGGGCTTGCCCCCGTTGAGGTGCGAAGCGCCTCCAAATGGGACTGCTGCGCAGTCCAACGGGGGCAAGCCCCCTCGCCACAGTTGCTCGCCGCTACTCCCGTGGATCTATCTGATCCAGCACCCGATTGGCGGTGATTTCCGCCAGCATCACGCTGTTTGAAATGCCCAGCAGGGCATTGCGCGAGCTGCCGTCCAGGAGGTCGATCAGGTTGTGGACCATTACGTCGACCGAGGCCAGGGTCTCGACTAGGTAAGCCATCAGGGTTTCGCGGGTGGCTTCGGGGCTTACGGCAAACAGGCTGCCGGGTGTGCGCGGGGTGGCTTTGATGTCGGCGAAGGAAGGGATGCGCTCGTCTAAGTCGCTGGGCGTTGTTGAATCGGTTTCAGGCGGGTTGGGCGTTACTTTGAACATGACTAACTCCTGAGGTGGAGCCGTTCACTCGTCGCTGCTAAACGAAGGGTGGCGGCTGTGCGCGGGTTAGCAGACCGGGAAGTTAGCAAACCGGCGCGTCCGAGGACGCCCCGCGCACAGCCACCATCAAGTTCAGGGATATGAAGACCTGACCGAAGGGAGCGTTATGCACCTCACTAACAAACGCGGGCTGCTAAACCCGATCACTGATGGGCAGTGACAGGATTCAAGTTACCGAGCAGCCCCAAGGCGCACAAGCCGGCGGATTCTGGCGTAGCCGTAGGCAAAGGCGCAAGAATTTGTAGCTCTCAGGAAGTTACCCGGAGGCGGTTTTAAACAAACACCCGTCATTTCCGTTTAATCATCGGACAGGCACATCCCACACTTCGAAAAACGATAAATATGTACCGCCACACCCCTCACCGCCCAACCCATGCTGATGGTTTCCGCCACCCACATGGAGCCTGTGCCAATGAGTCCCCCCGTTACTGCCCCGTCCTTCAGCGAGATCAAAGGCTATCTCAACCAGATTGGTCATCACCTGTTCAAGACCGACACCGCGCTGGTGCCCGAACAAAAACCCTCGGTCGAACAGCTCTATCTGAAGCGCCTGAACGGCATCCTGAAAAACGACCGCGAGCACTTCCTGCGCAAAAGCCGTACGCACTATCAAGCCCTGGAAAACAGCGATCTGCGCAGCCCCGCCGGCCTGAGCCTGCTGGCCACCCTCAAGACCGGGCTTAACGCGAAACTGCTCGACCTGGACCTGCGCGAGCAGATCGAGGGCAAGGGTCGCAGAGCGTTCATGAACGATGATGCGGGCTTCACCGCCATTGGCCACGAGGCCCGGCTCGGCGTTCAGGATCGCCTGCTGCACCCGCAGGAAGGCACCTTGCTTGAGAGTCTGGCGCTGGGCCCGACCCTGCGGCCGGGGCTGTATGCCTTGCAGTTCAGTTATCAGCAGAAGACCGTCGAGCTGGCGGGCGCCTTTGTCGCCACACAAAAAAACAGCCCCGTGGCCACAGCTTTGACGGACACCGCGAATGTCGGCCAGGTCTTGCTGTTCACGCCGTTGCGCGGCATCGAATCCTTCGCCTCCCTGGCCGAACTGGATGCCCATCTGTTGCAGAACCTGGCCAGCAACGCAGGACGCAACGAGTTCATGACGATGCTGCCTACTCGTTATCACGCGTTGAGCGCAGCGGGGACCTGGCCTCTGCAACTGTCGCCCATCGACGCAGAACCGTTGTTTGAACACACCTGCAATGCACTGATCGACAAACGTTCGCAGGATATCGAACAGGCCTTGAGCCTCGCGGACAACCCGGAACACGACCCTGCCCGTTTGATCAGCGCCCTGGACCGCGCCATCGGCGCCGCGTTGCCGGACCTCACCGCCCGCCTCGAACTGCGCGCCCAGGCCTTGCTCGAACGGTGCCTGCGCCACAGCGCCCCGGACTGGTATCGCAGCGCCAGCGAAACCCGACGGGCCACGCTGGCCGAGCATTTGAGCGAATACGACCAGTCACGCCAGCGCTTGCTGGACCTACTGGGGTCTGCCGGGTCCCCACAAACCCTGGCCCGGGATCAGTGGCTTGAACGGCTGAGCGATGAACTGGAAATCGATGACCTCGACCCACAACACGTGTACATCAACACCCGGCGCCAAATCGCCGGCATCGGTGCCCATGAGCACACTCGAAATCTGATCGACCTGGCGTTGCGCGGTCTGCACATTGGCGACGACCTGCCCGGTTCGGATTTCCTGGACAGCAGCACGCTCAGTTACAACGGGGCGCCCCTGCCCGCGTCCTACAAGGACCTGACACCGAGATGGCTCGCGCAGCAGTTGGCCACCCTGCAACCCCGGGTCGATTTTGCCGACGTGCAGAAACAGGCCCACGCCCGACCCGATGTCAGGCAGGCCATCGAACACATGCTCGACCGCCGGATCAATACACTGGCCTGGACCGCAGTGTTGCAGGGGCATTTGCGCGACGAGGATTTTGAATTGATCCAGCGTCTGCGCGCAGCCACCGATACACAGTTGAGCGCCGCCACCCTGGGTTCCAGCGCTTTGTCGCTGCACGGCGCGCAGCTGCTGGATATCTGGATACTGCGCCAGACTGACGCTGACGGCGTGGTCAAGCGAGTGCTGCTCTGCACACCCCAAGCGCCCGACAATCAGCATTTCCGCGCCTTCGACAGCGAACTGGCCTGCCGGCAGCACATCCTTGGCTGGGCCGGGGAATACGGTCCTGAGGCGCCTCCCGACAGCATGATCGACTACTTGATCACACGCGCCCCGCTGCGTTTTCGCGAGCACATGAAGCAGGTCGTCGCCGGCTTGAGCGTTCCTCCTCAAGCCCGCAAGGATAAAGAGCTGACGTTCAAGCAGGCCGACAGCCATCGCCAGTGCCTGAAATCGATGGCAGAACATCTGCTGGCCACGCGCACTGACGACTACGAATTCAGCACGCCGCTCTGGTATCGCTCCGCCGGCGCCAGAGCCCGAAAGAAACTCACGACCCTGGCCGAGCAGGCCGATGGCGCGTTGCAGATCTATAACGACCATCCATGGTCCGACAGCCGCTTTCCGGCCTTTGCCACCTACCTGCATGACCAGGCCAGGCAAAGCTTGAACCGACTGTTGGGTCGCCCCCGCAACGATGTCGATCCGGACACCGTCTGGGCATTTTCACCGCCCGATCTTATTGGCAACTGGACCCTGCCGCCGGTGACGTACACCCAGCTGTACCGCGACGGTTACGACCACAGCGTGGGTTTTATCGATGACAATTTCTCGCGCATGGCACGCTTCAAAGGCCCACAAGGGATCGACCTGGGTGCCCTGACCGCCGAAAACGTCACGCGCTCCGTCACCGGGATCTGGATTGGCCAACGTTACATCGACAAGCTCAAAACCGAACTGCTGAGCGCCCACGGTCGGGGCTATGCATTCAGACGTTATGCCGCACTGACGATCACCCAACGGCAGATGCAAAGCGCCGCGCTTGAGTCGCAACTGCAAGGGCACATTGCATCGGCTGACCTGCTATGGCTGGAACAAAGCATCGCCAGCATGGCCGATACCAACGCGACGACCCGTAACAGATACGCCATCCATCGCCTGCTGATCGATGGCGACTGGGTCATCGACACTTACCTGTTTCGTCACGCCGACAACCCTGTTCTGCTCTATACCCCCCAAGCACCCGACGGCATCTGTTTTCGGGAGGCCAGGCTGTTCAATTACTTGCTGAAAAAGCAGCCGGGCATCATCACCTATCTCACCGAGCGTGTCGGCGTGCAATCGCAGAACAGGGTCCGCGCCTTTTTGGAAGACGCGCAACGAAAGCTGCCTGAACACCTGAATAAAACCACGCCCAGTCCCGCGCGTTACGACTCTATCCACCGAGTGGCGCCGGTGCCCGACCTGCATCAGGTGCTGTACAACATGAAGCTGCAGCGCAAGATCGACGACGTGGCCGCCACCACCGTCAACCGCACGCAGATGATCACCGATATTCTCTGGACCTGCGTGGAATGGGTGGCGACGGTGGCCACCGCGCCGTTCCCGGTCTTGAGTCTGAGCGTCGGCCTGCTCCTGGCCTTCAAGGACGCCATGCTTGCGCTGCATGCTTACAACCAGGGTGATACCTCGGCCGCGCTTGAACACTTCATCGGTTATCTGCTTAACAGTGCGGGGGCGTTGTTTACGGATTTGCGTCCAGCCTTGCGCTCGCTCACCCCCATTGGCAAATCGTTGCGCCCGGCCATGGCCGCTGCAGAGCACGGCAAGTCCATGGCACTGATCCGCCAACTGGAACCCGTCGCGCCCGCTCCGGCAGACATGCAGCCGGTGTTCTACGGCGGGCAATCGCTTTGGGCGCCCAAGACCCCGGATGCAATCGGTCGCTACTTGTTGTATCGCCTGGACCCTGGCAGCGGCCAACTGGTTTCGACGACTCGCCTGGCCACACCGAACAGCGATGGCGTTTGGAAGCGCAGTGGCGTTTCTGGAGGAGCACCCAAGTATGAAACGGTGCCCGAAACACCCGGCCCGCATAAAGACTACGGGATGCCGTCAAAATATCGGGGCCAGCTTGAAAGTGTTCTGGACCCACAGACGCGGGCCAATGTGATGAGGTATAGCGAAGACCTCTTCGGGCGCCCCGGTATTGTCCTGGACACCGCCGCCCTGGAGTTGCGCAAATTGCGTGAGGTTTACCTGCAACAGGTCAGGCACCTGAGGAAAGACGCCGAGAAATTTTTCAACGAGCTTGCGCCTCTGCCCTCCCGTGCCGACGTCCCTCCCGTCGAAGCCAGTGCGTCGCTGGCGCAACTGATCGCCAGCGACACCTTTAGCGGCAACAAGCACTTGATCATCGGCGCCGTACCGGACTCCATTGCCAGCAAACAGGCGCTGATCATGCACATGGACGCCCTGGTCGACAAAGGCTACAAGCGTCTGTATCTGGAGTACCTGCCGGGGGACGTGTTCAGGCTCAAGCTGGAAAAACTCAACAGCGGCCAATCGTGGCGCCACATCGAGCTGCATCTGAAAGCCATCGACAATGCCTTCGGCTTCGCCGCGGACGCTGAATATTCCTACTTCGCCCTCGTGCGCAAGGCGCGGGAAAAGGGTGTGAAAATCATGGCGCTGGATGCCTCGGTTTCCTATCAACTGGACGATGCGCTGGTCATGGGCGAAACCCCGCCCACGACGACACGGGACAACCGTCTGAGAAACTTCTACTCGCACAAAGTCATCGAAGCCGATGCGAGCGATGTGGCGGACGAACGCTGGATGGCGCTGGTCGATCAGTCCCGCATGACCACGTTCAACCAGACCCCAGGCCTGGCAGACCTGCATAAAGCCGTGGCGCTGCGCATCGAAGACGTCGGACTGGAACAGCCCGTGGGCCTCTGGGTGGACGCCCCCGGCGCGATACCGGGCGACGTTCTGGCCAAGGGCGATTACCGCCTGACACTGCAAACGCCCTACAAGGCACCCAAGCCTGTCGCGCCGGCAGCCCCTGCGCCTGCACCTGCCGTGCAACATTTCAGCGACTTCGACATTGCGCCGTCACTCACCGATGACATTGTCCGGCTGCTGGATGATCCCCATGGCATGGACTCCCGGTACACGCCGTTCAATCCGGCGCGTCAGCAAGCCTTCAACAAATTCGTCGAACTGCGCTCAACGCTCAAGGCCAAGGCCGAAGGTTTCTTTACCGACTATGCCGCGCCTTCCAGACCGACTCTCCCGGCCATAACGTCCAGCACCACAGCGGAGTCATTCCTGAAACAGGTGGGTAGCGACAGCCAGTTGTCGGGGCTGGTCATTGGGGAGGGGCATATCCATCAGTCGAGCAAACGCTTGCTGAGGGAAAACATGAAACTCATCCGGGAAGCGGGGTTCAAGACACTCTACGTTGAGCACCTGCTGACGGATCTGCATCAGGCTGAACTGGATCTGTTTCAGCGAACCCAACAGCTTCCCCGCCGACTCAAGGCCTATCTCGGACGACAGGACCGTGGTCATATGCCCAACTACGGCGGGCCCGATACCTATACCGAAGTGGTTCAGGCCGCTGCCAAATACGGCCTGCGCATCAGGGCGCTCGACTGCACCGCCAGCTATCACCTCAAAGGTTTGCGGGGCTCAATGGACAAAACGCGAAACCAGATGTTCAGCTATTTTGCCACCCAAGTCATCCAGGCCGATCAGGTGGCCTACGGCCCGCATAAATGGATCGCCTTCGTCGGCAGTGCCCACACCAACAACAACCTCGGTGTGCCGGGGCTGGCCGAGATGCTGGGCGCGGTCGGCCTGCATGTCAGCGATGTGGCCCCGGCAATGGCCAGGAATATTCACGCCGGTTCATGGGAAGCATTTAGCTCGGGTACCCCGTGGAGGGCACTGCGTGGCGACTTTAAACTGCAAGTCGGTACGCTCGGGATGCCAGTGCCTGCGCCGTTTCTCGCTGTCGAACGGTCAAGGCTGACCCACACCGGGTATTTCCTGATCGAACGGCCTTCCGCCGCCGAGACTCGACTGGTGCACCGTTCCAACACCGGAGAAATTATTGCCACGCCCATCCAAGTGGACGATAGCGGGCTGTTCTATATCGATCGCTGGGGCAAGAAGGACCTGCGCTTCGAGTATCAGGACAGCTTGATTGCCATGCTGAGTGCGGAGGTCAACCTGACCCCTGTGCCGTAACGTCACGATCACGCCCAACAAAAAACCCGCTGGCCCTGATGGCCCAGCGGGTTTCTTGTTAAAGCAGCTGTCGGATCAGAAATCCTCCAGCTGCCACACTTCATAAGCCGGCGTCTCGTAGGGGTGACTGAGTTTCAACGCAGCCACTGCGGCCACGATCAACTCATCCGCCACCACCAGTTCTACTTTCCATTCTTCAACCTGCTCGACCTGCCCCGCTTCGCCAATAAACGGCTGACTGCCGTCAAGTGGACGAAACTGACCCAGGCCCAACACCTGCCATGCGCAGTGATCATAAGCGCCTATCCGTCCGCCACCGGCGGCGAATACGGCGCTTTTGACCTGTTCCACATGACTGGCCGGAACAAAAAAGCAGAGCTTGTACACAGCTATCAGTTAACCCAGACGCGCGCATTACGGAACATACGCATCCAAGGTGCGTCTTCGTTCCAGTCTTCCGAGCGCCACGAGTTCTGCACGGCGCGGAACACACGTTCCGGGTGCGGCATCATGATGGTTACGCGACCGTCGCGGCTGGTCAAACCGGTGATCCCGCGCGGCGAGCCGTTCGGGTTGGCCGGGTATTTCTCGGTGACCTTGCCGTGGTTGTCGACGAAACGCATGGCCACGCAACCCGACAGATCGGCTTCCAGCAACGCTTCTTCGCTGGCGAACTCGGCGTGACCTTCACCGTGAGCGATGGCGATCGGCATGCGCGAACCGGCCATGCCTTGCAGGAAGATCGAATTCGATTCCTGAACCTGAACCATGGCGACGCGGGCTTCGAACTGCTCGGAACGGTTGCGCACGAAGTGCGGCCAGAACTCGCTGCCCGGGATCAGCTCGTGCAGGTTGGACATCATCTGGCAACCGTTGCACACGCCGAGGGTGAAGCTGTCGTTACGTTCGAAGAAGCCCTGGAACGCATCGCGAGCACGGCTGTTGAACAGTGCGGATTTGGCCCAGCCTTCACCGGCACCCAATACGTCGCCGTAGGAGAAACCGCCGCAAGCGACCATGCCCTTGAAGTCGTTCAGGTCGACACGGCCGGCCAGAATGTCGCTCATGTGCACGTCGATCGCGTTGAAACCGGCGCGGTCGAAGGCAGCAGCCATTTCCACCTGACCGTTGACGCCCTGCTCACGCAGTACGGCAACCTGTGGGCGGATGTTTTTCTTGATGTAAGGCGCGGCGACGTCCTGGTTGACGTCGTAGCTCAGCTTGACGCTCAGGCCTGGGTTGTCTTCTTCCAGCAGCACGTCGAACTCTTGCTCGGCGCAGTCGGCGTTGTCACGCAGACGCTGGATCTGGTAGCTGGTTTCAGCCCAGGTACGTTGCAGCAGACGACGCTGGCCTTCGAAAACGGTTTCGCCGTTGAAGGTGATGTTGATCTGGCCGTTGTTCATCGGCTGACCGATCACCGACACGCAGTCACCCAGACCGGCCGCGCTGAATTGCGCGAGGATGTCTGGAGTAGCGTCCTGGCGAACCTGGATCACCGCGCCGAGTTCTTCGTTGAACAGAATCGCAGCGATGTCGGCGGACGTTTCCGCCAGGCCATCGAGGTTCAGGCTCAGACCGCAGTGACCGGCGAAGGCCATTTCCACGGTGCTGGTCAGCAAACCACCGTCGGAACGGTCGTGGTAAGCCAGCAGGTGACCGTCGGCGTTGAGGCCCTGGATCACGGCGAAGAAGGCTTTCAGGTCTTCGGCATCATCGACGTCCGGCGCTTGCGAGCCGAGCTTGCCGTGAACCTGGGCCAGGATCGAGGCACCCATGCGGTTCTGGCCACGGCCCAGGTCGATCAGGATCAGGTCGGTGGTGCCCTTGTCCATGCGCAGTTCCGGGGTCAGGGTCTGACGGATGTCAGCCACTGGCGCGAAACCGGTCACGATCAGGGACATTGGCGAAGTGACAGTCTTGTCGACGCCTTCATCGTTCCAGCGCGTGGCCATGGACATCGAGTCCTTGCCCACCGGAATGGTAATGCCCAGGTCCGGGCACAATTCCATGCCGACTGCTTTCACGGTGTCGTACAGACGCGCGTCTTCACCCGGGTGACCGGCGGCGGACATCCAGTTCGCCGACAGCTTGATGTCGGAGATCTTGTTGATGCGCGACGCAGCGATGTTGGTCAGGGTTTCGCCGATGGCCATGCGGCCCGACGCCGGAGCGTCCAGCAGGGCCAGCGGAGTGCGCTCGCCCATGGCCATGGCTTCACCGGTGTAGACGTCGAAGCTGGTGGCGGTGACGGCAACGTCGGCCACCGGAACCTGCCACGGGCCGACCATTTGGTCACGGGCCACGAGGCCGGTGATGGTGCGGTCGCCGATGGTGATCAGGAAGCTTTTGCTTGCGACAGCCGGGTGATGCAGAACGCGTTCAACGCAGTCGGCAATCTCCAGCGTCGACGGATCGAAGTCGTCGCCCAGTTCGTTTTCACGAACGGCAGAACGGTGCATACGCGGGGCTTTGCCCAGCAGCACTTCGAGGGGCATGTCCACCGGGCTGTTGCCGAAGTGGCTGTCGGTGACCGTCAGTTGCGGCTCGGCAGTGGCTTCGCCGACGACGGCAAACGGGCAGCGCTCACGTTCGCAGATCGCCTGGAAGCGTTCGAAGTCCGCCGGGCCAACCGCCAGAACGTAGCGTTCCTGGGATTCGTTACTCCAGATTTCGTGCGGGGCCATGCCCGGCTCGTCGTTTGGAATGTTGCGCAGTTCGAAGCGGCCACCACGGTTGCCGTCGTTGACCAGTTCCGGGAAGGCGTTGGACAGACCGCCCGCACCCACGTCGTGGATGAAGCTGATCGGGTTGTTTTCACCCAGTTGCCAGCAACGGTCGATGACTTCCTGGCAGCGGCGTTCCATTTCAGGGTTTTCGCGCTGTACGGATGCAAAGTCCAGGTCCGCCGAGCTAGTGCCGGTGGCCATGGAGGAAGCCGCGCCGCCGCCCAGGCCGATCAGCATCGCCGGGCCACCAAGAACGATCAGCTTGGAGCCGACGGTGATCTCGCCTTTCTGTACGTGTTCGGCACGGATGTTACCCATGCCGCCAGCCAGCATGATCGGCTTGTGGTAACCGCGAACTTCGTCGCCACGCGGGGTGGTGATCGACTGTTCGAAGGTACGGAAGTAACCGGTCAGGGCTGGACGACCGAATTCGTTGTTGAACGCGGCGCCACCCAGTGGGCCTTCGATCATGATGTCCAGCGCGGTGACGATACGCTCAGGTTTGCCGTACGGCACTTCCCACGGCTGTTCGAAGCCCGGGATCTGCAGGTTGGATACGGTGAAACCGGTCAGGCCAGCCTTTGGCTTGGCGCCACGACCGGTAGCGCCTTCGTCGCGAATCTCGCCACCGGAACCGGTGGATGCACCCGGGAACGGGGCAATCGCGGTCGGGTGGTTGTGAGTCTCGACTTTCATCAGGATGTGCACCGGTTCCTGCACCGCGCCGTACTGGCGGGTTTCAGGGTCCGGGAAGAAACGGCCGGCAACGTTGCCGACGATCACAGAAGCGTTGTCCTTATAAGCCGACAGAACGCCTTCGCTGTGCATCACGTAGGTGTTCTTGATCATGCCGAACAGGCTTTTTTCCTGGCTCTGGCCGTCGATGTCCCAACTGGCGTTGAAGATCTTGTGACGGCAGTGCTCGGAGTTCGCCTGGGCGAACATCATCAGTTCGATGTCGTGCGGGTTGCGCTTCAAGCCGACGAAGGCGTTGACCAGGTAATCGATCTCGTCTTCGGCCAGGGCCAGGCCCAGCTCGGTGTTGGCTTTTTCCAGCGCGGCGCGGCCGCCACCCAACACGTCGATCGCGGTCAGGGGCTTGGGCTCGGCATGGCTGAACAGGCCGGCAGCCTGTTCGAGGTTGCCCAATACGATCTGGGTCATGCGGTCGTGCAGCACATCGGCAATCAGCTGCGCGTCGGCGTCGCTGAACTGGCCAGCCACGTAGAACGCGATGCCGCGTTCCAGGCGCTGGATTTTGCTCAGGCCGCAGTTGCGAGCGATGTCGCTGGCTTTACTGGACCATGGCGAAATGGTGCCGAAACGCGGCAACACCAGGAAAAGACGTCCGGTCGGTTCTTGCACCGGGACACTTGGGCCGTACTTCAGAAGGCGCGCAAGCACCTGCTGTTCGTCGCCGGTCAGGACGCCGGTGACTTCGGCGAAGTGAGCGAATTCAGCATACAAGCCGCTGACAGCCGAAACTTTCTGGCTCAGTTGCTCAAGGAGTTTGCTGTGGCGAAAGGCAGAAAGGGCAGGAGCGCCGCGCAGGATCAACATCTTCGGGACAGCCTCGGGAAGGGGTGTGCTTTGAGGCCGTGCATTCTAGCCTAAACAGCTCGCGACATCACCCGAAACGGTACGGGCGGCATGACCCGGACGTCGGGCAGGGTATCGGGGCCCGGAATGGGTGCTTATCAGGGGTTATTTTTTCTGTCACAAAATGCGCTTTCGGCCCATTCCTGCGGGCTCCGGACGGGTTTTCGACTCTCTAGCAGACTCGCCCTTCTCTGTCGAGATATGGCGCTTGCGGTCCTTTGCGTATACTGCGCAGATGTTTTCCCCAACGGCTTTGCGTCCGCGGTACGCCAAATGGCTGATCGCAACCGGACTCTTCCTGATGCTCAGTGGCTGTGTTGATAAACCCAACACGCTGGAGCGCGTAAAGGAGGATGGCGTGCTGCGGGTGATTACCCGGAACAGTCCCGCCACCTACTTTCAGGATCGCAACGGTGAAACCGGCTTCGAATACGAGCTGGTGAAGCGCTTTGCCGACGATCTGGGGGTCGAACTCAAAATCGAGACGGCTGACAACCTCGACGACCTGTTCAATCAGGTGGGCAAGCCTAACGGCCCGGTGCTGGCTGCTGCCGGTCTGGTCAGCAGCGAGCAACGCAAGAAGCAGGTACGGTTTTCCCACTCCTACCTCGAAGTCACCCCACAGGTCATTTACCGCAACGGCCAGTCACGGCCTACGGATGCCGGCGACCTGGTCGGCAAGAAGATCATGGTGCTCAAGGGCAGCACCCACGCCGAACAACTGGCGGAGCTGAAAAAGAAATATCCAGGCATCGAGTACGAAGAGTCTGACGCGGTTGAAGTCGTCGACCTGCTGCGGATGGTGGATGAAGGCCAGATCGATCTGACCCTGGTCGACTCCAACGAAGTGGCGATGAACCAGGTCTACTTCCCGAACATCCAGGTCGCTTTCGACCTCGGCGACGCCAGCAATCAGAGCTGGGCCGTGGCCGCCGGGGAAGACAACAGCCTGCTCAACGAGATCAACGCCTACCTCGACAAGGTGCAGAAGAACGGCACCCTGCAACGCTTGAAAGACCGTTATTACGGTCACGTCGATGTCCTCGGCTACATGGGCGCCACCACGTTCGCGCAGCACTTGCAGCAACGCCTGCCCAAATACGAACAGCACTTCAAGAACTACGCCAAGAAAGAGAAAGTCGACTGGCGCCTGCTGGCGGCGATCGGCTATCAGGAATCGCTATGGCAACCGGCGGTCACGTCCAAGACTGGCGTGCGCGGCCTGATGATGCTGACCCAGAACACGGCGCAAGCCATGGGCGTATCGAATCGTCTTGATCCCAAGCAGAGCATCATGGGCGGCGCCAAGTACCTGGCTTACATGAAGGATCAACTGGACGAGTCGATCCAGGAACCGGATCGCACCTGGTTTGCCCTGGCGGCCTACAACGTCGGCAGCGGTCACTTGGATGACGCGCGCAAACTGGCGGCCAAGGAAGGGTTGAACCCGGATAAATGGCTGGACGTGAAGAAGATCCTGCCACGGCTTTCCGAGAAGAAGTGGTTCAGCAAGACCCGCTATGGCTACGCCCGTGGCGGCGAGCCGGTGCACTTCGTGGCGAACATCCGTCGTTACTACGACATCCTGACCTGGGTGACCCAGCCGCAGCTTGAAGGCGATCAAGTGGCCGAAGGCAACCTGCACGTGCCGGGGATCGACAAGACCAAGCCGAATCAGGAAACGCCACCGCTCTAACAGTCACCACAAACCAATGCGGGAGCGGACTTGCTCGCGAATACGGTTCAACATTCAACATCGTCGTTGACTGTCACACCGCTTTCGCGAGCAAGCCCGCTCCCACATTTTGGTTTTGTGTTTGGCTTTTAAGCTTTTGCGGCGGCAGCCAGAATCAATGCCTTCATTTCCGACACCGCCGACTTGAACCCGACAAACAGCGCATGCGCCACCAGCGCGTGGCCGATGTTCAGTTCATTGATGCCCTTGATCGCGGCCACGGCTTCGACGTTGTGGTAATGCAGGCCATGGCCGGCATTTACGATCAAGCCTTGAGTCATGCCAAACGCCACGCCATCCGCTACGCGCTTCAGTTCCTCAGCCACGTCGGTCGGCGTCTCGGCATCCGCGTAACGGCCGGTGTGCAGTTCGATGGCCGGCGCGCCCACACGTTTGGACGCCGCGATCTGCCGCTCATCGGCATCGATAAACAGCGACACTTCGCAACCGATCTTCGACAGGCGCTCCACCGCGGCCTTGATCCGCGCTTCCTGCCCGGCCACGTCCAGGCCACCTTCGGTGGTCAGTTCCTGGCGGGTTTCCGGCACCAGGCAAATGTGCGCCGGGCGGATGCGTTCGGCGAACGCCATCATTTCTTCGGTGACGCCCATTTCGAAGTTCATGCGGGTTTGCAGCACATCCTTGAGCAGCAGCACGTCGCGCTCCTGGATGTGTCGGCGGTCTTCGCGCAGGTGCACGGTGATGCCGTCAGCGCCCGCCTCTTCCGCGTCCAGTGCTGCCTTGACCGGATCCGGGTAACGCGTGCCCCGGGCCTGGCGCAGGGTGGCAACGTGGTCGATGTTCACGCCAAGAAGAATGCGATTGCTGGTGGTCACGGAAGCGCTCCTGAAGAAGAGGAAATTCGGTGCACAGCATACACGGGGATTTTACGGCTTTCGAAACAACTCTCGGGAAACCAGCGGCCGACCGCCCAGATGCACGGCCAACGCCTGACGCATCAGACGCTTAGCGGCCGATAGCGCGCCAGGGGCCGACCAATCGGCCTCGGCCATGGCCAGCAACTCGGTGCCGTTGAACAGACCGGGTTGCAGCAGGTAGACGCGCTCCAGACCCGCATCCACCTGCAAACGATAGAGCCCGTCTGGGGCGATGGGCTCACCGTTGATGTCGGTGTTCAGCGCGAAGCCGTAGCCGAGATCGTCCAGCAGTCGCCATTCGAAGGAGCGCAGCAACGGTTCCAGCGGACGACCTTCAGCCAACGCAAGCAGGGTCGCGGCGTAGTGATCGAACACGCCGGGGTGCGGATCTTCAGCCGGCAACAGGCGAATCAGCAGTTCATTGAGGTAGAGACCGCTGAACAGCGCCTCGCCGATAAGCCATGTAGAAGTCCCCGAGCTTTCCATGCGCCCGACATTCTTCAGCTCACCCCGCCCACGGAATTCGACTTCCAGCGGCACAAACGGCCGCGCCAGTGTCCCGGCCTTGCCCCGCGCACTGCGCAACACCGCCCGCAGCCGACCTTGCGGCGTGAGGAAATCCAACAGCGCACTGGTTTCACGGTAGGCGCGGCTGTGGAGCACGTAGGCGAGTTGGCCGATTGGCTGGGACATGGAGCTCTCAATGGCGGAACGCAGTTTTTACAAACAACCCAAAACCAAATGTGGGAGCGGGCTTGCTCGCGAAAGTGGTGTGACAGTCAACATCAATGCTGAATGTTACATCGTCTTCGCGAGCAAGCCCGCTCCCACAGGGGTTCACTGGTATAGCTGGAACCGGGTGTTACAGGTCGCCATACCCCAGCGAACGCAGGGCGCGTTCGTCGTCGGACCAGCCGCCTTTCACTTTCACCCAGAGGTTGAGCATGATCTTGGAGTCGAACAGCAGCTCCATGTCCTTGCGCGCCTCGGTGCCGATACGCTTGATGCGCTCGCCCTTGTCGCCAATGATGATCTTCTTCTGGCCGTCACGTTCGACGAGGATCAAGGCATGGATGTGCAGGGTTTTACCCTGCTGCTTGAACTCTTCGATTTCGACGGTGATCTGGTACGGCAGCTCGGCGCCCATCTGGCGCATGATTTTTTCGCGCACCAGTTCAGCGGCGAGGAAACGGCTGCTGCGGTCGGTGATCTGGTCTTCCGGGAAAAAGTGCTCGTTCTCCGGCAGGTAACCAGCGATCACGCGCTCCAGTGCTTCGAGGTTGTGCCCGTGCTGGGCCGAGATCGGCATGATCTGCGCGTTCGGCAGCTGTTCCTGCAACCAGCTCAGGTGTGGCATCAGCTCGGCTTTGTCTTCGATGCGGTCAGTCTTGTTCAGCGCCACGATCAAAGGACCGGTGACGTACTGGACGCGCTCGAGGACCATCTGGTCTTCGTCGGTCCACTTGGTACGGTCAACCACGAAGATCACCACGTCGACGTCTTTCAACGCCGCCGAAGCGGTCTTGTTCATGTAGCGGTTCAGGGCTTTCTCGCCACCTTTGTGCATGCCCGGGGTATCGACGTAGACGGCCTGGATGGCGCCTTCGGTCTTGATGCCCAGCATGTTGTGACGGGTGGTTTGCGGTTTGCGCGAGGTGATCGCCAGTTTCTGACCCAGGATGTGGTTCAGCAGCGTGGACTTGCCCACGTTGGGACGGCCGACGATGGCAACATAGCCACAGCGTGTTGCGGTTGTATCAGTCATTGCCATTCTCCACACCCAGGGCAATCAGTGCTGCGGCGGCCGCTACCTGTTCGGCAATACGACGACTCACACCCTGACCTCGGCTTTTTTCATTCAATAAGGTGATTTCGCATTCGACGAAGAAGACTCGGCAATGCGGTTCACCCTGGATATCCACCACTTCGTAACGTGGCAGCTCACAGCCCCGGGACTGCAGGAATTCCTGCAGGCGGGTTTTCGGATCTTTGTTGGTGTCGACCAGGGTCAGGCCCTCGAACTCCCCGGTCAGCCAGGCCAGCACGCGTTCGCGCGCCATGTCCATGCCGGCATCCAGGTAGATCGCACCAATCAACGCTTCCAGGGCATCGGCCAGAATCGACTCGCGACGGAAACCGCCACTCTTCAATTCACCGGAACCCAGACGCAGGTAATCGCCCAGATCAAAACCACGGGCCAGTACGGCCAGGGTCTCACCTTTCACCAGGCGTGCGCGCAAACGCGACAACTGGCCTTCGCGGGCCAGCGGGAAGCGATCGAACAACGCCTCGCCGGCAACGAAGTTGAGGATGGCATCACCGAGGAATTCCAGGCGTTCGTTGTTGCGCCCGGCAAAGCTGCGGTGAGTCAGGGCCAGGACCATCAGTTCCTGATCCTTGAAGGTGTAGCCGAGCTGACGCTCTAGACGACTTAAGGAGACGCTCACGGTTTACCCACGCTGAGTTCGTGGTTGGATTCCACCGCCATCGCCTTGATGCGGCGCAGGCTTGGGACAATTAACGCTGTGTTCAAAAATAACGTCCTGAATATCATTGGCTTCATGCCTTCGGGGTCGATTGTGGCGACTCCAGAAATGCATTCGGCGCTGTGTTCAACAGCGCCGTGTGTGATTACTTGATCAGGCCAACCCGCGAGAAATTCGGCAGGTGACTGAGTTTAGGTTCCGGCCAGCTCATCCAGACTGCGAAGGCCTTGCCGACGATATTCTTGTCGGGAACCATGCCCAGCAGATCCTTGGGAATCGTTGGATCATCCCAGTAGCGACTGTCGTTGGAGTTGTCGCGGTTGTCGCCCATCATGAAGTAGTGCCCGGCAGGCACGGTCCAGGTATGGTCCGGCGTTGCGCGGTAGCGGCTCATTTCCTTGCGGATCAAGTGCTCGGCCGCGCCGAGTTTTTCCTTGTAGAGCTCGGCGCTGCCCAACGTGCCCGGCTCGGAGCCGACCAGTTGCTCGGCGATCGACTCGCCGTTGACGAACAGGCGCTTGTCGGCGGTGTAGCGAATTTGGTCACCCGGCAGGCCCACTACACGCTTGATGTAGTTGACGTTCGGATCACTCGGATAGCGGAACACCATCACATCGCCGCGTTGCGGATCACCGACTTCGATGACTTTCTTGTCCATCACCGGCAAGCGGATCCCATAGGAAAACTTGTTCACCAGGATGAAATCGCCAACGTCCAGGGTCGGTTTCATCGAGCCGGAAGGAATCTGGAACGGTTCCACAAGGAACGAACGCAGCACCAGCACGATGAACAACACCGGGAAGAACGACTTGCCGTATTCAACCAGCAGCGGCTCTTTGTTCAGTTTCTCGACCACCACCCCATCAGGCTGGCTGACGCTGCCCTGATAGGAGGCAATGGCGGCACGCCGACGCGGCGCCAGGAAAACCAGATCGAGCAACGCCAACAGGCCGCAGACGAACACGGCGATGACCAGCAACAGCGGGAAATTTAGTGACATAGGACCTAACTATCCAACCTGAGCACTGCAAGGAAGGCTTCTTGTGGAATTTCCACGTTACCGACTTGCTTCATGCGTTTCTTACCGGCCTTTTGCTTTTCCAGCAGTTTTTTCTTACGGCTAACGTCACCGCCGTAGCATTTGGCCAATACGTTCTTTCTGAGAGCCTTGACGGAGGTCCGCGCAATGATCTGCCCGCCAATGGCGGCCTGGATCGCGACGTCGAACATCTGGCGCGGAATCAGTTCTTTCATCTTCTCGGTCAACTGGCGACCTTTGTAGTGCGCGTTATCCTTGTGCACGATCAGCGCCAGGGCGTCGACCTTGTCACCGTTGATCAGCACATCCAGTTTCACCAGATTAGCTGATTGATAACGATCGAAATGGTAGTCCAGCGAAGCATAGCCGCGACTGGTGGACTTCAGACGGTCGAAGAAGTCCAGGACCACTTCGTTCATCGGAATATCGTAGGTCACCTGGACCTGAGACCCGAGGAACAGCATGTCGTGCTGCACGCCACGCTTCTCGATGCACAGGGTAATGACGTTGCCCAAGTGCTCTTGCGGCACAAGAATATTGGCCCGCACGATCGGTTCACGCATGTCTTCGATCGAGGACAGGTCTGGAAGCTTCGACGGGTTATCGACGTAAATCGTTTCACCGGTTTTCAGCAACAGCTCGAAAATAACCGTCGGCGCCGTGGTGATCAGGTCCAGGTCGTACTCGCGCTCGAGGCGCTCCTGGATGATTTCCATGTGCAGCATGCCGAGGAACCCGCAACGGAAGCCGAAGCCCAGTGCGTCGGAGCTTTCCGGGGTGTACTGCAGCGACGAATCGTTGAGGGTGAGCTTTTGCAGGGCTTCACGGAAATCTTCGAAGTCGTCGGAGCTGACCGGGAACAGACCGGCGTAAACCTGCGGCTGAATGCGTTTGAAGCCGGGCAGCACGTCAACGTCGGGAGTGGAGCTCAAGGTCAGGGTGTCACCAACCGGTGCACCGTGGATGTCCTTGATACCGGCGATGATGAAGCCCACTTCGCCGGCCTTCAGGTCAACGGTGGCGGTGTGTTTCGGGTTGAAGACACCGACGCTGTCCACCAGGTGGATCTTGCCGGTGGACTTGACCAGGATCTTGTCGCCCTTACGCACGCGACCGTGGCGCACACGTACCAGGGAAACAACGCCCAGGTAGTTGTCGAACCAGGAGTCGATGATCAACGCTTGCAGCGGATCTTCGTAGTTGCCGGTCGGCGCAGGAATGGTGTGAACCAGGCGCTCGAGTACTTCGTCGACGCCCAGGCCAGTCTTGGCGCTGCACTCGACCGCATCGGTGGCGTCGATGCCGATGATTTTTTCGATTTCTTCTTTGACGCGGTCCGGATCAGCCTGTGGCAGGTCGATCTTGTTCAGGACCGGCATGACTTCCAGGCCCTGCTCGATCGCCGTGTAGCAGTTGGCAACCGACTGCGCTTCAACGCCCTGACCGGCATCGACCACCAGCAATGCACCTTCACAGGCCGCCAGCGACCGGCTGACTTCATAGGTGAAGTCAACGTGGCCCGGGGTGTCAATGAAGTTCAGCTGGTACTTGATGCCATCGCGAGCGGTGTAATAAAGGGTGACGCTGTGGGCCTTGATGGTGATCCCGCGTTCACGTTCCAGGTCCATGGAGTCCAGCACTTGGGCTTCCATTTCGCGCTCGGCAAGGCCGCCGCACATCTGGATGAAGCGATCGGCCAGCGTCGACTTGCCATGGTCAATGTGGGCGATGATGGAGAAATTGCGGATATGACTCAAATCACTCACGGATCAACACTCAAAAAGGCTGCAGGCATAGCCCGCCGAAAAATAGCCGGGAATTGTACCTGATCCACGGCGCAAGCGTCACGTTCGCAGGTCAGACGGCTAATACAAAAACGCCCCGGTCTTGCGACAAGGGCGTTTTTTACGAGCGGCAAGGTCAGGAAAACCCCGGAATCAACCGGCCCGACGCAACAACCAGACCCCGGCCAAGGCACAGACCCCGGCCGGCACCAGCACCGCAAACAGCGGCGAGAAACCGAACACCAGGCTCGAAGGCCCGAGCAAATCCTGGACGATACGGAAGGTGAAGCCCACCAACACACCGGTAAACACCCGCTGACCCAGGGTCACCGAACGCAACGGACCGAAGATGAAGGAAATCGCCATCAGCACCAACGCGGCGGTCACCAGCGGTTGCAACACCTTGACCCAAAATGCCAGCCAGTAGCGACCGTTGGCCAGACCCTGGTCAGCCAGGTAATGGATGTAGCCCCACAAGCCGCTGATCGACAGCGACTCTGGCGCCATTACCACGGTGCTCAGCAACTGCGGGCTCAAGGCCACTTCCCAGCGCTCGACCGGCGTGTTGACCACTTCAGTATTCTTTTCATGGAACAGCGTGGTCGTCACTTCGCTCAGTTGCCAGTGATCCTTGTCGAACTCCGCGCGCTTGGCGAAGCTCGCCGACAGCATGTGGCGCTCTTTGTCGAAGTGGTAACGGGTCACGCCATACAACAGGCCATTAGGCTGCACGGAGTTGACGTGAATGAACTCGTCACCCTGGCGGTGCCACAGGCCGTGTTTGGCGCTTTGCGCATCACCACTGCCCTGGGCCAGCGAACGGTTGGCCTGGGCGGTGACTTCGGTGGCCGGCGCCACGTACTCGCCAATCAGCACACCGACAACCATCAGGATCAGCATCGGCTTCATGACCGCCCAGACAATCCGACCGATCGACACGCCAGCGGCGCGCATGATGGTCAGTTCGCTGTTGCTGGCCAGGCTGCCGAGGCCGATCAGGCAACCGATCAGCGCCGCCATCGGCAACATGTCGTAAAGACGCCGTGGTGCGGTGAGCAGCACGTAGCTCAGGACATCAATCAAGGTGTAGGTGTCGCTGGCGTCGCCCATTTCATCGATGAAGGCAAACAGTGTCGCCAGACCGAGAATAATCCCCAGCACCGCCAGGATCGCGACAAATACGCTGCTACCAATGTAGCGATCGAGCTTAACCACGAGCCACCTCCAGCGCATCGCGGCGACTCGCCAGTTTCAAGCGCATCGGCTCCCAGTAGAGCAAGCCCAGGCCAATAACCAGGAAGATCCCGTGCACCCACCACAGGCCCAGCGCAGCCGGGATCTTGCCCTTCTCGAGGGCGCCGCGAGCGGCAATCAGGATGGTCAGGTAAGCCATATAAAGAAGAATCGCCGGCAACAGCTTGAGGAAACGGCCCTGGCGCGGGTTGACGCGCGACAGCGGCACCGCCATCAGGGTCACGATGAAGACCAGCAACGGCAGGGACAGGCGCCATTGCAGCTCGGTGCTTGAGCGGATGTCATCACTGCCCACCAGGGAGCTGGTGGGCATGGCATCACGGTCGGTCACTTCGTCACTGACGTCAGGCTTGGGCAGCAAAACGCCGTACTCGTCGTACTTGATCTTCCGGTAGTCGGCCTGCCCCGGATTACCGTCGTAGCGGTAGCCATTGTCGAGAATCAGGTAGCGGTTGCCGTCAGGGCGGATTTCCTGACGGCCCTTTTGGGCCACCAACACGGAAATCCCGCGATCCTTCTGGTCGGACGAAATATTCTTTTGCGAAATGAACACGCCACCCAGATTGACGCGGTCATCGGTCAGGGTTTCGGTGTAGGTCACCCGCGTACCGTCGCGCAATGCCTGGAAGCGACCGGGCTCCAGAGTATCGAATTCGGTCAGGGCGTCCTGCTTGTTCAGCAGCAACTGGAACTGATTGGCCCCTTGTGGCGCCAGGCTCAGGCTCAGCCACGCAACCACCAGCGCCACCAGGGTGGCCGGAAACAGGGTGATACGAAACAGACGCTGCTGGCTCATGCCGGTGGCCGACAGCACGGTCATTTCGCTTTCCAGGTACAACCGGCCATACGACAACAGGATCCCGAGGAACAGGCCCAATGGCAGGATCAACTGCAGGAAGCCCGGCAGGCGAAAGCCCATGATCAGGAACAAAGAACCCGGATCCAGTTGGCCCGAAGCCGCCTGCGCGAGGTATTTGATGAAGCGACCGCTCATGATGATGACCAGCAGCACGGCGCTGACGGCGCTCAAGGTCAACAGGACTTCGCGGGATAGATAACGGAAGACGATCAAACCAGACACTCCAGGGTTGTCAGGCTAAGGCGGCCAAACAAACAAACGTATCAGCCGGCCCGCAAGGCAGGGCCGCCGAAAAAGATGGCGCATTATCCTGTGATTGGGTGCGCCTGTCACTGCGCAAGCTCAAGCACGTGCCCAAAGCACCGAAGATCGTACAACCGAGGGTTGTCAGGCGCTGGTAGCGAGGTTCAAACTGCGGCCTTTGTCGCGGGCCGTGACCTGCGTCTTTACATCTATATAAGCAGGCGTTTGCGCACACTGTCGAACGCCGCGTGTTGACCATTAATTCAGGGACCCGGACATGGAACTGGTTGTAAAAAGCGTTAGCCCAGAAACGTTGAAAACCGCCACTCTGGTGGTCGCCGTCGGCGAAGGCCGCAAACTCGGTGCCGTCGCCAAACAACTCGACGAACTGAGCGGTGGCGCCATCAGCGCCGTACTGAAGCGCGGCGACCTGGCCGGCAAAGTCGGTCAGAGCCTGTTGCTGCACAGCCTGCCGAACCTCAAGGCCGACCGCGTGTTGCTGGTGGGCGTGGGCAAGGATGAAGAGCTGGGCGACCGCCCGTTCCGTAAAATCATCGCTGGTATCCTCAACACGCTCAAAGGCCTGGGCGGCAGCGATGCCGTACTGGCGCTGGACGAAGTCGTGGTCAAAGGTCGCGACAGCTACGGCAAGACCCGCCTGCTGGCCGAAACCCTGGTGGACGGCGAATACACTTTCGACCAGTTCAAGAGCCAGAAAGCCGAACCTCGCGCCCTGAAGAAAGTCACCCTGGTGACCATCAAGGCTGCACAAGCAGAAGTCGAGCGCGCCGTGGCCCACGCCACCGCAATCGCCAACGGCATGGCGTTTACCCGTGACCTGGGCAACCTGCCGCCGAACATCTGCCACCCGACGTTCCTCGGCGAACAAGCCAAGAACCTGGGCAAGGAATTCAAAAGCCTGAAAGTCGAAGTCCTCGATGAGAAGAAGATCAAGGACCTGGGCATGGGCTCGTTCTACGCCGTGGGCCAGGGCAGCGCCCAGCCACCGCGCCTGATCGTCATGCAATACAACGGCGGCAAGAAATCCGAGAAGCCGTACGCACTGGTCGGCAAGGGCATCACGTTCGACACCGGCGGCATCAGCCTGAAACCGGGCGCCGGCATGGATGAAATGAAGTACGACATGGGCGGCGCCGCCAGCGTGTTCGGCACCCTGCGTGCCGTGCTCGAACTGAAACTGCCGATCAACCTGGTGTGCATCCTGGCTTGCGCCGAGAACATGCCGAGCGGCAACGCTTCGCGCCCTGGCGACATCGTCACCACCATGAGCGGCCAGACCGTGGAAATCCTCAACACCGACGCCGAAGGCCGTCTGGTGCTGTGCGATGCCCTGACCTACTCCGAGCGCTTCAAGCCGCAGGCCGTGATCGACATCGCGACCCTGACCGGCGCTTGCGTAGTTGCTCTGGGCGCTCACACCTCCGGCCTGCTGGGCAACAACGACGAACTGATTGGCCAACTGCTGAGCGCCGGCCAATCGGCTGACGATCGCGCCTGGCAACTGCCGCTGTTCGATGAGTACCAGGAACAGCTGGACAGTCCGTTCGCCGACATCGCCAACATCGGCGGCCCGAAAGCCGGGACCATCACCGCTGCCTGCTTCCTGTCGCGCTTCACCAAGAACCTGAACTGGGCGCACCTGGACATCGCCGGCACTGCCTGGACCAGCGGCGGCAAGGACAAGGGCGCCACTGGCCGTCCGGTTCCATTGCTGACCCAATATCTGCTGGACCGCGCCAAAGCCTGAAACCGATGACCCTGGGCGGCGTTGCTTTCGGGCAACGCCGCTCATGGCTCAGGAACCGCAATGACCAAAGTCGACTTCTATATCCTGCCCAGCGCCGATCCGTCAGCGCGGCTGGACTTTGCCTGCAAGCTCACCGAAAAAGCCTGGCGCATGGGCCACCGCATCTACCTGCATTGCAGCGATGTCGCCCAGCGTGAGGACCTCGATGCGCGGCTGTGGGCGTTCAAGGGTGAAAGTTTCGTGCCCCACGGTCCCGCCGAAAGCGAACCGGATAGCTTGATTGTCCTGGGCCTGGGTGATGACTGCGGTCCGCATCAGGACCTGCTGGTCAATCTGGACCTGAAAGTCCCGGCCTTCGCCAACAAATTCGCCCGGGTGGCGGAAGTGGTGGTGGAAGATCCGACGATCCGGGCGGCTGCGCGGGAGAGTTTCCGTTTCTACCGCGAACAGGGCTATCCTCTGCAAGATCACCGTTTACAGCGACTCTGAGCATTCCGATGGACACTCCAAAACCGCCACAAAAGTCCGCGCACCTGCTGGATGACCTTGAGTCGATCCGCCAACTGCTCGGTGATGACAACCTGCAACCGCCATTGCTGACCGACACGGTCAATGAAGACGAACAAGAACAGATTCCGATGCTGTTCGAAACGGCAGGCGCCACGCCTGACGCCGTCGATCCGCCTCACGCCCCTGCCGTCCAACCGGCAGCGGCCGCCAGCAAGGGCCCCGACGCCCTGCTGCACCTGGACAGCGAACTGCGCGCCGCCGCGCAACTGATCATGCAAGACGTGATCGACGACTTCGCCCCGCACATCGAAACCGAGATCAAGCGTCGCCTTGATGCGCGGATGGAACGGTTACTCAGTCAGTACGAATAAATCCCTGTGGGAGCGGGCTTGCTCGCGAAAGCGGTATATCAGTCGACTTAAATGGTGACTGACACGCCCTCTTCGCGAGCAAGCCCGCTCCCACATTTGATGTGTGCCCGGTCTGGCCCTGCTCGCCCTCGGCCCCATGCCCCGCTATACTCGTCGGCTTTTCCTGAATTGATGCCAATAGGGTCCCGCCGCGCATGGATAAGACCTACCAGCCGCACGCCATTGAAACTTCCTGGTACAACACCTGGGAGTCCGAGAACTACTTCGCCCCGCAAGGCGCGGGCGAGTCCTACACCATCATGATCCCGCCGCCGAACGTCACCGGCAGCCTGCACATGGGTCACGGCTTCAACAACGCGATCATGGACGCCCTGATCCGTTTCCGCCGCATGCAGGGTCGCAACACCCTGTGGCAGCCGGGCACCGACCACGCCGGTATCGCCACGCAAATGCTGGTGGAACGCCAACTTGAAGCCCAGGGCCAGAGTCGTCACGACCTGGGCCGCGAGAAATTCCTCGAGAAAATCTGGGAATGGAAGGATCAGTCCGGCGGCAACATCAGCCGTCAAATCCGCCGCCTCGGCTCCTCCGTCGACTGGAGCCGCGAGCGCTTCACCATGGACGACGGCCTGTCGGAATCGGTGAAAGAAGCCTTCGTGCGCCTGCATGAAGACGGCTTGATCTACCGCGGCAAGCGCTTGGTGAACTGGGACACCAAGTTGCACACGGCGATTTCCGACCTCGAAGTGGAAAACCACGACGAGAAAGGTTTCCTGTGGAACCTGAAGTACCCGCTGGCCGACGGCGCCAAGACCGCTGAAGGCAACGATTACCTGATCGTCGCGACCACTCGCCCGGAAACCATGCTCGGCGACGCCGCCGTGGCCGTTAACCCGAACGATGAACGCTACAAAGCCCTGATCGGCAAATTCGTCGAGCTGCCGCTGGTCGGCCGCCGCATTCCGATCATCGCCGACGATTATTGCGATCCTGAATTCGGCACCGGCTGCGTGAAAATCACCCCGGCCCACGATTTCAACGACTACGAAGTCGGCAAGCGCCACAACCTGCCGCTGCTGAACATCTTCGACAAAAATGCCGCCGTATTGCCGGCCTGTCAGGTGTTCAACCTCGACGGCACGCTGAACGAAAGCATCGACGGCAAGATCCCGGCCGAATACGCCGGTCTCGACCGTTTCGAAGCACGCAAGCAAATCGTTGCTGCATTCGATGCTGCCGGCCTGCTGGTCAGCGTTGACGATCACGGCCTGAAAGTGCCGAAGGGCGATCGCTCCGGCACCATCATCGAGCCGTGGCTGACCGACCAGTGGTACGTATCGACCAAGCCATTGGCCGAGCCTGCGATTGCAGCCGTTGAAGACGGCCGTATCCAGTTCGTGCCGAAACAGTACGAAAACATGTACTTCTCGTGGATGCGCGACATCCAGGATTGGTGCATTAGCCGTCAGTTGTGGTGGGGCCACCGGATTCCGGCCTGGTACGACGAGTCGGGCAAAGTCTACGTCGGTCGCGACGAAGCCGAAGTGCGCGCCAAGCACAACCTCGGCCCGGACGTTGCGCTGCAACAGGACAACGACGTTCTCGACACCTGGTTCAGTTCGGGTCTGTGGACGTTCTCCACCCTGGGCTGGCCTGAGCAGACCGAATTCCTGAAGAAATTCCACTCCACCGACGTGCTGGTGACCGGTTTCGACATCATTTTCTTCTGGGTCGCCCGGATGATCATGCTCACCATGCATTTGGTGAAGAACGAAGACGGCACGCCGCAGGTTCCGTTCAAGACCGTGTACGTACACGGTCTGGTGCGTGATGGCCAAGGCCAGAAGATGTCCAAGTCCAAGGGCAACGTCCTGGACCCACTGGACATCATCGACGGCATCGAGCTGGAAGAATTGGTGCAGAAACGCACCTCCGGCATGATGCAGCCGAAACTGGCGAAGAAGATCGAGAAGCAGACCCGCGACGAGTTCGCCGACGGTATCGCCAGCTATGGCACCGACGCCCTGCGCTTTACCTTCTGCTCGCTGGCGTCCACCGGTCGCGACATCAAGTTCGACATGGGCCGCGTCGAAGGCTATCGCAACTTCTGCAACAAGATCTGGAACGCCGCGCGTTACGTTCTGGACAAGGGCGAAGACTGCGGCCAGAACGGCGAAGCCTACGAGCTGTCGCTGGCGGATCGCTGGATCATCTCGCAACTGCAACGCACTGAAGCCGAAGTCACCCGTCAACTCGACCAGTTCCGTTTCGACCTGGCGGCGCAAGCCTTGTACGAGTTCATCTGGAACCAGTATTGCGACTGGTACCTGGAACTGTCCAAGCCTGTGCTGTGGGACGAAAACGCGCCGGTTGAACGTCAGCGCGGCACTCGCCGCACGCTGGTTCGGGTGCTGGAAGTCGCATTGCGCCTGGCGCACCCGTTCATGCCGTTCATCACCGAAGAAATCTGGCAGCGTATCGCGCCGCTGGCCGGTATCGAAGGCAAGACGATCATGCTGCAACCTTGGCCAGTGGCCAATGAAGCGCGCATCGATCAGGGCGCCGAAGATGACATCGAGTGGCTGAAGACGCTGATGCTCGGCACGCGCAACATTCGCGCCGAGATGAACATAGGCCCAGGCAAACCGCTGAACCTGTTCCTGAAAAACGTCAGCGCCGAAGACCAGCGTCGTCTCACCGAGAACGAAGCGCTGCTGAAGAAGCTGGCGCGTCTGGAGTCGATCACCGTGTTGGCCGCTGGCCAAGAAGCACCGCTGTCCGCCACCGCGCTGGTTGGCGAGATGGAAGTGCTGGTGCCGATGGCCGGTCTGATCGATAAAGATGCCGAACTGGCTCGTCTGGACAAGGAAATCCTGCGTCTGCAGGGTGAAGTCCAGCGCGTTGGCGGCAAGCTGTCGAACGCCGGTTTCGTTGACAAGGCCCCGGCCGAAGTCATCGACAAGGAACGCGCCAAACTGGCTGAAGCTGAACAGGCTTTGGGCAAGTTGGCCGAGCAGCATGCGCGGATTGCCAGTCTGTAACGGCACATCGCAATGAAAAAGGGAGGCCAGATGGCCTCCCTTTTTTTGTGCCACTGTCCCGTCCTGTAGGAGCTGTCGAGTGAAACGAGGCTGCGATCTTTTGATTTTGTTTTTAAAAAGCAAAGTCAAAAGATCGCAGCCTCGTTTCACTCGACAGCTCCTACGGGGGATATGCGTCATCGGGGAGCTAATGTGGGACAATGCCCCCCACTTTCAGCCATACCCGAATCGATCACACCCATGAACGCCCCCCGCACACCCCGCCCTGCGCGCAAGAAGCCTGACTCCGCCACCCCGGCCAAAGCCGTGGAACCACGTCCGAAGGCCAGCCTGCACCCGCGCAACCGCCACCAGGGTCGCTACGACTTCCCGGAGCTGATCAAGAGCACGCCGGAACTGGCGAAGTTTGTGATCCTCAACCCGTACGGCAAGGAAAGCATCGACTTCGCCAGCCCCGACGCGGTGCGGGTGTTCAACCGGGCGTTGCTCAAATCGTTCTACGGCGTGGCTCACTGGGACATTCCGGCTGATTACCTCTGCCCGCCAGTTCCGGGGCGTGCCGACTACGTGCACTTCCTGGCTGACCTGCTGGCCAGCGTCAACGATGGCGAAATCCCGCGCGGCGCACCGGTCAAGGTGCTCGACATCGGCATGGGCGCCAACTGCGTTTATCCGCTAATCGGCTACAGCGACTACCGCTGGCACTTCCTCGGTTCGGAAATCGATCCGACTGCCGTGGCCGCCGCCAAAGCCATCGTCCAGTCCAACGGGCTGAACAAGGCCATCCAGTTGCGCCAGCAGAGCAACCCCAAGCACATTCTGTTGGGCCTGCTGGAGCCGGGCGAACGCTTTGACCTGACCATGTGCAACCCGCCGTTCCACGCTTCGATGGATGAAGCGACCAAGGGCAGCGAGCGTAAATGGCGCGCCTTGGGCCGTGCCGACCCGAAACGCAAACTGCCAGTGCTGAACTTTGGCGGGCAATCGGCGGAATTGTGGTGTGAAGGCGGCGAAGCTCGCTTTGTGACGCAACTGATCGCCGAGAGCGCGCACTTCCAGCACAAAGTGCTGTGGTTCAGCACCCTGGTGTCGAAAGCCTCGAACTTGCCGGCGATCCAGACTGCGCTGAAAAAGGCTGGCGTGCTGGAAAGCCAGGTCGTGGAAATGTCCCAGGGGCAGAAGCAAAGCCGCTTCGTAGCTTGGACCTTCCAGACCAAGTCAGAACAGCAAGTGTGGCGTGAACGTTGGGCTCGCAAGTAACTGATAGATACAGATCAAAAAATGTGGGAGCGGGCTTGCTCGCGAATGCAGTGTCCCAGTCAACTTAAATGGTGACTGATACACCGCTTTCGCGAGCAAGCCCGCTCCCACATTGGTTTCGAGGTGCCTGAAAGACCAAATCACAGACACAAAAAAGCCGTGCCCGGATTGCTCCGGAGCACGGCTTTTTGTTACTGCGTCTTACTTGTTAACAGCGTCGGTCAGGCCTTTGGCCACAACCAGCTTGATAACTTTCTTGGCAGCGATTTCGATGGCAGCGCCAGTCGAAGGGTTACGGCCGGTACGGGCAGGACGCTCGGTCACTTTCAGTTTGCCGATACCTGGCAGAGTGATTTCGCCGCCGTTTTCCAGCTGATCGGCAACGATTTGGCCCAGTTGGTCCAGAGCGTTACGCGCGGTGGTTTTTGGCGCGTCGATAGCTTCAGCGATGTCGGCGATCAGTTGGTCTTTAGTAAGAGCCATGTAGTGTTCCTTCCCTATCAAATTCATATGGATTGCAGAGTGCAGTGTCAGCCATCGAGCCCGATCTTCTGGATCTGGCACCCTCGGCCATAACCGCGACGAGTCGGGGTAATAGATACCGAAATCAGGGTTTGGTTCGACCTGACAAATGCTGAATGCACGCTTAACGCAGTGACTTCGCGTAAGACCGGGCAAAACTAGCACAGAGACGGGGAAATATCCGCCTCTAGCTACCCATTTGGTCAGCTTTATTGCTCTAAACCTGGAAAAAACTGCATAAGGGCCGTTCTGAACTCGGGATTTACCCTTCGAGCCGCGCCAAAACCAGTGGTTGCGGTACACTTGGCACTTTTTGGGGGAGCACGCCCTCCTCTCTTCAATCAGCCGAGAAGCCCATGCCGATCCGTCATTGCATCGTCCACCTGATCGACAAAAAACCCGACGGCACACCTGCGGTTCTTCACGCTCGCGACTCCGAACTGGCGGAGTCCACGGCCATCGAGAACATGCTCGCCGACCTCAACGAGAGCTACAACGCCAAACAAGGCAAGGCCTGGGGTTTCTTCCATGCCGAGTCCGGGGCGCATCCGTTCAGCGGCTGGCTGAAGGAATACCTCGACGGCGGCAAGGATTTCACGGCGTTCAGCCGTGTGGCGGTGGAACACCTGCAAAAGCTGATGGAAGAGTCGAATCTCTCTGTGGGCGGCCACGTGCTGTTCGCGCATTACCAGCAGGGCATGACCGATTACCTGGCCATCGCCCTCCTGCACCACAGTGAAGGGGTTGCCGTGACGGAGGAGCTGGACGTGACAGCCTCGCGCCACCTGGACCTCGGCCAGTTGCACCTCGCGGCGCGGATCAACGTGTCCGAGTGGCAGAACAACAAGCAGTCCAAGCAGTACATTTCGTTTATCAAAGGCAAGAACGGGAAAAAGGTTTCGGAGTATTTCCGCGACTTCATCGGCTGCCAGGAAGGTGTCGACGGCCCCGGCGAAACCCGCACTTTGCTCAAGGCCTTCAGCGATTTCGTTGAAAGCGAAGATTTGCCGGAAGAATCCGCCCGCGAGAAGACCAAGACCCTGGTGGATTACGCCAGCAGCCAGGCCAAACTCGGCGAGCCGATGGGCCTGGAAGAACTCTCGGAGTTGATCGACGAAGAACGCCCGAAGGCGTTCTACGATCACATCCGCAACAAGGATTACGGCCTGTCCCCGGAGATTCCGGCGGATAAGCGCACCCTCAACCAGTTCCGTCGCTTCACCGGGCGCGCCGAAGGGCTGTCCATCAGCTTTGAAGCGCACCTGCTGGGCTCGAAGATCGAATACGACGAAGAAGCCGGCACGCTGATCATCAAGGGCTTGCCGACCCAACTCACCGACCAGCTCAAGCGACGCAACTGATGCTCAACGGCATCCTGAAGAAATTCCTGCTGATCCTGCTGGTGGTCGTGGTTTACCAGAACTGGGGCAAGATCGAGCGCTACCTCCACCCGGCGCAAGTGGTGTCCGAGCAGACCCAGGCCAAGGCCAATGTCGTGCTCTACGCCACCGACTGGTGTGGCTACTGCAAGCTGACACGGCGCTTTCTCGACCAGAAAGGCATTCCGTACAAGGAATTCGATATCGAGAAGGATGCCGTGGCGCGCAAGGCCTATGAAGCGCTAGGCGGGCGTGGGATACCGTTGATCGATGTGAACGGGACGTTGATTCGCGGCTATGACCCCGACGAAATCCTTGCCGCACTGAAATAACTACTGTGGGAGCGGGCTTGCTCGCGAAAGCGGTGTGTCAGGCAACATTTATATCGACTGATACGCCGCCTTCGCGAGCAAGCCCGCTCCCACATTTGAAGATCAGCGTTTTTCGATACGGAACCCAAACCGCGGAAAGTGCACATGCACCACACCCGCACGCTCATCTTCGCGCCGCAAAATCAATTCCTCACGTCCCGCAAACACCAGCTCACCGACCACCGGATCACAGCCATAATCGGTCGCCGCAATCACCACCTGCTGGCCCGCCTCAAAGCCGTTAGGCTCGTCGAACGCTTCATCCGGCAACGCAGAGGGCGTGGCATTGCGCGACACCTCCAGTGCCTCCTCGGCCGTCATCTCGCTGAACGCGCCATGACCAAACCCCATCACCCGCCCGAACCACGCCGACACCGCCGGATACGCATCAACCAATGGCGCAGTGACAGGTGTGGCCTTGAGAAACCACAAACAATGCGCCAGTGAAAAATCGGCAATCGATGGCTCGCCGAACAGAAAATCACCCTGCTCACGCTGAAGCTGCAATTCCAGGCGTCCCATGATCGTCGGCCACTGGTGCAGCGCCTGTTCCGCCGACAACTTCCTCGCACTGCCACCGCTGAACAACCCGGCGCGATCGGCCAGGAAGGCCTTGATCGCTTCCGGCGGCAACTTGCCGAAGCGCACCGCGACTGATTCCGGCTGGAACACCAGGCTCACCGCATGTTGGAAAACCACCGAATCGACCCACGTGGCGAAGGTCGCGGCGATCATTTCCTGACCTTCCGGGAAAAACGCCGGCAAGGCTTTTTCCTGTTCCAGACGCCGGGCGATCAATGCGGTATCGCAATAAATATCGGCACCGATCTGCAACACCGGCGTCTTGCGATAGCCACCGGTCAGCGCGGTCAGGTCAGGTTTCGGCATCACCGGCGAGATCTTCACCGAGCGCCACGACAGCCCTTTGAAACCCAGCAGCAGGCGGGCCTTTTCGGCGAAGGGGGAAGTCGGGTAGTTGTGAAGAATCAGCTCTGACATGCTCGGCTCCGCCGCTCGGATAAGGAGCTGGCAGCTTAGCGCGCAATCGGCGGGCGGCCTACGGCTGCGCCTGATGGGAACTTATCAGTCAGATTGATAAGTCAGCACCAGGCATTCCTTGGCGCTTTTCTTGAGCTTCTTGATCAACCGTTCCTGGCGCAGCGCTTCGCTTTTATCGCGACAGAGTTCGGTGTAGACCAGCGCCATGGCCGGGCTGGAAAGGAAAAACCGCGCGCCCTTGCCGCTTTGGTGCTTGGCAAAGCGGCGCACCGGATCGTCGCTGATCCCGCAGTAGAGCGAACCATTGGCCGCGCGAACGAGGTAGACGAACCAGGGTTTGCTGGCAGGCATCAGTTCGACGGCAAGGACGGGAGATTCGCTCAGGGTGTTCACGTGACGATCAAGGCTTGAAAGGAAACAAGCCGCGATCTTATCAGCGACTGGCCTGGAATGCCTTCAGCCCCTTCAAGGCCTGGGCGCGAACGGCGTTGCGCACCAGCGGCGTCCAGCCCAACAACAGGCCTTTGGTGCCCAGCGCCTGACGCGACCAACGCCACAGGTCGAAGCTGTCGTGGTGCTCGCAAATCTTGCCATCGCGAAACACAAAGCGCGCCTGGATGTCGTTGACCACGGTGTTGCCGGTCTGGCTGAACAGATACGTCGCCACCCAATGGGCGCCGCCCGTACGCTCATCGCTGCGCACGTTATCGAAGGTCAGGGAAAAGTCTTTCGCACGGGTCGTGAGCATGCGCCACATGTCACCGGCATCGCGGCCGCGCAACTCACCGAACGCCGGATCACTGAACACCACATCGTCGGTGTAGCAAGCGGCCATCGCCTCGGCATCCAGCCGCTGGAAGGCCTGGTAGAAACGGGTGATCAAGGCGTTGTGGGCATCGCTCATGGGCAGGCTCCCTGCATTATCAAAATGGCTACAAAAGATTGCCTGCACGATAGTCTGCAAATACTCACAAGACCACTGGCATTCGTGGGCCGAATGCCAGCAGTGCGTAAATCAGACTTTTTCGCTGTTCACCTGAACGTACAGCGAACGCCCGGCGCCGAGGCCGGCGATGATCGCGCCGAGACCGATGATGCCGAAGATCCAGCCCAGCGCATTCCAGCCGCCGGTCAAGTCGTGGACGATGCCGACGGCAAACGGCCCCATGGACGCCAGTGTGTAACCGAAACCCTGGGCCATGCTCGACAGGTTGGCGGCCACGTGGGAATCCCGCGAGCGCAACACGATCAGGGTCAGCGCCAGACTGAACGTGCCGCCCTGCCCCAGGCCCAGCAGGATTGCCCAGCCCCACAGACCTTCGATCGGCGCGTAGAGACAGCCGAACAAGCCGCCGAGGGTCAGCAACATCACGATGACAATCGCCAGTCGCTGGTCTTTACCGCGCGTTGCAAGCCACGGCGCAGCCAACGAACTGGCCAACTGGATGATTACCGAGCCCGAAAGTACGAGACCTGCCTGGGTCGGCGTCAGTCCACGGCCGATCAGGATCGACGGCAACCAGCCGAACACGATGTAGGCCAGGGACGATTGCAGGCCCATATAAAGCGTCACTTGCCAAGCCAATGGATCGCGCAACAGGCCGCGAACCCGATAGGCGACGTTATGCGAGCCGTGTTTCTGCCCCACTTGCGGCAACCAGAAAATCGCCGCGACCACTGCCGGCACCGCCCAGAAACCCAGACCCAGCACCCAGCTCTTGTCGAAATGTTCACTCAACGGCACGGTCGCCCCCGCCGCCATCGCCGCGCCCAGGCACAGGGCCATGGTGTAGACGCCGGTCATGGTGCCGGCCTGTTTCGGGAAGTCGCGTTTGACGATGCCGGGCAGCAACACGCCAATCACACCGATGCTGGCCCCGGCCAACACACTGCCGGCAAACAGGCCGATTTCACCGAAGGAACTGCGCAGGATGATCCCGCCAGCCAACACCAGCAAAATCCCCAGCACCACGCGCTCAGCGCCAAAGCGCCGGGCCAGGAGCGGCGCCAGTGGCGCGAACAAGCCTAGGCAGAGCACCGGCAACGTGGTCAGCAAACCGGCTTCAGCCGCCGATAAACCGAGGGTCTTCGACACCTCGCTGAGCATCGGCGCCATGCTCGACAGCGCCGGACGCAGGTTCAGCGCCACCAGGATCAGCCCCAGCAGCAACAGCCATGGCCGGCGCAGAATCGGGTGACTTTGCTGGACCTGTTCGTCATCGGCCTCGGCATCGATCAGCAGCTCTTCGAGCTCCGACGTGCGCTTGGGTTGTGGGAGGTTGCTGGGATTGGCAGGCATGGAATTCTCGGTTTCAAGGTTCATTGATCAACTGCCTCGACAGGGCTTTGGCCCGTTCCGGGTCGCGTTGCTCGACGGCATCCAGCAGTTCGATATGCAGATCGAACACCTCTTGGCGTCGCGGGAAAATGTTCAGGCTCTGGCGCAATTGCGCGCCGACGATGCTGGAGAAATAGCGATACAGCTCGCTGAGGGTCGGGTTGTGCGCGGCGTCCACCAGACGGCGGTGGAACACCAGGTCGCAGGCGATGTAGCTATCGAGATCGCCATGGTAATGACTGCCGCTGACGCCCAAGGCTTCGCGCAATGCGACCAAGTCTTCATCAGTGCGGCGCAAGGCAGCCAGGCCAATGGCCTCGACTTCCAGAATGTGCCGGGTTTCCCGGGCCTGTTCATGCGTGCATTGCGACAAGGCTTTCATGGTGTCGAGCGGATCGATCACCGCCCGCAGGTAACTGCCGTCGCCCTGGCGGATCTCGATCAACCCGGAAAACGCCAACACGCGCATGGCTTCACGCACGGTGTTGCGGCTGATGCCCAGCTCGGCGGACAGCTCGGGCTCGGTGGGTAAACGCTGGCCAACGGTCCAGACGCCTCGGGTAATGCGCAGGCGCAACTGGTCCAGGGCCTGATCGACCAGGGATCGCTTAACGAGTGGAGAAATGTCTGACATAGGATTCGCCCTTTCATCCAATCATAGGATGAATTTTCTGACATGTTAGTCAGCTCCGTGTAGGACGGCAACCGCCTACCGTCAAAGCAGCAACATTCAGAGGGATTTTCGATTGGTCAAAATTACCCTTTAAGGGTAATTTCAGGGATAGGGTTTACCGCTTCTTATGGAAAAGAACACGCCCCACTACGCCTTGTCCGTCATTAAGGATGAGGTCCGCAGGCAAGGAGCCAAAGCGTTTACACACGTCGCATTGAGTTCCGGCAAGCGAATGGGATTGGCCCTGCGAGATATGGAGTCAGTCATTTGTTCGCTGGAGCGCCGGATGCTCTACAAGTCGATGACGTGCTACACCGATCACCGAAACTGGCAAGACGTCTACCACACAAACTTTCACGACATGGAGCTCTACATCAAAGTGACCTACTGCTCCAACGGAGGGCCCCCTGTGATCTCTTTCAAGGAGAAACAAGTATGAACACGCGGCAATGCATGAGTTGTGGCGCTCACGACGCAATGCAACATTTCGAAGGTCGCAGTCTCAGTGTCGACTACAAGAACGTTTCACGATGGGTGCACGATATAGCCGGCTGGGAGTGCAAGGTCTGCAGTGAAATCATTTTTGATAACGATACCGACAGCGCCGAGCGCTACTCCGACGTTGGCGACAAATTGCTCAAAGATTGTTTTCAGATCATGGGCACCGAGATGAAACGCATCCGACGCAAACTGCACCTCACGCAAAAGGAAGCGGTGAAACTGCTTTCCGGCGCTGGGCACAACGCGTTTTCACGATACGAGCGCGGCGAACTGCAACCGCCTCAAGCGTTGTTTACGCTGATGCGCTTGCTGGATCGTCATCCTCACTTGCTGGTTGAAATACAAGCGATGAACGAAGGCACTGACTTGAAACGGCTACTGGCCGCACGCTTTCCGGAACAGGAAACGGTGTTGGCGTCCTGACCCTAAACACCAGACAAAACAAACCCGGAGCTCAGTCCGGGTTTATTTCACTGCCTGACTTCGATCAATGCAAAATCTGGCTCAAGAACAACTTGGTCCGATCATTCTGCGGATTATCGAAGAAGTCGTTCGGCGCTGCCTGCTCAACAATCTCCCCTTTGTCCATGAAGATCACGCGATTCGCCACGGTACGAGCGAAGCCCATTTCGTGGGTTACGCAAAGCATGGTCATGCCGTCTTCGGCCAGGCCGATCATGGTGTCCAACACCTCTTTCACCATCTCAGGGTCGAGTGCCGAAGTCGGTTCGTCGAACAGCATGATTTTCGGTTTCATGCACAGCGCACGGGCAATCGCCACACGCTGTTGCTGACCGCCGGACAGTTGCCCCGGGAATTTATGCGCCTGCTCCGGAATGCGTACGCGTTCCAGGTAGTGCATGGCGATTTCTTCGGCCTTGCGTTTCGGCATCTTGCGCACCCACATCGGCGCCAACGTGCAGTTCTGCAGGATGGTCAGGTGCGGGAACAGGTTGAAGTGCTGGAACACCATGCCGACTTCACGGCGGATCGCTTCGATCTGCTTGAGGTCGTTGGTCAGTTCCACGCCATCGACCACGATGCGACCCTGCTGGTGTTCTTCCAGGCGATTAAGGCAACGGATGGTGGTGGATTTGCCGGAACCCGACGGGCCGCACAGGACGATACGCTCGCCCTGCTTGACGTTCAGGTTGATGTCTTTCAACACGTGGAACTGGCCGTACCACTTGTTTACACCCTGCATCTGAATAATGCCTTCAGGGCTCACAGGCTGTTTGATCGCTTCGCTCATCACTTAACTCCTAACGCTTGTGGCCAGTGTCCAGCTTACGTTCCAAATGCATGGAGTAGCGGGACATACCAAAACAGAAAATCCAGAACACCAGGGCCGCGAACACGTAGCCTTCGGTCGCCATGCCCAACCATTTCGGGTCGGCGGCGGCTTGCTTGACGCTGTTGAGCAGGTCGAACAGGCCGATGATGATCACCAGGCTGGTGTCCTTGAACAGCGCAATGAAGGTGTTGACGATGCCAGGAATCACCAGCTTCAGGGCTTGCGGCAGAATCACCAGGCCCATGCTGCGCCAGTAACCGAGGCCCATCGCTGCGGCCGCTTCGTACTGACCTTTAGGGATCGCTTGCAGACCACCGCGCACCACTTCGGCCACGTAGGCGGACTGGAACAGGATCACGCCGATCAGGGCCCGCAGCAGTTTGTCGAAGTTCATGCCTTCAGGCAGGAACAACGGCAGCATCACCGAGGACATGAACAGCACCGTGATCAACGGCACGCCGCGCCAGAATTCGATGAAGGTCACGCAGACCACCCGAATCGCCGGCATGTTGGAACGACGACCCAGCGCCAGGACGATCCCCAGCGGCAACGCACCGGCAATACCGACGGTGGCGATCACCAGGGTCAGCATCAGGCCGCCCCATTGGCTGGTCGCCACGTTGGTCATGCCGAAGATGCCGCCATGCAACAGGAAGTAGGCAATGATCGGGTAGGCCACCAGGAAGCTCAGCCCGTACACCGCTTTACGGTGGAAACGCGAGATGAACAACGGTGCCACGCCAATGACCGCCAGCCACACGGTCAGGTCCACACGCCAGCGCAGTTCCGGCGGGTAGTAGCCGTACATGAACTGGCCGAAACGCTGCTGGATGAACACCCAGCAGGCGCCTTCCTTGGTGCAGTCGGCGCGGGTGGTGCCGACCCAGTTGGCGTCCAGGATCGCCCAATGCAGCAGCGGCGGAACCACCAGGTAGATCAGGTAGAACGCGAACAGGGTCAGCAGCGTGTTGATCCAGCTGGAGAACATGTTGGCGCGCATCCATGCCACGACACCGATGCTACTGCTCGGTGGAGGCATGTCAGGCTTGAAAGTATGAGTACTCATGCGCTTTTCCTTACCGCTCGATCAGCGCAATGCGCTTGTTGTACCAGTTCATCAGCAGGGAAATGCTGATACTGATCGCCAGGTACACGCTCATGGTGATCGCAATCACCTCGATCGCCTGCCCGGTCTGGTTCAGCACCGTACCGGCAAACAACGAGACCATTTCCGGATAACCGATACCGGCCGCCAGCGAGGAGTTCTTCGCCAGGTTCAGGTATTGGCTGGTCAGTGGCGGGATGATCACGCGCAGGGCTTGCGGGATGATCACCTTGCGCAGGGTCGGACCGTTGCGCAGCCCCAGGGAGCGCGCCGCTTCGGTCTGGCCGTGGCTGACCGACTTGATGCCCGAACGCACGATCTCGGCGATAAACGCCGCGGTGTACACGGTCAGGGCCAGGGTCAACGCCAGCAGTTCCGGGATCAGTACCCAGCCACCGACAAAGTTGAAGCCTTGCAGCTTCGGCAGTTCCCAGTGCAGCGGAGCACCGAAGACCAGCGCGCACAGCGCCGGGATCACCAGGAACAGCGCCAGGCCGACCCAGAACTTGTGGAACGGTACGCCGGTCGCTTCGAAGCGTTTGTTGGCCCAGCGAGCCATCAGCACGATAGCGACGATGGCCACCACGACACTGACCACGAACGCCCAGAACCCGTCCGCCATTTGCGCGGCCGGCATGTTCAGGCCACGGCTGCTGACGAAGAAGGTGTCGCCGAAGTTATGGCTGGCACGCGGCCCAGGCATGGTCAGGAACACCGCGAAGTACCAGAACAGGATTTGCAGCAGCGGCGGAATATTACGGAAGACTTCCACGTAAACCGTCGCCAGCTTGCTGATGATCCAGTTCGGCGACAGCCGTGCCACGCCGACGATGAAGCCGAGGATGGTCGCCAGGACCACGCCGATGACAGTTACCAGCAGGGTGTTGAGCAGACCGATGACAAACACCCGGGCATACGTGTCCGATTCGGTGTAGTCGATCAGGTGTTGAGCGATGCCGAACCCGGCACTGCGATCCAGAAAACTGAAGCCGGAGGTAATGCCCCGGTGTTGCAGGTTGGTTTGCGTATTGTCGAACAGATACCAGCCCATCGCGACGACCGCGACAATCGTGATGATCTGAAATAGCCACGCACGCACTTTCGGATCGCTGAGGCTGAGCCTCTGCTTTGGTGCGCCGATTGATTTTTGCATGAAGTGCCCCGGAAATAATGGAACAGAACATCACCCGGTGGTTGGCCCACCGGGTGACAGAACCATCAGCGCACTGGTGGTGCGTATTGAATGCCGCCGTTGGTCCACAGGGCGTTCAAGCCACGGTCGATTTCCAGCGGAGTGCCTTTGCCGAGGTTTTTCTCGAAGATTTCGCCGTAGTTACCGACTTGGGAAACGATCTTGACGACCCAATCCTTAGGCAGTTTCAGATCTTTGCCGTATTCGCCGTCAGCACCCAACATACGGGCAACGTCCGGGTTCTTGGTGGACTTGGCTTCAGCCAGAACGTTTTTCGAAGAGATACCGGCTTCTTCGGTGTTCAGCAGTGCGTAGCCAACCCAGCGAACGATCGCCAGCCACTCGTCGTCGCCGTTACGTACGACTGGACCCAGTGGTTCTTTGGAGATGGTTTCTGGCAGAACCACGTAGTCTTTTGGCGAAGCCAGCTTGCTGCGTTGTGCGTACAGTTGCGATTTGTCGGAGGTCAGCACGTCGCAACGACCGGATTCCAGCGACTTGGCGCTTTCATCGGAGGTGTCGAAAGTGATCGGGGTGTATTTCAGGTTGTTGGCGCGGAAGTAGTCGGAAACGTTCAGCTCGGTGGTGGTACCGGCTTGAATGCAGATGGTTGCACCGTCCAGTTCCTTGGCACTTTTCACGCCCAGCTTGCTGTTGGCCAGGAAGCCAACGCCGTCGTAGTAAGTAATGAAGCCAGGGAATTTCAGGCCCATGCCCGCGTCACGGGAACTGGTCATGGTGGTGTTACGCGAAAGAATGTCGATTTCGCCAGACTGCAGCGCGGTGAAACGCTCCTTGGCGTTCAACTGGCTGAACTTGACCTTGGTAGCGTCGCCGAACACAGCGGCTGCCACAGCGCGGCAGACGTCAGCGTCGATCCCGAGGATCTTGCCGGTGGAGTCCGGAACCGAGAAACCCGGCAGACCGTCACTCACGCCGCACTGAATGAAACCTTTTTTCTGCACTGCATCCAGGGTTGCACCCGCCTGAGCGAACCCACTGACACCGAGCACTGCGGCTGCAGTCACGATAGCCAGGGTGGATTTCAACATTTTCATTCAAACCTCCAGTTTTGCTCTTGTTGTGTCGGAGCGAGAGTCCCGTCGCACCCTTTTGAGGCGTTGTTGACCCGTGTTGGCTTTTTTTGGGGTCAACCGACGTAGGACCTTAGCTATGAGTCTAGTAGGAGAAAATCCACATCATGGACAACTCACTTCTCACCAATCGGCCGAACGGGCTGTAGCCCTTTCACGTTCGCTAAGCCCGTAACGGCCACTGGCGAACATCCATCACCGGATTCTTTGCTATCCCGTCGTCAGCAGTACACTGATAGTGTTACCGCCAGGCGCGAGATTGGTTGCACAGGTTTCCCCATAGCAAAGCCCGTACCACGTCGCCCGCTAAAGCGATTCAGCGACAGGTCAATAGCAAAACTTGTAGCCTTGCGACATCTTCTTAACTGATCAACCTGACGCGCACTCGGATCACGCACTCAATGAGAGCGCACGCACAAAATTGGAGCAGACATGACCCAGCCCTTGATTCTTCAGCCCGGCAAGCCCGTAGACGCCTGCGTTATCTGGCTGCACGGCCTGGGCGCCGATCGCTATGACTTTCTGCCGGTGGCCGAAGCGCTACAGGAAACCCTGCTGACCACCCGCTTCGTCCTGCCCCAGGCGCCGACCCGCGCGGTCACCATTAATGGTGGCTACGAGATGCCGAGCTGGTACGACATATTGGCCATGAACCCGGCACGCGCCATCAGCCGCGAGCAGCTGGACGAGTCGGCGAACATGGTGATCGAGCTGATCGAAGAGCAGAAGGCCAGCGGAATAGACGCCTCGCGCATCTTTCTCGCCGGTTTTTCCCAAGGTGGCGCAGTGGTCTTACACAGCGCTTTCCTGAAATGGCAGGGAGCGCTGGGCGGGGTACTTGCCCTGTCTACTTATGCACCGACGTTCAGCGATGAACTGGAGCTTTGCGCCAGCCAGCAGCGCATTCCTGTGCTATGCCTGCACGGCCAGTACGATGACGTTGTGCAAAACGCCATGGGTCGTAGCGCTTATGAGCATTTAAAGCAGCGTGGTGTCACCGTGACATGGCAGGAATACCCAATGGGCCACGAAGTGTTACCCGAGGAAATTCGCGATATTGGCACCTGGCTCGCAGAGCGCTTGCGTTAATACCTATCCTTTGATCATCCCGCTACGCCGCGCCTGATTCTTGCATTACACTGGCCGGCGTACATTCCTTAACCAATTGATGAGATGACCGTGCTCAAAGCACTCAAAAAAATGTTCGGTAAAAGCGAGACTGAGCAGCTCGCGCCAGTCGCCAGCGCTCCGTCTCACACCCCCAGCCACCGCACCGACGGTCGTCAGCCTGGCCGGACCGCAGCCGCAGCGGCACCGAAACAAGAGCCCGTGACCACACCGGCCGCCCTACCTGTCGAGCCAATCGCTGCCGAGCAACCGCTCAGCGAAGCGCCGAAACCTGCAAAACCGCGTCGCGAACCGAAGCCAAAGGCGCCGGTTATTCCCTGGAAGCTCGAAGATTTCGCCGTCGAGCCGCTGGAAGGCAAAACCCGTTTCCACGATTTCAAGCTTGCCCCTGAACTGATGCACGCCATCCAGGACCTGGGCTTTCCGTACTGCACGCCGATCCAGGCGCAAGTCCTCGGTTTCACCCTGGCCGGCAAAGACGCCATCGGTCGTGCCCAGACCGGCACCGGCAAAACCGCCGCGTTCCTGATTTCGATCATCACCCAGTTGCTGGAAACCCCGCCGCCCAAGGAACGCTACATGGGTGAACCGCGGGCGCTGATCATCGCGCCGACCCGCGAACTGGTAGTGCAGATCGCCAAGGACGCCGCCGACCTGACCAAGTACACCGGCCTCAATGTCATGACATTTGTCGGCGGCATGGACTTCGACAAGCAGCTCAAGCACCTCGAAGCCCGTCACTGCGACATCCTCGTCGCCACCCCGGGCCGACTGCTGGACTTCAACCAGCGCGGCGACGTGCACCTGGACATGGTCGAAGTCATGGTCCTGGACGAAGCCGACCGCATGCTCGACATGGGTTTCATCCCACAAGTGCGTCAGATCATTCGCCAGACCCCGCCGAAGAACGAGCGTCAGACGCTGCTGTTCTCCGCGACTTTCACCGAAGACGTGATGAACCTCGCCAAGCAATGGACCACCGACCCGTCGATCGTCGAGATCGAGTCGCAGAACGTGGCCAGCGAAAACGTCGAGCAACACATCTACGCCGTGGCCGGTGCCGACAAATACAAGCTGCTCTACAACCTGGTCACCGACAATGGTTGGGAGCGGGTGATGGTCTTCGCCAACCGCAAGGATGAAGTGCGCCGCATCGAAGAACGCCTGGTGCGCGATGGCGTCAACGCCGCGCAACTGTCCGGCGACGTGCCGCAGCACAAGCGTATCAAGACCCTGGAAGGTTTCCGCGAAGGCAAGATCCGCGTGCTGGTGGCTACCGATGTTGCCGGTCGTGGTATCCACATCGACGGCATCAGCCACGTGATCAACTTCACCCTGCCGGAAGTGCCGGACGACTACGTGCACCGCATCGGTCGTACCGGTCGCGCGGGCGCCGATGGCGTGTCCATCAGCTTCGCCGGTGAAGACGATTCCTACCAGCTACCGTCTATCGAGGCGCTGCTGGGTCGCAAAATCAGTTGTGAAACGCCACCGACGCATCTACTGCGGGCGGTTGAGCGCAAGCGCCCTTAACTCAGGCGCATCAAAAAGAGGCGCAGCCGGCAACGGACTGCGCTTTTTTTACGTCTGGAGATTGCTCAAGACAACTAAATGTCCATAATAGACAAATTAGTTTACTTTCAGCGCCCGGAGCCGAACATGTCCAGTACGCCTTACGTGATCAATCAACTTCAGGCCCGCGAGTTGCTGGCACAGGTCGATGTACCGCAGATCCTGCGCAAGCTGTTCCGAGACCTGGCCGCCGGGCAAGCGGTACAACCGGCGCAGCAACTGGTGGAGTTCCCTCAGGGCGCTGGCGACTTCATCAACTACTTGGGTGTGCTGGCTGAGGACGGCGTGTATGGGGTCAAGACTTCGCCTTATATCGTGCGCGAGCAAGGTCCGCTGGTGACGGCGTGGACGCTGTTGATGTCGATGCAAACCGGCCAGCCGTTGTTGCTCTGTGATGCCGGCGAGCTGACCACCGCCCGCACCGCCGCGACCACCGCTGTGGCGGTCGATGCCCTCGCCCCGTTGAACGCCCGGCGCCTGGCGATTATTGGCAGCGGCAAAGTGGCCCAAGCGCACTTGCACTACGTCAAGAATCTGCGGGAGTGGCAGAGCATCAGCCTGTACTCGCCAAGCCTGAGCGAACTGGCCCCCGAAGCGTTGGCCCAACTCACAAGCCTCGACTCACGCCTGACCCTCGTCGACAGTCGCGAAGCGGCGATTCAGGACGCGGACGTGATCATGCTCTGCACCTCGTCCGCAGGGCCTGTGATTGATCCAGCGACGCTGACCAAACCGGCACTCATTACCTCGATCAGCACCAACGCGCCACGGGCCCACGAAGTACCGCCCCAGAGCCTCAACGACATGCAGGTGTTCTGCGACTATCGTCAGACCACCCCGGGCTCGGCAGGTGAAATGCTGATCGCTGTCGAACAACATGGCTGGGACAAGGACGCCATTGTTGGCGACCTGCCCGATCTGCTCAGCGAAAAAGTGCAACGTCCCGGTTATGACCGCCACGTATTCTTCCGCTCTATTGGCCTGGGCCTGGAAGACATTGCGCTGGCGAATGCCCTCTATCGCCTACAGCCCTGACACCACAATTCCCATGTGGGAGCGGGCTTGCTCGCGAAAGCGGTGTGTCAGTCGACATCAAGGGTGAATGTCAGACCGTATTCGCGAGCAAGCCCGCTCCCACAAGGGGATTTTCAACATTTTGGTATTTACGCCCCACAGGAGACGTTCATGAGCCAGGCAGACTTCATCATCATCGGCGGCGGGATTGCCGGCGCCTCTACCGGTTACTGGCTGTCGCAGCACGGGCGCGTCATTGTGCTGGAGCGCGAAACCCATCCGGCTTATCACTCCACCGGACGTTCCGCCGCGCTGTTCACCGCCGCCTACGGCACGCCGCAAGTGCGCGCGCTGACCCAGGCCAGCCGCGACTTCTTCGACGCCCCGCCCAGCGGTTTCTGCGATCACCCGCTGCTGACCCCGCGCGGCGAGATGACCGTGGATTTCACCGGCGACCCGGCCGAGCTGAACAATCAGTACCTGAGCGCCAAAGCCACGGTGCCGGAAATGCAATTGCTAAGCGCCGAAGAAGCCTGCGCGCGCCTGCCGATCCTGCGCCGGGAAAAAGTCCATGGCGCGCTCTACGACCCGACCGCTTGCGACATCGACACCGACGCCCTGCACCAAGGTTATCTGCGTGGCATCAAGCGCAACAAGGGTGAAATCCATACCGACAGCGAAGTGCTGAGCCTGAGCCGTGACACCGAAGGCCAATGGCAGGTGCAAACCAACGGACAGACTTTCACCGCGCCCGTGATCATCAACGCCGCTGGCGCCTGGGCCGACAAGATCGGCGAACTGGCCGGTGCCACGCCTTTAGGCCTGCAACCGAAACGCCGTGCAGCCTTCATCTTCGCCGGCCCCGAGGGCGTGGACATCCATCATTGGCCGATGCTGGTGGCGCTCGACGAATCCTTCTATATGAAGCCTGACGCCGGCATGTTCCTCGGCTCGCCTGCCAACGCCGACCCGGTGGAACCCCACGACGTGCAGGCCGAAGAACTGGACATCGCCATGGGCATCTACCAGATCGAAGAAGCCACCACCCTGTCCATCCGCCGCCCGACCCGCACCTGGGCCGGTTTGCGCAGTTTCGTGGCTGACGGTGATTTGCTCTCCGGTTTCGATACCCAAGTGCCGGGGCTGTTCTGGGTCGCGGCGCAAGGTGGCTATGGCATCCAGACGTCGCCGGCCATGGGCCAGGCCAGCGCTGCGCTGGTTCGCGGCGAAGCCTTGCCGGAACAACTAAGCCGTTTCGGCCTCGATGCTGCGATGCTCTCCCCGGCGCGCCTGGCTTGAGCGCGGACTTGGGTGACGTGCCGCCACGATTGCGGCAAACTTCCAGCGCCCTGCCTGATGGGGCGCTGACGTTGCCTGGAGCTCCCTGTATGAATGCACCTGAAAAAGACCCGGCGCTGGACAACTTCCGAGCGATCGCCGACGCCATCGCCACACTGTTCTTTCCTCACGCCGAGGTGGTGCTGCACGATCTGCGCACGCAAAAAATCGACTACATCGCCAACAACCTGTCGAAGCGGGAAATCGGCGATGACGCGGCGCTGGAGGACATGCTCAGCGACGATGTCAGCGAACGAAATATCGGACCGTACGAAAAGCTCAATTGGGACGGTCAGAAGATTCGCAGCCTCAGCAGCGTGCTGCGCGACAGCGACGGCCATCCGCTGGCCGTGCTGTGCATCAACCTGAATATTTCGCTGTTCGAGAATGCCAAGGCTGCGCTGGATCTGTTCCTGTCGCCGACCAAGCTGATCCCGCAACCGGACTCACTGTTCCGCGATGACTGGCAGGAGCGGATCAACACGTTCCTGCATGCCTGGCTGCGCGAACGTCAGTTGAGCCTGAATGTGCTGAGCCGTGACCACAAACGCGAACTGGTGCTGGCGCTGCACGCTGAAGGCGCGTTCAAAGGCAAAAGCGCCTCCAACTATGTGGCCAACGTGCTGAACATGGGGCGGGCGACGGTGTACAAGCATTTGAAGGAATTGAAGGGCTAGGCTTTTAGATGTGTGTTGGTTGATCGGGCCTCTTCGCGGGCAAGCCTCGCTCCTACAGGGGAAACGCATTCCCATGTAGGAGCGAGGCTTGCCCGCGAAGGCGATTGATCAGTCGCCGTAGATGTCGGACTTGAAATACTTGTCGGAAATCTTCTGGTATTCGCCACTCGCGCGAATGCCATCAATGGCTGTGTTCAGCTCACTGACCAACTCTGTATTGCCCTTGCGCACCGCAATCCCGGCGCCCTCGCCCACGTATTTCGGGTCCTTGAGCTCCGGACCGACAAACGCATAACCGGCGCCACGCGGCATCGACAGGAAATCATTCAGCGGAATGGTGTCGGCAAAAATCGCATCGAGGCGACCGGCGGCCAGGTCCATGTAGATTTCTTCGTTGTTGCCGTAGCGCTTGACGTTGATGCCCTTCGGTTCGAAAACCTCAGTGGCGTAACGGTCAGTGGTGGTGGCGCGCTGCACGCCAATGGTCTTGCCCTTGAGGCTGGCGTACTGGTCATCCACCACCGCGCCTTGCTTCATGACCAGGCGTGACGAGGTGAAGTAATACTTGTGGGTAAAATCCACCGACTTCTTGCGGTCTTCGTTGATGGTCATGGACGACAGCGCCATGTCGATTTTCTTCACTTTCAGGGAAGGAATCAGGCCATCGAACTCACCTTCGACCCAGACGCACTTGACCTTCATCTGCGCACACAGGGCATTGCCGATGTCGTAGTCGAAACCGACGATCTCGCCCTTGTCGGTCTTGGAGGCGAACGGCGGATACGCTGCTTCGATGCCGATGCGCAGGGTTTTATCGGCGGCGAACGCTGAGCTGCACGCTAACAGGCTCAGGGCCAGACCGGTGATGAGGGGGAATTTCTTCATGTTCGTTTTCTCGCGGTTGTTGTTGGTTTGGCAAGACAGAAGAAAGAACGGAAACGTGGGGAACGCCTTTTTTGTACTTATAATTCCATACTGGACTTTTATGTATAAATCGTCAATCGGGCAAGCGGCATCATACCCGGCCGATGGTCGGGTGCTCAGTCAGTAGATTATTGGGTGAAGCGAAGGGCCTCTTCGCGAGCAAGCCCGCTCCCACAGGGGAATGCGTTTCCCTTGTGGGAGCGGGCTTGCTCGCGAAGGCGGCAGAGCGGACAACAAAGAAACAACAGGCTGACTTACTTCTTCCAGCGATCCGCCGCCGCATGATCACTGTCCCGCCCTTCCACCCAACGCGGGCCGTCGCTGGTGTTTTCTTTCTTCCAGAACGGTGCGCGGGTTTTCAGGTAGTCCATGACAAACGCGCAGGCATCGAACGCGGCCTGGCGGTGGGCGCTGGCGGCGCCGACGAAGACGATCGGCTCACCCGGCTCCAGCGCGCCGATGCGGTGCAGCACTTCAAGCTTGAGCAGCGGCCAGCGCTGTTCGGCCTCGAGTGCGATCTTGCCCAAGGCCTTTTCGGTCATGCCCGGATAATGCTCGAGAAACATCCCGGCGACGTCGAGTCCGTCATTGAAGTCGCGCACGTAGCCGACAAAACTCACCACCGCGCCAACGCCGACATTGGCAGCGTGCATGGCGTTGACTTCAGCACCTGGATCGAATGCCGTGGACTGCACGCGAATCGCCATGGCTCAGCCCCCGGTCACGGTCGGAAAGAACGCCACTTCATCACCATCGACCACTGGCTCGTCGAGCTGGCAGAGGTCTTCGTTGCGCGCGCACATCAGGTTCTGTTCGCTCAGGACATCAGCGCCATCGCGCTGGGCCAGCAACGCCCGCACGTCATCCACGGTGGCGAAATTGCCTTCGACCTTGATGGAGTCCACGCCCAGCGCTTCACGGTAGCGGGCAAAAAACTTAACCGTAATGTTCATGACGGGTCTGCCTGAAAATGCCCGCTCTTGCCGCCGAGTTTCTCCAGCAAGCGCACGCTTTCGATGGTCATGCCGCGATCCACAGCCTTGCACATGTCGTAGATGGTCAGCGCGGCGACGCTGGCAGCGGTCAGGGCTTCCATCTCAACGCCGGTCTGCCCGGACAGCTTGCACTTCGCGACGATGCGCACGGTGTCGTCGCCTTCGGCACTGAGCTCGACTTTGACGCCGGTGAGCATCAGCGGGTGGCACAGGGGAATCAGGTCGCTGGTTTTCTTCGCGGCCTGGATACCGGCAATGCGCGCCACGGCGAACACATCACCTTTTGGGTGACCGCCACTGACGATCATCTGCAGGGTTTCGGGCAGCATGCGCACCAGCGCTTGGGCCGTCGCCTCACGGAACGTCACGGCTTTTTCAGTGACGTCGACCATGTTGGCGCGACCTTGGGAATCGAGATGAGTCAGCACAGGTTTACTCCTGATCAGGAGCGTCGATTGTAAACCTGCGGGTCAATTTTCCGCACGTTTGATTATCGGGTCACCACGATCCAAAAATGTGGGAGCGGGCTTGCTCGCGAAAGCGGTGTGTCAGTCGGCACACGTATTGACTGACACACCGTATTCGCGAGCAAGCCCGCTCCCACAGGGGATTTTGGTTGGGGCATAAAAAAACCGGGCGGCTTTTAGGGCCGCCCGGTTTGTCTGATGCGGTTACAGATGCGTTTCGGCGTATTCGGCCAGGATCGAGCGAGGCACCCCTTGCAGGGTGATGTGCACACCATTAGGGAAATCTTTGAAGCGTTCGGTCAGGTACGTCAGCCCGGAGCTGGTCGCGGACAGGTAAGGGGTGTCGATCTGCGCCAGGTTGCCCAGGCACACCACTTTGGAACCGGCGCCGGCACGGGTGATGATGGTTTTCATCTGGTGCGGCGTAAGGTTCTGGCATTCATCGATCAAAATCAGGCTCTGCTGGAAGCTGCGACCCCGGATGTAGTTGAGGGATTTGAACTGCAACGGCACTTTGCTGAGGATGTAGTCGACGCTGCCATGGGTGTTTTCGTCATCCATGTGCAAGGCTTCGAGGTTGTCGGTGATGGCGCCCAGCCAAGGCTCCATTTTTTCCGCTTCGGTGCCGGGCAGGAAGCCGATTTCCTGATCCAGGCCCTGCACGCTGCGGGTAGCGATGATGCGGCGATAGCGTTTGCTGACCATGGTCTGCTCGATCGCAGCGGCCAGGGCCAGGATGGTTTTACCGGAACCGGCCGCGCCGGACAGGTTGACCAGGTGAATGTCCGGATCAAGCAAGGCGTAAAGCGCCAGGCTCTGATAGATGTCACGCGGTTTCAGGCCCCAGGCTTCCTGGTGCAACAGGGGCTCCTGATGCAGGTCGAGAATCAGCAGACGGTCTTCTTCAATCTCCTTGATCCAGCCGACAAACCCTTGTTCGTCGATGATGAATTCGTTGATGTGCACCGCCGGCAGGTTGTCGATCAGCTTCACCTGGTGCCAGGTGCGGCCGTGGTCCTGACGGGTTTCGACCTTGCTCACGAGGTCCCAGAAGGAGCCGGTCATGTTGTGGTAGCCGTTAGGCAGCAGCGAAACGTCGTCGACCAGTTGGTCGGTGCTGTAATCCTCGGCCGCAATCCCGCACGCCCGGGCCTTGAGGCGCATGTTGATGTCTTTGGTCACCAGCACCACGGGCAATTTTGGTTCGCGCGCGTGCAGGTCGATCAACTGGTTGATGATGATGTTGTCGTTCAGGTGCTCGGGCAGAATGATGTTCGGCTCAGCGCGCTTGCTCATCAGAATTGACAGCAAACCCTTGGGCCCACTCTTGCCGCGCTGGATCGGCACACCGAGTTCGACATCCTCGGGGCTGGCATCGCCCAGGGTCTTGTCGATCAGGCGGATCGCCTGACGGCATTCGGCCGCAACGCTGTGATGCCCGCTCTTGAGCTTGTCCAGCTCCTCAAGCACGGTCATCGGGATCGCAACGTGGTGTTCTTCGAAGTTAAGCAGGGCGTTTGGATCGTGAATCAATACGTTGGTATCGAGTACATAAAGGATTGGCTGGTTGGAAGAAGAACTACGTCCGTGATCATCCATACTCGGTCACCTTTGTGGGAGCCATTCGACGCAATACCGTGACAGTGCTGCGCCTCGAAGTGGCCACCGAATTCACCTGTTGGGACTCAAGTGAACTGCTCACAAATGGGTCTTGGAAGACGCCACCTGTGTTGCAGGTTTCGGCGGTCTGTCTTCGTAATACTCCAAAACCCATGACAGAAAAAAGTACTTTGACGTTTTTTTGAAGTTTATTTTTCAGAGTGACGAATAGCCCTTGGCGTGCAGGCATTGTGCCGTTAAAGTCGGAAGTCCGCCTGCATCGAAATTCCTTTCAAATTCGCCCCGCCCTGCCCTCTGCCCCAATGATTGCGGGCTTTTGCGTATTTCAGCGAAACGCCACCTGACAGTCCTCCCAACCGATCCCGCTTTGCGCCGTTTGGCCGATCAGCCAGGGCATCGAGGTTTTCACCGCGTCCTGCTTCACATTGAAATTGATCACACCGTGACGCCACAACAGCATCAGCGTCAGCACTCGCTGGGCGCTCTGGCTGCCCTTGAGCTTGCCCGCGCCGTCCTGGGGATCGATGTCCCACAGCGCCACCTGCAAACCCTGCGACTCAAAGAAGCCCTGCGCATCGGAACGACGCTGGCCGTCCGGCGGGCGGAACAGCGGCACATAGTTTTCCGGCAGTTTGCTCTTCACCAGTTCGGCGCTGCGTTTGACCGAGTCCTGCCAGTCTTGCCAATGGCTGTGGGAGCGGAACTCCCAGCCCTGCACACCGAGGCATTGCTGTGAATACATCGCTTGCAGACTGGCCACTGATCCTTCGACCAGACGCGCCTGGATGTCCTTGCCGAGCACGAAGAACGTGCCGCTGATGTTCGACTTGCGCAGGTACTCGGCGACCCACCCGGTGTTGTCCGGAATGGCATTGGCCGCACTGTCGAAGGTCAGCAGAAACAGGCGGTCATGCATCTCGTCGCCGTTGCGTTCATAGTCGCCGAAACGATCGACTTCGCTGCTGGTTTGCGGAAACAGCGCGGCTTTGCGCAATTGCTCGTCCAGGTACTGGGCGTGGAACAGGCGGCTCGGCTCCGACCACTTGATATAGAAGCTGTCGTCACTGACCTGAAACTTGGCCGCTTGCTCGCGCAAGGTCGGCAGGTCTTCGACCAGGAAACAGAACGACGCGTCCTGATCGCAGCTCTGCTGGGCGAAGTTGTAGTTGGTCAGCAGACGCTGCCACATCCGCTCGCGCAGGCTGTTGACCGCGTCCAGATTGATCGTGCGCAGGCCCAGGCGTCGTGCCAGGCTGGCTTCATCCAGGGACTCACTGGCCAGCAGGACGCGGGCAAACATGAGGATTTCGGCCCGCGACGCGACGTCGAACAGCGTCGGGCTGGTGAGTTGTTCCGGCCAAGTGCTGCGATCAAGGGTCGCGACATCGCCGGGCGCCGCCAGGGCACCGAAGCTCAAGAGCCAGGCCGAGAATAAAAAAACGATACGCAAAGGGATGTCTCCATAACAAAACCCGCGCGGCACTATATATCGCGATATCGCAGTGGGGCTAAAAGATCGCAGCCTCGTTTCACTCGACAGCTCCTACACAGCACCTACAAATCCGATTTCGCGCCAACTCGGTCCGTAGGAGCTGTCGAGCGCAGCGAGGCTGCGATCTTGTTCCATGACACCACCGATCACCTATGACACCCATAGCTGGAGTCAACACCAACAACCCCCTAGAATCGCCGCACGATTAAAGGAGACGACTTCATGCTGATGGTGATTTCCCCCGCCAAGACCCTCGATTACGAAACACCGCCGGCCACCCAGCGTTTCACCCAGCCGCAATACCTGGACCATTCCCAGGAGCTGATCATGCAGTTGCGCGACCTCACGCCGGCGCAGATCAGCGAGTTGATGCACGTCTCCGACAAGATCGGCGGGCTCAACGCCGCGCGTTTTGGCAGCTGGACACCCGCGTTCACCCCGGAAAACGCCAAGCAGGCGCTGCTGGCCTTCAAGGGTGACGTATACACCGGCCTGAATGCCCAAACCTTCACTGAAGCCGATTTCGATTACGCCCAGCAGCATTTGCGCATGCTCTCCGGTCTGTATGGCCTGCTGCGTCCCCTGGACCTGATGCAGCCTTATCGGCTGGAAATGGGCACCAAACTGGCGAATGCCCGTGGCAAGGACCTGTACGCCTTCTGGGGCACGCGGATCAGCGAATGGCTGAACGAAGCGCTGGCCGATCAAGGTGACGACGTGCTGCTGAACCTGGCCTCCAACGAGTACTTCTCGGCGGTCAAACGCGGCGCCTTGAACGCGCGCATCATCAATACCGAGTTCAAGGACCTGAAGAACGGCCAGTACAAAATCATCAGCTTCTACGCGAAGAAAGCGCGCGGGATGATGAGCCGGTTCGTTATCGAAGAACGCATCAACGACCCGGACGCTCTCAAACAGTTTGATATCCAGGGTTATCGTTACAGTACCGAACAGTCCAAACCGGACAACTTGGTATTCCTGCGCGATCACACTCCCGAGTAACGCACTCATTCAGCGCACGACCGTCGGTCGTGCGCACTGTTTAATCGTCCGACAATTCCCCGCCTGTTTCGCCATTCTCTTGGCGCCAAAAATACATCATCCAACTTTCTAACTTTTCTTTCACTCGACATTCATGATTTTTTTCAGTAGTGGCACCGAAAATTTTTATCGGTAGTGGCACATACACATCCAATTCGATAATTACCCTATATATAAAGGGCCAAACGGTAAGTGCTATCAATCTGAAAGCAGTGCCATCTTTTTCAATATTTCAAGAAATTTCAGGATTCACGATGGGCGGACAGGAACTATGTCCAAATGCGTCGCTCATACCACCGGTAACTATTTTCCTTGAGGTTGTAGGAAATAACTTACGCAGAGACGACAACCATGTAGCGAAGTTGTCACACGAACTTCCGCTTAATGGCCTCTGATTCAGGCAGTACCAATAGGACAGGAGATACGCACCATTACTATCCCCTATACGGCCAAGGCAGCGCCCCTATAAACGTGCTCAACCGAGCACCCAACCGCTTGATTTACGGGCCCTCAGCCTGACATTGAGCGCGCATGACCTTTGCACGATTGTCCTCTGAACAGGGGGCAGGATGCATAACAGGGCATACATAATAATAAGGCCTAGTTGCGCACATCTTGAGTGCACCTATTTAGTCACTCGGAACTTTGTTTGCCTGCACGCTGCATTGTGGCGCCTGTAAGCACGCACTTGCGAGTGCACTACGACCGCTGAACACCATTAACTCCGGCCATTTAATGGCTTGATAATTACAGAGGTAAATGCGATGCGCATCAGCATATTTGGTTTGGGTTACGTCGGTGCAGTATGTGCCGGTTGCCTGTCTGCACGTGGCCATGACGTCATTGGCGTCGATGTTGCCAAAGACAAGATCGATATGATCAACGCCGGCAAATCGCCAATCGTTGAACCGGGCCTGGGTGAACTTCTGCAGAAGGGTATCGAGACGGGCAAACTGCGCGGCACGACCAACTTCGCCGAAGCGATTCGTGACACCGACCTGTCGATGATCTGCGTCGGTACGCCAAGCAAGAAGAACGGCGACCTGGAACTGAACTACATCGAAGCCGTGTGCCGCGAGATCGGTTTTGTCCTGCGTGACAAGACCACCCGCCACACCATCGTGGTTCGCAGCACCGTTTTGCCGGGCACGGTCGCAAACGTTGTCATCCCGATTCTCGAAGACTGCTCGGGCAAGAAAGCCGGCGTCGACTTCGGCGTGGCGGTCAACCCTGAATTCCTGCGTGAAAGCACCGCGATCGCTGACTACGACTTGCCACCGATGACCGTCATCGGCGAGTTCGACACGGCCAGCGGCGACGTGCTGCAAGCCCTGTACGAAGAACTCGACGCGCCGATCATCCGCAAGGACATCGCCGTCGCCGAGATGATCAAGTACACCTGCAACGTGTGGCACGCCACCAAGGTGACCTTCGCCAACGAGATCGGCAACATCGCCAAGGCTGTCGGCGTCGATGGTCGTGAAGTGATGGAAGTGGTCTGCCAGGACAAAACCCTGAACCTGTCGCAGTACTACATGCGCCCAGGTTTCGCGTTTGGCGGCTCTTGCCTGCCGAAAGACGTGCGTGCACTGACCTTCCGTGCCGGTTCCCTGGACGTCGATGCGCCGCTGCTCAACTCGCTGATGCGCAGCAACGTGTCGCAAGTGCAGAACGCCTTCGACATCGTGTCCAGCCACGACAAACGCAAAGTCGCCCTGCTCGGCTTGAGCTTCAAGGCCGGCACCGATGACCTGCGCGAAAGCCCATTGGTTGATCTGGCGGAAATGCTGATCGGCAAGGGTTACGACCTGAGCATCTACGACAGCAACGTCGAGTACGCCCGTGTCCACGGCGCGAACAAGGACTACATCGAGTCGAAGATCCCGCACGTTTCATCGCTGCTCAACTCCGACTTCGACGATGTGATCAACAACTCCGACGTGATCATCCTCGGTAACCGTGACGAGAAATTCCGCGCCCTGGCGGAACAGGCTCCACACGGCAAGCAAGTGATCGACCTGGTTGGCTTCATGTCTCAGGCCACCAGCGTTAAAGATCGCACCGAAGGTATCTGCTGGTAACAAGCAGCCCTCTGTAGGAGCCAGGCTTGCCGGCGAACCAGACGACGTGATGTGTCAGGTACGCCGTCTTCGCGGGCAAGCCTCGCGCCTACGGGTCCGAGGGAATTGACCTGGTTTTTTCGCCTGCCTTAACCCCATCGGGCCACCCCACAGGCTCGCCCGAGATAGAGACGGATGCAGATTATGCACAGGCTAAAGCACGGCCTTTTACAGGCCGCCGGTTGGCTGTTTTACCTAAGTTTATTGATGGGCATCGCCATGGCGTTGCCTTCGTCCACATTCGACTCCGAGTCGAAGGACTTTATTTTCCTGATCGGTTTCATCGGGATCTGGCGTTACTCGATGGGTGCCACGCACTTTCTGCGCGGCATGCTGTTCCTGTACGTGGTCTACCCGCACCTGCGGCGCAAAGTGCGCAAGCTGGGTAAAGCGGCAGACCCGTCGCATGTGTACCTGATGGTCACCAGTTTCCGTATCGACGCCCTGACCACTGCTCAGGTCTACGCCTCGGTGATTCGCGAAGCGATCGACTGCGGCCTGCCGACCACCATGGTCTGCTCCATCGTGGAAATGTCCGATGAGAAGCTGGTGAAAAGCCTGTGGACCAAAATGAATCCACCGGCCCGCGTCAAGCTCGACTTCGTGCGCATTCCCGGCACCGGCAAGCGCGATGGCCTGGCCTACGGTTTCCGCGCCATCTCCCGCCACTTGCCGGATGACCGCGCAGTGGTTGCAGTGATCGATGGCGATACCGTGCTCGCCCCTGGCGTCGTGCTCAAGACCGTGCCGTGGTTCCAGCTGTTCGGCAATGTCGGCGGCCTGACCACCAACGAGTTCTGCGAAGTACGCGGCGGCTACGTCATGGCTGAGTGGCACAAACTGCGCTTCGCCCAGCGCCACATCAACATGTGCTCGATGGCCCTGTCCAAACGCGTCCTGACCATGACCGGCCGGATGTCGGTGTTTCGCGCAACCGTGGTGACCGACCCGGACTTCATCGCCGACGTGGAAAGCGACTCGCTGCAACACTGGCGCCTGGGCCGCTTCAAGTTCCTGACCGGTGACGACAAGTCGAGCTGGTTCAGCCTGATGCGCCTGGGCTACGACACCTTCTACGTACCGGACGCGGCGATCCACACCGTGGAACACCCGCCGGAAAAAAGCTTCATCAAGGCCAGCCGCAAACTGATGTTCCGCTGGTACGGCAACAACCTGCGTCAGAACTCCCGCGCCCTGGGCCTGGGGATGAAACGCCTTGGCCTGTTCACCTCGGTAGTGCTGTTCGACCAACGCGTGTCGATGTGGACTTCGTTGCTCGGCCTGACCGTAGCAATCATCGCCAGCTTCAAGTACGGCGGCGCGTTCATCCTCGCTTACCTGCTGTGGATCGGCATCACCCGCCTGATTCTGACCCTGCTGTTGTCCTGCTCCGGTCACCGCGTCGGCCCGGCCTATCCGATGATTCTCTATTACAACCAGATCGTCGGCGCGCTGGTGAAGATCTATGTGTTCTTCCGCCTCGACCAACAATCCTGGACTCGCCAGGACACCAAATTGACCCGTGATCTCGCCAGCTTTCAACGTTGGTTCAACACCTGGTCGTCTCGGACCATGACCTTCTCCGCCGGCAGCGTTTTCGTCGCCGTGCTGCTGATGATGGTCTGACCGCCCCCTTATTGAATTAACCAGGAAATTGCCCCTATGAATACCGCCGTCAATGCCAACGTAGTGCACGAATCCGAAGCCCAGCGCCAACACGCCCGAGTGAAAATCCCGGCCAAGCTGCGGTTCTTCGGTCCAGACCGTACGCCGGTCGAAGCCCGGGTCCTCGACCTGTCTGCTGGCGGCCTGGCGTTCAACGCCGGTCAGCTGCCGCTGAAGATCGGCGACGTGCACAAGGCTCGCCTGCAATTCGTCATCGATAACCTCGGCCTGGCCATGGACGTGGAGTTGCAGATCCGCTCCTTCGATCGCCAGACCGGTCGCGCCGGTTGCCAGTTCCAGAACCTGGAAGCGCAAGACATCTCGACCCTGCGTCACCTGATCACCTCTCACCTGTCCGGCGACATCGTCAGCATGGGTGAAGTGCTGGCGACCCTGCAGCGCGACAACTTCACCAAGGCGCGCAAGGTCAAGGATGGCGGCCACGGCATGACCCCGTTCGGTCGTCTGCGTGCAGTGACGTTCAGCTTCGCGATTTTCCTCGTCGGCCTCGCGGCGTTCGGTTTCATCTTCAAGTCGGTGTACGGCATGTACTTCGTCAGCCACGCCCAGGCCGGCATCGTCAGCGTACCGGGCATGAACATCACCATGCCGCGCGACGGCACCGTGCAGAGCCTGATCAAAGCTGACGGCATTGCCGCCAAAGGCGCGCCACTGGCGACCTTCAGCACCAGCATGCTCGACGTACTCAAGGGCCATCTGGACGAAGACCAGTTGCAACCGGCCAAGGTTGAAGAACTGTTCGGCAAGCAAATGACCGGCACCCTGACTTCGCCGTGCGATTGCACCGTGGCGCAGCAACTGGTTGGCAACGGTCAGTACGCCAGCAAGGGCGACGTGATCTTCAATCTGGTGCCGCGTAACAGCGAAGCCAACATCGACGCGCGCTTCACTTATCGCCAGTTCGCCGACGTGCGTCCAGGCGCGCCAGTGACCTTCGAAATCGCCGGCGAAGACAAGGTCCGCACCGGCAAGATCGTCAGCAGCACCAGCCTGAAAAGCGCCGACCTGTCCTCCGACATCCGCGTACAGATCAAGCCTGACGAGCCGCTGGACACCACCTTCGCCGGTCGCCCGGTGGAAGTGAACAGCGATCGTGGCCCGAGCTTGAACTGGCTGATCGACAAAGCCATGGCCGCCGGTATTTAAGTCGAGGACATGCCTGTGACGATTATCAGTCTCCTGAAAACACCGCAAACCTTGTGGGAGCGGGCTTGCTCGCGAAGGGATCAGCGCGGTCTGCCTGATGCACCGCAGCGCCTGCTTCGCGAGCAAGCCCGCTCCCACATGGGTTTTGCATTCTGCTCGCTGGCCCTTGCCGTCAGCCTCAGCGGCTGCGCCGGCCTGCCCGACCAACGCCTGGCGAACGAAGCCCTGAAGCGCGGCGACACCGCGCTGGCGCAGCAGAACTACCAGCAACTGGCGGACCTGGGTTACAGCGAGGCCCAAGTGGGCCTGGCCGATATCCAGGTCGACAGCCGTGACCCGGCGCAGATGAAACAGGCCGAGGCGACTTACCGCGCCGCAGTCGGCGTTTCGCCGCGAGCCCAGGCTCGTCTCGGTCGCCTGCTGGTGGCCAAGCCCGGTTCCACTGAAGCCGAACAGCACGAAGCCGAAGGCCTGTTGAAAAAAGCCTCGGCCAATGGCGAAGGCAATACGCTGATCCCGCTGGCGATGCTGTACCTGCAATACCCGCACAGTTTCCCGAACATCAACGCCCAGCAGCAGATCAGCCAATGGCGCGCCGAAGGCAAACCGGAAGCGGGCCTGGCCCAAGTGCTGCTGTATCGCACCCAAGGCACTTACGACCAGCACCTGGACGAAGTCGAATCCATCTGCAAAGCCGCGTTGAACACCACCGACATCTGCTACGTCGAACTGGCCACGGTTTACCAGAAACAAGCCAAGCCAGAACAGACCGCCGAGCTGATCAAGCAGATGCAAGCCGCCCATGCGCGTGGCACTGTTTCCGCTCAACGCGTGGACAGCGTCGCTCGCGTTCTCGGTGATGCGACCCTGGGCAAGACTGACGAGAAAACCGCGCAGTCGCTGCTCGAAGACATCGCCCCTGGCTACCCTGCTTCCTGGGTCAGCCTGGCGCAATTGCTTTACGACTTCCCGGAACTCGGTGACGTCGACACGATGATGAAGTACCTGGACAACGGTCGCGCCGCCGACCAACCCCGCGCCGAACTGTTGCTGGGCAAGCTCTACTACGAAGGCAAATGGGTGCCGGCTGACGCCAAGGTCGCCGAAGAACACTTCCAGAAAGCCGTCGGCCGTGAAGTCGCCGCCGATTACTACCTCGGCCAGATCTACCGCCGTGGTTACCTGGGCAAGGTCTATTCGCAGAAAGCCCTGGATCACTTGCTGACCGCTGCGCGCAACGGCCAGAACAGCGCCGACTTCGCCATCGCCCAACTGTTTTCCCAAGGCAAGGGCACCAAGCCCAACCCGGTTAACGCCTATGTCTTCAGCCAGCTCGCCAAGGCTCAGGACACCCCGCAAGCCAATGAGCTTGCGACAACACTCGAAGCCCAACTGCCGCCTGCCCAGCTCGCCGAGGCCCAACGCCTGTTGAAACAAGAACAGGCCGTTCGTGGTTCCTCGAGCCAGAACAAGCTGGATTTGCATGCCCTGCAAGAAGAAGACGGCGAGGAAACCCTATGAAGCTGAATCCATTCGTCAAGGCCGGTATTGGCCTGACATTCGCCCTGCTGTGGTCGTGTCCGACCCTGGCCGCGATGACCGAAGCCAAAAACTACGGCCTCGAAGTTAAAGTCACCGGCCAGTCCGAAGACGACGCCGACCTCGGCACCGCCAAGGGCGGCGACGTCAATGGCCTGGGCCTCGACCTGCGTCCATGGGTCTACGGCGAACGCGGCGCGTGGAGCGCCTATGCGATGGGTCAGGCGGTGACGTCCACCGACATCATCGAAACCGACACCCTGCAACAGTCCGACAGCGACGGCACCCAGGCCACCGACAACGGTGATCGCAAGTCCAAGAAAAACTACTTGGCCATGCGCGAATTCTGGGTCGGCTACAGCGGCCTCACGCCTTACCCGGGCGAGATGCTCAAGCTCGGTCGCCAACGCCTGCGCAATGACGACGGCCAATGGCGCGACACCAACATCGAAGCCCTGAACTGGACCTTCGACACCACCCTGTTGCGTGCCAACGCCGGTGTTGCCGAACGCTTCAGCGAGTACCGCACCGACTTGAAAGAGCTGGCGCCAAAAGACAAGGATCGCCTGCACGCTTACGCCGATGCAGCGTATCAGTGGACCCCGGGCAACTGGGTCGGCATTCGCGGTCATCACACCCACGATGACGGCAAGCTCGACTACCCGGAACCGGGTGTGGCCGGCGATTCGCTGGACAAAAAACAGAATGGCGACATCAGCTGGCTCGGCCTGACCGCTGACAGCGATGCCTACAACTGGCGCAACACCAACACCGTCAACTACTGGGGCAGCATCACCGGTATGAGCGGCGACACCGACACAGTCAACGCGCTGAATGCCGACGGCACCCGCCCGACCGAAGCCAAGACCGGTGAAGACCTCAACGGCTGGGCTACCGATGTCGGCGTGCGTCTGCGCCTCGATCCGCAATGGCAAGTCGGTGCAGCCTATGCCCGCGCCAGCGCCGATTACGAACAGAACGGCCTGGAAAGCAACCGCTCGAACTACACCGGTACTCGCTCGCGGGTTCACCGTTTCGGCGAAGCCTTCCGTGGCGAAATGAACAACATGCAAACCGCGACCCTGTTCGGCTCGTGGATGCTCAACGACGAATACGACGCCAGCCTCGTGTACCACAAGTTCTGGCGCGTTGACGGCAGCAAACCGGTGGGCAGCAACGGTATAAACGCCGTCGAGAACAACACCGACGACGCCACTGGCGCGATCCTCTCCAGCACTTCGCTGCCGCTGCAGGATGGCAACAAGGACCTCGGTCAGGAAATGGACCTAGTGGTCACCAAGTACTTCAAGCAAGGGCTGTTGCCTGCCGCTTTGAGCCAGTCGATCGATGAGCCTTCGGCCCTGGTGCGTTTCCGTGGCGGTGTGTTCAAGCCCGGCGATGCCTATGGCAAAGAAGTCGATTCGTACATGCACCGCGCGTTTATCGACGTGATCTGGCGCTTCTGATGCGAGCCGCGAAAGGAGTGCCCGACATGACCTATCCGAAGAGAGGTTCGATCACGTTGCTGGCCGGCGCCATGCTGCTGGCCAGCTCGGTCGCCTTCGCCAACGCGGAGCCGGTTGCGCCTGCACAAAAAGGCCAGCCGGCCACCCTGGCCAAAGGACTGCAACAAGCCAAGACCTACACCGTCACCAGCGCGCCGACCGCGCCGCTGGAGTTGGCCAAGCCGAAGCTGCCGGATACTTCCGGCTACACCGCCGAAGCCATCGCCGCGAAAATCGTGCGGACCAAACCGGGCAAGGTCAGCGTGCGCCGGATGATGCAGGAAGACGCCTTGAAGGACTTCATCGGCGGCGACAACAAGATGGCCGAGTGGGTAGTGCGTCAGCACGGTATCCCGCAGGCGATCTTCGTCGACGACGGCTACATGAACCTCAAAGACCTGGCGAAGAAAGAACCGAAGTACATCAGCGAAACTTCGCCAGGTGTATTCCTGGCGAAGCTGCCGATTGTGGTTGGCCGCAAGGGCATCCTCGAAATCGACAAGCAGACCCAGGAATTGCGCCTGTCCCAAGAGGCCGGCTCGTTCCTGGTCAACGACGGCCAGTTGTTTGTGCGTGACACCAAAATTACCGGGTGGAGCGAGAAGAACAATGGGCCGGCGCTGTTCAAGACGCCGAAGGAATTCCGTCCGTTCCTGCTGTCCTGGGGCGGCACCGAGACCTACATCGCCAACAGCAAGATCGCCAGTTTCGGCTACGCCAACAGTAAGTCCTACGGCGTGAGTATTTCCCAGTACACGCCGAACATGGCCAAGGTGCTCAAGCGTTCTGAACCGACTGGCTGGATCGTCGGTTCCGAGTTCTCGGACATGTGGTACGGCTTCTACTGCTACGAAGCCCGCGACTTCGTGGTCAAGGGCAACACCTACAAAGACAACATCGTCTACGGCATTGACCCGCATGACCGTTCCCACGGCCTGATCATCGCGGACAACACCGTATACGGGACCAAGAAGAAGCACGGGATCATCATTTCCCGTGAGGTCAACGACAGCTTCATCTTCAACAACCGCAGCTACGACAACCACCTCTCGGGGCTGGTGATCGACCGTAACAGCGTGAACAACCTGATCGCCTACAACGAGATCTACAAGAACCACACCGACGGCATCACCCTCTATGAGAGTGGCGACAACCTGTTGTGGGGCAACAAAGTGATCAGCAACAAGCGCCACGGCATCCGGATTCGTAACAGCGTGAACATTCGCCTCTACGAAAACCTCGCCATGGCCAACGGCCTGACCGGTGTCTACGGGCACATCAAGGACCTGAGCGACACCGACCGGGACATCAAGCTCGACCCGTTCGACGCCCAGGTGTCGCTGATCGTGGTCGGCGGCGAACTGGCCGGCAATGGCAGCGGACCGCTGTCCATCGACTCGCCGCTGAGCGTCGAGTTGTACCGCGTGTCCATGCTCGCGCCGACCAAATCCAGTGGCATCAGCTTCAACGGGATTCTTGGCGAGCGCCAGGATGAAATTCTCGACCTGCTGGTACGCCAGCAGAAAGCCGTGCTGATCGACCCTGTCGAACGCCAGACCGAAATGCAGGACTGAGGATAATTTTATGCACCCACACTTGATCAAATTACTCAGCCTGTCGGGCCTGACACTCGGGATTCTCGCGGCCAGCGCTGGCGCCCGTGCCGACGATGCAACTGCCAGTGCAACTGCGCCGAAGTTCACCGCCGACCCGTGCTGCAACCTGTGCCCGGAAGCCCACGACGCGAAGAATTACACCACGCGCTATCAGCAGAACTTCACCACGCTGGTGCAGGCCCAGGGCGATTGGTTGTTCCGTACGCAAGAAGACTTGCGCACCGAGTTCGACACCTCCCCTGCCGGCTACAAACGCATGAAAGAACTGCACGATGCGTTCAAGAGCAAAGGCGTGGAACTGGTGGTCGTCTACCAGCCGACCCGTGGCCTGGTGAACCGCAACAAGCTGAATCCGGAAGACAAGGCCAAGTACGATTTCGACAAGGCCCTGAAGAACTACAAGACCATGCTCGGCCGCTTCGCCGCCATGGGCTACACCGTGCCGGACCTGTCGCCGCTGACCAACGAGACGCTGCCCGACACCCTGCCGGCCCACGATTTCTACTTCCGCGGTGACCAACACTGGACGCCATACGGCGCCCAGCGCACAGCGAAAATCGTTGGTGAGCAAATCAAGAAAATGCCGGCCTTCGCCGACGTGCCGAAGCGCGAATTCGAGAGCCATAAGTCGGGTCGCATGGGCAAGACCGGAACATTACACAACATGGCCGGTCAACTCTGTGGCACGAGCTACGCGATCCAGTACATGGATCAGTTCACCACTGAGCCAAAAGGCGAAGCGGCCGATGGCGACCTGTTCAGTGACTCCGGCAATCCGGAGATCACCCTGGTCGGCACCAGCCACAGTGGCAAGAACTACAACTTCGCCGGTTTCCTCGAAGAGGCAATCGGTGCCGACATCCTCAACGTGGCATTCCCTGGCGGTGGCCTGGAAGGTTCGATGCTGCAGTACCTGGGCAGCGACGAGTTCCAGAAGAAGCCGCCGAAAATCCTCATCTGGGAATTCTCGCCGCTCTATCGCCTCGACCAGGAAACCATCTACCGCCAGATGATGGCGCTGCTGGACAACGGTTGCGAAGGCAAGGAAACACAAATGACCGGTAGCACCACATTGAAGCCGGGCAAAAACGAATTAATGGTCAACAGCAAGAACCTGAACCTGCAAAACGGCAGTCACCAGGTCGACATCCAGTTCGCCGATGCGTCGGTGAAAGTCCTGCAAGCCACCCTCTGGTACATGAACGGTCGCCACGAGGACATCAAAATCGAAAAACCGGAAACCTCCGACACCGACGGGCGTTTTGCCTTTGAGTTGCGTACGGACGAAGACTGGGCCACGCAGAACCTGCTGGCCGTTGAAGTCCAGGGCCCTGAAGCGGGTGCCGCGCCACAAAAAGTCGAAGCGAAAATCTGCAAACGCAACGTGTTCTCCGGCAATGAGCAGCGCACCGCTCAAGCCGGACAATGAGGCTACCTCTTATGACATGCATGCAAACCCGAACTTTGAAAAAGTTGCTCGCTCCTTCCCTGCTGACGCTGGCGATGTTCGCCGGCGCCACCCAGGCCGCCGCGCCACTGCGTCCGCCCCAGGGCTACTTCGCGCCGATTGAAAAAGTCAAAACCGGCGACAACAGCGAAGGCTGTGACGCGATGCCGACGCCTTACACCGGCGCCCTGCAATTTCGCAGCAAATACGAAGGTTCCGACAAGGCCCGTTCGACCCTGAACGTGCAATCGGAAAAAGCCTTCCGCGACACCACCGCCGACATCACCAAACTGGAACGCGGCACCAGCAAGCGCGTTATGCAGTACATGCGTGACGGTCGCCCGGAACAACTCGAATGCACGCTCAACTGGCTGACGGCCTGGGCCAAGGCCGATGCCTTGATGTCCAAGGACTTCAACCACACCGGCAAATCGATGCGCAAATGGGCGTTGGGCAGCATGGCGTCGGCGTACATTCGCCTGAAGTTCTCCGACTCGCATCCGTTGGCCAATCACCAGCAAGAGTCGCAGTTGATCGAAGCCTGGTTCAGCAAAATGGCAGACCAGGTCGTCAGCGATTGGGACAACCTGCCACTCGAGAAAACCAACAATCACTCGTACTGGTCCGCCTGGTCGGTGATGGCAACGTCCATCGCCACCAACCGCCGCGATCTGTTCGACTGGTCGGTGAAGGAATACAAAGTCGGCGCCAACCAGATTGACGCCGATGGCTTCCTGCCGAACGAACTCAAGCGCCAGCAACGCGCACTCGCCTATCACAACTACGCCCTGCCGCCGCTGTCGATGATCGCCAGTTTTGCGTTGGTCAACGGTGTGGATTTGCGTCAGGAAAACAACGGCGCGCTGAAACGCCTGGGTGATCGAGTGCTGTCCGGTGTGAAAGATCCGGAGGAATTCGAGAAGAAGAACGGCAAGGAACAGGACATGAAAGACCTCAAGGTCGATTCGAAATTTGCCTGGCTTGAACCGTTCTGCACGCTCTACACCTGCTCGCCGGATGTGCTGGCGCAGAAGCACAAGATGCAGCCGTTCAAAACCTTCCGCCTCGGCGGGGATTTGACCAAGGTCTACGACCCGGCCAATGAAAAAGGCAACAAGGGGAGCTAGCCCCCACACCTGTAGGAGCGAGGCTTGCCCGCGAATTCGGTCTGACATTCACCAAGGATGTCGACTGATACATCGCCTTCGCGGGCAAGCCTCGCTCCTACAGGGAACGCAGCGGGTTTGAATGCAATACACCCCCCGTTTTTTCGTGGGGGGTTTGGGGGGGCCGTTGGCCCTTGACTGTTGGTTAAACATGGAGAGACCGGGATGGTATTTTCATCCAACGTATTCCTGTTTTTGTTCCTGCCGATCTTTCTCGGCATGTACTACTTGAGCGGAATACGCTATCGCAACCTGCTGCTGCTGATCGCCAGTTATGTGTTCTATGCCTGGTGGCGCGTCGACTTCCTTGCGCTGTTCGCCGCTGTCACGCTGTGGAACTACTGGATCGGCCTCAAAGTCGGCGCGGCAGGCGTTCGGACCAAACCGGCCCAGCGCTGGTTGCTCCTGGGCGTGGCCGTCGACTTGTGCATTCTCGGCTACTTCAAGTACGCCAACTTCGGTGTCGACAGCATCAACGCGATGATGACTTCGGTCGGTCTGTCGCCGTTCATCCTGACCCACGTGCTGTTGCCGATCGGGATCTCGTTCTACATCTTCGAGTCCATCAGCTACATCATCGACGTCTACCGGGGCGATACCCCGGCGACCCGCAACCTGATCGACTTTGCTGCATTCGTCGCGATCTTCCCGCACCTGATTGCCGGCCCGGTCTTGCGTTTCCGCGACCTCGCCGACCAGTTCAACAACCGCACCCACACCCTCGACAAGTTCTCCGAAGGTGCCACGCGGTTCATGCAGGGTTTCATCAAGAAAGTGTTCATCGCCGACACCCTCGCGGTGGTGGCCGACCATTGCTTCGCCCTGCAAGCCCCGACCACCGGTGACGCCTGGCTTGGCGCCCTGGCCTACACCGCGCAACTGTATTTCGACTTCTCCGGCTACAGCGACATGGCCATCGGCCTGGGCTTGATGATGGGTTTCCGCTTCATGGAAAACTTCAAGCAGCCGTACATCAGCCAGTCGATCACCGAGTTCTGGCGTCGCTGGCACATCAGCCTGTCCACCTGGTTGCGTGACTACCTGTACATCACGCTGGGCGGTAACCGCAAAGGCACGTTGATGACCTATCGCAACCTGTTCCTGACCATGCTGCTCGGTGGTCTGTGGCACGGCGCGAACATCACCTACATCGTCTGGGGTGCATGGCACGGCATGTGGCTGGCGATCGAGAAGGCCCTGGGCCTGAACACCTCGCCACGCAGCATCAACCCGATCCGCTGGGCACTGACCTTCCTGCTCGTCGTCATGGGCTGGGTGATCTTCCGCTCGGAAAACCTGCACGTTGCCGGCCGCATGTACGGCGCGATGTTCAGCTTCGGCGAATGGTCGTTGTCGGAACTCAACCAGGCCAGCCTGACCGGCCTGCAAGTGGCGACCCTGGTGGTGGCTTACATGACCCTGGCGTTCTTCGGCATCCGCGATTTCTACACCAATCGTCCGCCGGAAAAAACCAAGCCTGTGGTGAACGTCGAGGCCGATGGCCCGGCCACCGCAACGCCTGGAATGATCAAAGCCGTACCGGGCGATAACCCGGGCAGCATCCATCAGCCGGGTTACACCGTGGGCGTTGAAGCCACCGTGCAACCGGCCTACTGGTCCGCTGACTGGCCGCGCTACCTGATGCGCACGCTGGTGCTGGTGTTGTTCATCGCCTCGATTTTCAAACTCTCGGCGCAAAGCTTCTCGCCGTTCCTTTACTTCCAGTTCTGAGGGATCTGACCATGACCCGCTCATTACGCATCCTCTACATCGCCCTATTCCTGGTGACGCTGTTGGTCCTGGGCCTGTGGTCTACGCGCAGCTTCTTGGGCTTCAGCACCAGCGCTGAAACCACGGTGCTGAATGGCCGTTGGACCAAAGCCGTGGAGACGCATTACGACGCCGAGTTCCCGATCAAGCGCCTGGGCACCAACCTCTGGGCCGCGCTGGATTTCAAACTGTTCAACGAAGGTCGTCCGGGCGTCGTGCTCGGTCGCGATCAGTGGTTGTACAGCGATGAAGAATTCAACCCGATCGTCAACGAAGAGCTGAACCTGCAAGGCAACTACGCGCTGGTCGAAGGCGTGCGCCAGGAACTGAAAGCCAAAGGCGTGAAACTGGTCATGGCCATCGTGCCGGCCAAGACTCGCCTGTACCCGGAACACCTGGGCGAAGTGAAGCCTTCGAGCATTCACGCCAACCTCTATGAAGACTTCCACGCTCGTGTGGCAGCCGACAAGATCCTCGCCCCCGACCTGTACGGCCCGATGCTGAAAGCCAAGCTGGACGGTCAGCAAGTGTTCCTGCGCACCGACACTCACTGGACTCCGGAAGGCGCGCAAATCGCCGCCGAAACCCTGGCCAAGACCATTGCCGAGAAAACCCCGCTCAGCGGCGAACCGCAAAACTTCGTCACTGCCCCAGCGGAAAAAGTCACCCACAAAGGCGACCTGCGACTGTTCCTGCCGCTGGACCCGCTGTTCGAAAACATGATGCCGGCCACCGAGCCGCTGCAGAAGCGCAACACCGTGGCGGCTGATGACCAGCCTGCCGCTGACGACGCGCTGTTCGCCAACAACGAAGTGCCGGTGGCCCTGATCGGCACCAGCTACAGCGCCAACCCGAACTGGAACTTCGTCGGTGCGCTGAAACAAGCGCTGAAAAGCGACGTGGTCAATTACGCCGAAGACGGCCACGGCCCGATTCTGCCGATGCTCAGCTACCTGAAAAGCGATGCTTTCAAGAACAGCCCGCCACAAGTGCTGATCTGGGAGTTTCCTGAACGTTATCTGCCTGTGAACAACGAAATCGGTGACGCCGACCCGCAGTGGGTCGCAGAGCTCAAAGAAGCTGGCGTGCGCCAACAAAACGTAGCCGCAAACACTAAATCCGAGACGCCCGACCGGGCGCAAAACTGAAAGAGAGAGGTACTACCATGACTTTCACTACTACTCCTCGCCGTCTCGCCGCTCGCTCCTTAAAAGCAGTCGCACTCGTTGCAGGCATGAGCGTGTTGTCGATGTCCGCCTTCGCTGGCGACGCCGCACTCTATGGCCCGACCGCACCGAAAGGCTCGTCCTTCGTACGGATCTACAACGCCGGTAATGCTGAAGTCAGCGCCACCGTCGGCACCACCAACCTGAGCGATGTTGCGCCACTGGCCAGCAGCGACTTCAGCTTCATGCCGGGCGGCGACTACAGCGCCAAGGTCGGCAGCCAGACCCTGCCGGTCAAACTCGCCGGCGACCACTATTACACCCTGGTCAACAACGCCAGCGGCGCGCCACAACTGATCGAAGAGCCGCCGTTCAAGAACAAGCAGAAGTCCCTGGTTCGCGTACAGAACCTGAGCGACAAGGCCCTGACCCTGAAAACCGCCGATGGCAAGACCGAAGTGGTTCCGTCGGTAGCGGCCAAGGGTCGTGGCGAGCGTGAAATCAACCCGGTGAAAGTCAGCCTAGCCCTGTATGACGGCGCGACCAAAGTCGGCGACGTGAAACCGGTTGCCCTGGAACGCGGCGAAGCGGCCGTGCTGTACGTCACCGGCAAAGGCAGCAGCCTGTCGCCAGTGTGGGTGAAACGTCCGGTTTCGACGCGCTAATAATTTTTCTGGATTGACCCGTTTCCATGTGGGAGCGGGCTTGCTCGCGAAAGCGGTCTGACATCCACCCATGATGTCGACTGATACACCGCCTTCGCGAGCAAGCCCGCTCCCACAGTGGACCGAGGTGTCATCCGGATACGGAACAAGAACAAGAGTGAAACGACAGAACGCAGTAGCTCTAACCAATCGATTTTAAGGAGTAACAACATGATTCCGGTAATCTTGTCAGGTGGTAGCGGCTCACGTCTTTGGCCGCTTTCGCGCAAACAGTTTCCTAAACAGTTCCTGGCCTTGACCGGCGAACACACCCTGTTCCAGCAAACCCTGGAACGCCTGGTGTTCGAAGGCATGGACTCCCCGATCGTGGTCTGCAACAAGGACCACCGCTTCATCGTCAACGAGCAACTGAACAATCGTAAGCTCGAAGTTCAGCGCATCCTGATGGAACCGTTCGGCCGCAACACCGCGCCGGCCGTGGCCCTGACCGCGATGATGCTGGTCAATGAAGGTCGCGACGAGTTGATGCTGGTGCTGCCAGCCGACCACGTCCTCGAAGACCAGAAAGCCCTGCAACGCGCGTTGGCCCTGGCCACCGTTGCGGCCGAAAACGGCGAGATGGTGCTGTTCGGCGTACCGGCCACCAAACCGGAAACCGGCTACGGCTACATCAAGTCGACCAATGACTCGCTGCTGCCTGAAGGCGTCAGCCGTGTTTCGCACTTCGTCGAAAAACCTGACGTCAAGCGCGCCACCGAATACGTCGAGTCCGGCGGTTATTTCTGGAACAGCGGCATGTTCCTGTTCCGCGCCAGCCGCTTCCTCGAAGAACTGAAAAAGCACGATCCGGACATCTACGACACCTGCCTGCTGACCCTTGAGCGCAGCGAGCAAGATGCCGACACCATCACCTTCGACGAAGCCACTTTCGCCTGCTGCCCGGACAATTCCATCGACTACGCCGTGATGGAAAAAACCCAGCGCGCCTGCGTCGTACCGTTGACCGCTGGCTGGAGCGATGTCGGTTGCTGGGCGTCGTTGTGGGAAGTGAATGAAAAAGACGCCAACGGCAACGTGTCCAAAGGCGACGTGGTCATCCAGGACAGCAGAAACTGCATGATCCACGGCAACGGCAAACTGGTGTCGGTGATTGGCCTGGAAAACATCGTGGTCGTCGAAACCAAGGACGCCATGATGATCGCCCACAAGGACTCGGTCCAAGGCGTGAAACAGATGGTCAACACCCTCAACGAACAGGGCCGCAGCGAAACCCAGAACCACTGCGAAGTCTATCGTCCGTGGGGTTCCTACGACTCGGTGGACATGGGCGGCCGCTTCCAGGTCAAGCACATCTCGGTCAAGCCGGGCGCGTGCCTGTCGCTGCAAATGCACCACCACCGCGCCGAACACTGGATCGTGGTCAGCGGCACGGCTGAAGTGACCTGCGACGAGAACGTGTTCCTGCTTTGCGAAAACCAGTCGACCTACATCCCGATCGCCTCGGTCCACCGTCTGCGCAACCCGGGCAAGATTCCACTCGAGATCATCGAAGTGCAATCGGGCAGCTACCTGGGTGAAGACGATATCGAGCGCTTCGAAGATATCTACGGTCGCTCGACCCCGATCGAACGCGGCGTGTCGGTGAAAACCATCGCGCAGTGATTGATCTGTAAAACAAGAAGCCCCCGTCCAGCCCGCTGCGTTTTCCCTATCCGCAGCGGGTTGGGCGGGGGCTTTTTTTTGTCCAGATTTTCGCTGCCTGACAGGGCCCCTTCGCGAGCAAGCTCGCTCCCACAGGTGACCGCGTTTCAATGTGGGAGCGAGCCTGCTCGCGAAGAGGCCCGACGAACCGCTGAAAATTAATCCCCATCGCCAACCGCACCCACGCTTAGGTAGGATGACCCTCTCCCCTCCCGAGGTTGTGCGACATGTTCATCGGCGTCCTGCTGGTCATTACCTGGCTGATCCTGTTGCTGCGCTACCCGGCCAAAGCCTTGCCGGTCTCCGTGGCTGCCGCCATCGGTCTGGGCCTGGTCGCCACGTGGGTAATCTGGCTGGACAACCGCGAGGTCAAGCAACTGGCGCGCCTTGAATTGCGCATCACCTACGCGCCGGAACAGTGCCCGGCGGATCGCCCGTTGCAGTTGACGATGAACAACGGCAACGACGTGCCGCTCACCGAATTGCGCTGGCGCATCGCCGCTTACGCGCCCGGCGACACAGTCAACCTGGCCGACAATCAATACGCCGCCCCGCGTTATCGTGGCCCTGGCGAATTGCAGGCTGGCGCCAATTGGGAAGATTGCTTGCCGCTGCCACCACTGCGTCCCGGTTATCGCCCGCAAACGCTGGAGTTTCGCGCCGAGCGTTTGCAGGGTAGTTTCTCCGACTGATCCCCCACTTCTTATTGCACAAGGACCGCGCCATGCCCGTTGCGTTGATTACCGGTTGTTCCAGCGGCATCGGCCGCGCCCTGGCGGATGTGTTCAAAACCGCCGGTTACGAAGTCTGGGCCAGCGCCCGCAAAGCGGAAGACGTGGCCGTTCTGGCGGCTGCCGGTTTCACGGCGGTGCAACTGGACGTCAACGATGGCGCCGCACTCCAGCAGTTGGGCGAGCGCATCAACCAGCAACATGGCGGCCTCGACGTGCTGATCAACAACGCCGGTTATGGCGCCATGGGACCGCTGCTCGATGGCGGCGTGCCGGCGATGCAACGCCAGTTCGAAACCAATGTGTTCTCGATTGTCGGCGTCACCCAGGCGTTGTTCCCGGTATTGCGCCGGGCCAAGGGGCTGGTAGTGAACATCGGCAGTGTTTCGGGGGTGCTGGTCACGCCGTTCGCTGGCGCCTACTGCGCCTCGAAAGCCGCGGTGCATGCCTTGAGCGATGCGCTGCGCATGGAACTGGCACCGTTCGGCATCCGCGTGATGGAAGTCCAGCCTGGCGCCATCAACACCAGTTTTGCCAAGAACGCCGGGCATGAAGCCGAACAATTGATCACCGAACAATCGCCGTGGTTTCCATTGCGCGAGGGTATTCGAGCACGGGCAAAGGCGTCACAGGACAAACCAACCCCCGCCAGCGAATTTGCCGCCGATTTGCTCAAGGCTGTACAGCAGAGCAAACCGCCGCGCCTGCTGCGTCTGGGTAATGGCAGCCGGGCGTTGCCACTGCTGGCAACGTTGCTGCCCAAGGGGTTGCTGGAGTCGACCTTGATGAAGCGGTTCGGGTTGCGTGGGCAGCTCTGAGACCGAGTCGAGGCCTTCGCGGGCAAGCCTCGCTCCTACAGGGCGGAATGCATCCCAAATGTAGGAGCGAGGCTTGCCCGCGAAGAGGCCAGAACAACCACCACAAAACCTCAACCCCACCCCTTCATGAAATCAATAAACGCCCGCACCTTCAGCGGCAGATGCCGGGTGTCCGGGTACAACGCATACACCCCCTGCTGCGTGAATCGATGATCCGCCAACAAGCGCTGTAATCGCCCCGCCTCCAGATCTTCCTGAATCAGCCACTGCGGCAGAATCGCCACGCCCTGGCCGGACAACGCAAAGGCCCGCAGCGTCGCCGAGTTGTCGGCGACTATCGCGGTTTTCCCCGGTTTCGGCTGGTACAGATGCTCGACTCCGGCCGGGTCGTTCACCGTCAGTTCAGGCACTCGCCCATGCCCCAACGTCGGCAACGACTCCAATGCCGCCAGCGTATCGACCGTCCCGAAACGCTCGACCAACCCCGGCGCCGCCACCGCAAAAATATCGAACGTCGACAACTGCACCGCTCGCAGGTTGGAATCAAGCATCCGGCCCAATCGGATCGCCACGTCGAAACGCTCGGAAATCAGATCGGCGTGGGTCGAGGAGGTGGATAAATGGATGTTCAACTGCGGATGCTGCTCACGAAACACACCCAGCGCGGGCACCACCTGAGCCAAGGCAAACTCCACCGTGGTGGTAATCCGCAGCGTGCCCTTGAGCTGTGAATGTTCGGAACGGGCTTCCTCGATGGCCAGTTGGGCCTCGTCCAGGGTGCGCAAGCAGCGCCGATAAAAACGCTCGCCGGCATCGGTCAACGCCAATTGCCGGGTGCTGCGAGTCAGCAAAGTCACGCCCAGTTCTTCCTCCAGGCGCTTGAGGTTGAAACTCACCACCGCGCGGGTTTGCCCCAACGTCTCGGCCGCTGCGGTCAACGACCCGGCCTCGACCACGGCTTTGAAGGTGTCAAAACGGTCCAGGCTGACCATGCTCGCGGCACTCCTTTGTCAAAATAATTTTGACAAACTAGCAGGCAAACCAGCGTTTTCCTAACGCCGCAAGCGCCCTACCCTGCACGTCTTATTACAGGGAAAGTGCCCATGGCCTATCGCTCGAAAGTCGCGCTGGTGTATTTGCTGGGGTTCGCCCTCGACTTGCTGAACATGTTCGTGGCCACCATCGCCTACCCCGACATTGCCCGGGAATTAGACGCTTCGGTGACCGAACTGGCGTGGATCAGCAACGCCTACATGCTCGGGCTGACGCTGATCATTCCGATGAGCGTGTGGCTGGCGGCGCGGCTCGGTGAGCGGCGGTTGATCCTCGGTTCGCTGCTGGTGTTCGGGATCGCTTCGGCATTGGTGGCGCAGGCAGGATCGATTGAAAGCCTGATCGGCTGGCGATTGCTGCAAGGGCTCGGTGGCGGGTTGCTGCTGCCGGTCGGCCAAGCGTTGGCCTATCGACAGTTGCCTCCGGCCCAGCGTGCGCATTTCACCGGTGTGGTGTTGCTGGTGGCGCTGATGGTGCCAGCGCTGTCACCGGCGGCCGGCGGATTGATCGTCGAGGAGTTGTCCTGGCGCTGGATTTTCTACCTGAATGTGCCGGTGGCGTTACTCGCAGTGAGCCTCGGCATGCTTTGGCTGAAACCTGATCAAGCCTCGAGCGAACGCCCGACCCTCGATGCTCGCGGCTTACTCCTCGCAGTTTCGGGCCTTAGTCTGATGTTGATTGCCTTGAGCCTGTTGAGCGAGCCCGACACTCGCGCATTCGGTCTGCTTGGCCTGGTCCTCAGCGCCGCGGTCACGGCGTTGTACGTGCGCGACGGCTGGCGAAAACCCGCTGCGATCCTCGACCTGCAACTGATCAAAAATCCGTCACTGCGCCTGGCGATGCTGATCTACCTGTGTGTACCCGGCATTTTTACCGGCACCAACCTGATTGCCGTGTTGTACCTGCACGGCCTCGGTTTCGGCGCGGCGCAAACCGGTGCGTTGATGTTGCCGTGGGCGGCGGGCTCGGGGGTGGCGATCATGCTGGGCAAACGCACTTTCAACCGCATAGGCCCCAAGCCCTTGCTGATCGCAGGCATGGTCTTGCAATGCCTTGGTATTGTGTTGCTGATGCGGATCGAACCGCCTGCCGGCTCGCTACTGATCATTGCCTACGCCGTGATGGGCCTGGGCGGCAGCTTGTGTAGCATCACCGCGCAGACCTTGGCGTTTGTCGGCATAGCGCCTGAAAAAATGGGTCACTCCAGCGCGCTGTGGAATATCAATCGCCAGCTCGGCTTCTGCCTCGGCGCCGCGCTGTTGAGCTCGTTGCTCGGCGCGTTGGGCACCGATGGTTTCAACTACTGCTTTCTCGCCGCCGCGCTGATCACTTTAGTGCCGATAGCCGCTGTCCTGCGCCACGACTCGACGAAAGTGCTCGCCCTGCTAACCTCACCTCTCATTCAGGAAAAATCCGTATGACTGACTACACCGACTACTTTGACGAAGTGATCCAGGCCCACATTGTGATCGAACAATGGTTTGCCGTGGAAGAAGACGAAGCCGCACTGGAGCGATTACTGGAACGTTTTTCAACGCAGTTTTCCATGGTCTCACCGTTGGGCCGAGTGCTCGATCTGGAGGCACTGCGTGCGTTGTTTCGGATGGCGGGCGGGAAGAAGACCGGGTTCAAAATCGAACTCAGCGAGCTGTGTGGAATTGCCCTGCACGAACGCGGCGCGACGGTGAGTTATCGCGAGCAACAGACCGATGCGACAGGGTTGCACTCGGATCGACGGTCGACGGCAGTGTTTGAAAAACTCGAATCCGGGCGGGTGGTTTGGCGGCATTTGCAGGAGACGTTTTACCAAGGCTGACGCAACCGCCAGCGCCCGTGCATCCATGGCTCATTGCCTGGTTGTTGTCTGAGGCAATACCCGTAGAATGCGCGCACTCAATCGCATGGAAGCGCTGGCACATTGGAGCAAGGAACGGCTGAAATTCACCCTCCGCCCTTCTCCTGAAAATCCAGGCTCCCTCCTTTGCGCAATTGCACCTCAGGGAACTGTCATTGAAATTCAATAATGTGCTGCCATTGGCAATTGTCGCCTTGCTTGTTGGCTGTGATGCTTTGTCACCGGACGAGAAGCTGAACAAAGAGCTGCCCAACTTAAGTATCCAGGAGCTATTGCCCAAGCCCGTTGCCAACCAATACTGCAAGCCAGGCATGGACAGCGAACTTCTGTATGGCTTAGGCAGCATGCAATACGATGAAGACGAACGTCTTTATGGCATAGGACGTGTGCTGATCGAAAGCAAGGAACTGCAAATGGCCAAGAACTGTATGATCATGGCCGCCCCGGAGTACACCCGAAGTCTTTGCTTTCTGGCAGGTATGGTTGGCAGTAGGCCAAGTCCGGAAAACAATCGCGAAGCTTTCAATTACCTGGCTTACGCGGCATCAAAAAATGAGTCCTGCGCAGAATCGGGTCTGTCCGACGTCTACATCGTCGGCAAGTTGGACCAGGAACAGGACAAGACTTTGGGCATGCGCTGGTTGGAACGCGCCGCACGGCATGGCGACTTCGATTCACGACAAGATTTGATCAGTTTGAGCAGCGAGCAGGGCAATATGCCCGTCGCCTATGCTTGGGCGAGAATTCAGGATGACGCAGAAAAGATCGCCACACTAAAAATAAATATGAATCCCGGACAAATCGCTGAAGGCGATCGGCACTACAACCAACTGCTCAGCCAAATCACCAGCCAGGAAGTCTTGAAACAGGCGCATCGCAAAGAACAAATCGCGCTGCATTCGGCGGACGTTTACATCAATCATCCAGAGGCGTTCGAGGGCATGTCCCCCGTGGAGCGTCGTGCCCTCATGGCCAGTGTTGTGGATACATTGAGCCTCTACCCGGACTTCACCAAACGCCAGCAACTTTACGCTTACGTGCTGATCGCCAGACGCACGCAATCCACTGGCCCAGCTGTGGATCTATGGCAGAACCCGGCAGTGCGTGCGGTGCTGAACGATAAAAATATGAACATCGATGAAGTTGTGGCCAAGGCCTTGGCTATCTTGGCCAAGAATAGTAAATAACACAGGAACCTGGATCGTCGGCGGTGTTTGAAAAACTCGAATCCGGGCGGGTGGTTTGGCGGCATTTGCAGGAAACGCTCTGTCAGGGTTGACACCATACCTTTGTGGCGAGGGAGCTTGCTCCCGTTCGACTGCGAAGCAATCGACAAAGCTAAATACGCGGAGTGCCTGACAGAATCGGGATAACGGTTTTGGGGCTGCTACGCAGCCCAGCGGGAGCAAGCTCCCTCGCCACAGGGGTTATTCGCCGCCCTCTTGTTTCACCACGACCGTGCAGGTAATCCCCGCCGCCAACAGCACGCCCTCTGGCACTTCATCAATATGAATCCTGACCGGGACACGCTGGGCCAGGCGCACCCAGTTGAACGTCGGGTTCACATCGGCAATCAGCTCACGGCTCTCCGGGTTATCCCGGTCGTAAATCCCGCGCGAAATGCTCTCGACATGCCCCTTGAGCACCTCGCCGCTCATCAATTGCATATCAGCCTTATCGCCTACGCGAACGTGAGGCAATTTGGTTTCTTCGAAGAAGCCATAGACCCAGAACGAGTTCATATCGACCACGGCCATTTTCGCTTCGCCGATACGCGCGTAGTCGCCGCGATGGACGTTGAGGTTGGTGACGTAGCCGTCCACGGCGGCGCGGACTTCGGTGCGTTTGAGGTTGAGTTCGGCGGCTTCCAGTTGCGCTTGTGCGTGCTGGTAATCAGCCAGCGCCGAGTCGGCGATGTTACTGGCGTCGTCGCGGTTTTCCTTGGAGATCACCAGTGCGTCCATGTCGGCGCGACGATGGGCGTTGACCTTGCGCATCTCCCACGTGGCCTTGCGCGACGCCACCAGCGATTGCGCCTGTTTGACCGCGATGCGGTAGTGCTCGGGGTCAATCTGCATCAGCAAATCGCCCTTCTTCACCAACTGGTTGTCGCGCACCGGCACGGCGACCACTTCGCCGGTGACGTCGGCGGCGACGTTGATGATGTCGGCGCGCACGCGACCGTCGCGGGTCCACGGCGTGTCCATGTAATGCACCCACAGGGTCCGGCCGATCCATATCGCGAGGGCCAGTACCAGCAGGGTCGCGAGCAGGCTGAAAAGCTTTTTCATCAGTACATTCTCAACGGTAAACCGTCAGCGCCAGGGCGCCGAACAGACAGGTAAACAGACTCAGGCGCAGCAGCGCCGGGTGCCAGAAGAAGCGATACAGATCGAACCCGGACAAGAATCGGTCGAGCGCCCAGGCCAGCGCGGCGGCGATGAAAAACATCAGCGTCATGGTCGGCATGTACACGCCGTGGAAGGCGATTTCACGCGGCATGTGAAAGTCCTTTGGCGGTATTTTTCAAATAGCCGGAAAGCGGTGATTGCGGATCGAGCAACGAGGTGCGGATGAAGTGCAGATAGCTCTTCACCCGACGCAATGCCGAGGTATCGAAGTGCGGAGCGAACGGTTCATCGGTGGCTTGCACGCGACTGATCGCATGATCGACCGCGATCAAACTGCGCTCCAGATTGCTCTGGCTCGGTTGCAAAAACAGCCGCACCAGCGAGCGTCCCATTACGCGAATTGCCTGACGCCACGGCTGGGATTCGGCATACGCCGGATGCACCGGCAGAATCGCCTGTTCCTTGCGCAACTCGATGATCGCGTGGCCGACTTCCAGCACCACGAACATCCAGCGCAACAAGTCCCGCTGCACCTGTGGCGAACCTACCGCCAAGCCATAGGCCTGGTGCAGCAGATCGCGGGTGCGGCTTTCGAAACTGGAACCCAAGCCCTTGAGCTTGCCGCTGATCGCGTACACCACCTGCTCGCGCAAATCCTGCTCCAGCCGACGCCACAGCCAGCGGCTGTTCGGCGGCAGGATGATCGCGCCGGCGGCGGCGCACACCAGCATGCCGAGAACCATGGCGATGTAGTCGTTGATAAAGGTGTAGGGGTTGTAGACCGTGAGGTTGTCCGGCACCGAACCGGTGCTGAAGAAGATCAGCAAGCCGAGGCCGACCCCGGCGTATTGCGGGCGTGAAGTGAGGAACGACCCGAGCACGATCACCGGCGCGAGCATCACGCACAGCAACGGAAAACCATCGATCCACGGGAAGATGAAAAACATCTCGACGAAGCCGATCAGCGCCCCGAGCAGCGTGCCGCAAGCCATCTGGAACGCCATGCGTTTCGGGTTCGGTGTCGCCGCCGAAAGGCCCACGGTGGCGGCGGCAATCAACGTCATCGTCGCCCCGCTCGGCCACGCGGTAGCGACCCAATAACTGCCGAGCACCACCAGGATAAACGTCGCGCGAATCCCCGACGCCGCCGACGCCATCCAGTTGGTTTGCGGGGTGAACGGCTCGTCCCATTGCTCCCGCGCGTGACTGTGATCGGCCAGGGACGCGTGGGTCTGTGCATAACTGTGCAGGTCGTCGACGAAGCGATAGAGCAGCTCGTACGCGGTGTGGAAATCCAGTTGCTCGGCGTCGCTCGGCTCGCTCTCCTGGAAGGTCGCGCGCAGGCTGCGCACCCGCGCCGGCAAGCCTTCCTTGTAAGCGCTCAGCGCCGTGACCAGCCGCGCGGCATCGGCATTGGTCAGTGCCCGACCGCTGAAGCCGTCGAGCAATTCGGCGAGGTCCTGCAAACCCGGTTTGATCGCCGCCACCACGTGGTCCGCCTCACTGCTGCGCAAGCGTTCGAGCAATTGGTGCAAGGCGTTGAAGCGCGTGGTGATGCTCATGAATTCGCTGTTCAAGCGACTGAGGCGACCGTTGCGCCGACGCATGTGCGGGTCTTCGAAAACCGTCACGCTGCGCAAGCCTTCAAGGCCCACCGCTTCGGCGATGAAGCGCACGTTGCTCGCTTCAAAAGCCTCGCGTTTGCTGCGACCGCGCAAGCCGTCAGTGACGAACAACGCGAACACGCCGAAGCGCTGATACAAGGCGTTGCGCATCGCGGCGCTGGCGGTTTGCGGCAGGATCGCGGCGCTGATCAGGGTCGAGCAAATAATCCCCAAGGAGATTTCCAGCACCCGCCAGACCGCCGCCATGAATGCGCCGTCCGGATGCGCCAATGCTGGCAAACCGACCATCGCGGCGGTGTAGCCGGCGAGCACAAAACCGTAGGCGCGGAAGTTGCGATAACGCGCTGCGCCGGCGGTGCACAGGCCAACCCAAATCGCCAATGAGCCGAGGAACAGTTCCGTGTTCTGCGCAAACAAGGCGATCAGCAACACCATCACCGCCGACCCGGCGAGGGTGCCGAGGAAGCGATAAAAACTCTTGGCCAGCACATGGCCGCTTTGCGGCTGCATGACGATGAACACCGTGATCATCGCCGTGCGCGGTTGCGGCAATTCCAGACGCATGGCCAGCCACAGGGTCAGGAACGCCGCGAGCAGCACTTTGAAAATGTAGACCCAGGTCACGCCATCGCTGCGTGCCCAGTCGTAGAAGCCACGGCGCCATTCGAGGGAATACAGCCAGCGCAGCGGTGCGGGCAAGGGGGTCATCGAGTCCTGCTCATTGATATTTCAGTCGGGCCGGGACCCTGTGGGAGCGGGCTTGCTCGCGAAAGCGGAGTGTCAGGTGACATCAGCATCGACTGACACACCGCATTCGCGAGCAAGCCCGCTCCCACAGGTGTTGTGTTCAATTCGAGAGGCTCTTAAGCAGGTCCGGGGTTTTCGGGGCCTGGGTCTGACTGTCTTTCGGCACATCACTACCCGCACCAAGTCCACCACCCAACGCCGTCACCAATTCCGCATGCGCACTCAACCGCGCCGCCTGCACCTGCTGCTGAACCTGTTGCTGTTTGAACAGCAACGTCTGGGCATTGAGCACATTGAGGTAATCCGTGAGCCCGCGCTGATAGGCGATCATCGCGATGTCGTAGGTCTTCTGCGCCGTGGCCACCGACTCGGCGGCGAAGGTTTGCTGCTTGTCCATCGACTCGCGGCGGATCAATTGGTCGGAGATGTTCTTCAGCGCATTGACCAGGGTCTGGTTGTACTTCGCTACCGCGATGTCATACCCGGCAGACGCTTCACCCAGTTCCGAACGCAAACGTCCACCGTCGAAAATCGGCAGCGAGATCGCCGGGCCGACGCTGTAGTTGAGTTTCTTGCCGGTCAAAAACTCCAGCGCGCCGCCGCCCGTGGCCATGTAGCCGAGGCTGCCGACCAGATCGACGTTGGGGTAGAAACCAGCGTGCGCCACATCGATGCCTCGGGCCTGGGCCGCGACTTGCCAGCGACTGGCGACTACGTCCGGGCGTTGGCCGAGCAATTGCGCGGGCAGTGACGACGGCAATTTCAGTACGGCGCCCAATGACAACGTTGGCCGCTGCAACTGCGCGCCCTCGCCCGGACCTTTGCCGGCAAGGGCCGCGAGTTGATTGCGGCTCAGGGCGATTTCTTCGTCCAGGGCGTCGATCTGCCGATGGGTTTCCGGCAGCGGCGTTTCGGCCTGGCTGACTTCGAAATGCGTGCCGATCCCGCCGTTCAAACGTTTTTGCGCGAGGTCGAGGATCTGCTGTTGCTGTTTCAACGTCGCGGCGACGATGTCCCGTTGCGCGTAATGCAACGAGAGTTCGATGTAGGCGCGCACGATGTTGTTCTGCAATTCGAGCTGCGCCAGCCGTGCTTCGGCGGCGGTCATGTGCGCCATGTCGACGGCGCGCTCGGTGGCGTTGCTTTCGCGACCCCAGAGGTCGAGGGCATAGCTGAAGCCCAGCGAGGCGTTGTTGTCCCAAGTCGTGGTGTTGGACAGTTCGCCGGGGCCGTAGAACTGATCGGTGGGCCAGTTGTGGCGCTTGAGGCTCGATTCGCCATTGATCTGCAACGACTCGGCAGATTCGGCGATGCCGGCCATGGATTTGGCCTGGCGCACCCGGGCGGCAGCCATGGCCATGGTCGGGCTGCCTTGCACGGCGAGGTCGATCCAGCGATTCAGTTGTGGGTCGCCATAGGCCTGCCACCATTGCGCGGTGGGCCAGTAAGCGTCCTGTGCAGCGTTCTGGATGGCTTCGTCGGTGGCCAGCGAATCAGCCTCCAGCGCCTTGCCCTGCGGGGCAATACCTCCGGTACCGATGCAGCCGCTGATTGCCAGGGTTAAAGCCAAAACACTGAGCGTCTTGAGCGCTCTGTTGATGCGACGCGGCACTGCTGCAAATTCCTGAAATAGGGAGATGGCCCCTGTAGGAGCTGTCGAGTGAAACGAGGCTGCGATCTTTTGATTCTGTTTGTAAAAGCAAGATCAAAAGATCGCAGCCTCGTTTCACTCGACAGCTCCTACAGAGGTGGGCGCAATTCTAGGGGGCGACCCGAACGGCGATAAGCTGGGATTCCTGTGAATCTTTGTTACCGTTAGCGCGATAATCCCTTGGTCGGGGTCTCCGCCCCGGTAACTTCGTGTCACAATTTGCCATCGAACCCGAGAGCACCTCATGGACACCTTGCAAAACATGCGCGCCTTCAGTTACGTGGCCCAGGCCGGCAGCTTTACCGCCGCCGCCGTGCAACTGGACACCACCACGGCCAACGTCTCGCGCGCGGTCTCCACCCTGGAAGCCCACCTGCAAACCCGCCTGCTCAACCGCACGACCCGCCGCATCGCCCTGACCGAAGCCGGCAAACGCTACCTGTTGCGCTGCGAGCAGATCCTGGCCTACGTCGAAGAAGCCGAAGCCGAGGCCAGCGACGCCCACGCCCGCCCCGCCGGGCAGTTGAAAGTGCACACCATGACCGGCATCGGCCAGCACTTCGTGATCGATGCGATCGCCCGCTATCGCAAGACCCACCCGGACGTGACCTTCGACCTGACCATGGCCAACCGCGTCCCGGACCTGCTGGACGAGGGCTACGACGTGTCCATCGTGCTCGCCAGCGAACTGGCGGACTCGGGCTTCGTATCCCAGCGGTTGGGCATCACCTACAGCATCGTTTGCGCCTCGCCGGCCTATGTAAAAGCCAACGGCTGTGCGCAAAAGCCCAGCGACCTGCTCAACCACGCCTGCCTGCGCCTGGTGAGCCCGGTGATCCCGTTGGAGAAGTGGACGTTCGACGGCCCGGAAGGCCAGGAAATGGTCACCATTAACAGCTCACCGTTTCTGGTGAACTCCGCCGACGCGATGAAAACCGCGATCACCAGCGGCATGGGTGTGGGCGTGTTGCCGGTGTACGCGGCGATTGAAGGGCTGCGCAACGGCACGCTGGTGCGGATGATGCCGAACTACCGCTCGCAGGAACTGAATCTGTACGCGATCTACCCGTCGCGGCAGTACCTGGATGCGAAGATCAAGACGTGGGTCGAGTACTTGCGCGGGTCGTTGCCGGAGATTCTGGCGGCGCATCAGGCGGAATTGACGGCGTATGAATTGAGCGGAAGTCTGGCCGGCGCGCGACTGGCGAATTGAGCTACGGACGGTCCTACAAACTGCGGATTTCATCGGACGTTTCCGACGTGTTTTGACGGTTGTTGTGTGGGAAGGGAAGTGGATAGGCTTTGGGGGTCACTGACGCATCAGTGACCGGGTCTGGAAAACCCGAATCGATACCTCACCTCAGCACATGGCATACTGCGGCGCTTTTTTCCGCCAGCAATGTTATGGCGGCTGTGCGCGGGAGACCTTCGGGTCTACCGGGTTTTTGGTGAGGTTTGACCGGTTTTTCCAGTCCGCGCACGGCTGCCACCCTTCGTCTGGAAAACGAAAGTGGCAGCTCCATAACCTCACGATGGAGTAGCACCTTTATGTTCAAGCCAACACCGAATCCTCCGCACACTCCCAGCCACCTATTCCAGGTCGTCCCAGAAGCCACCACCGAAGCCCTGATGGTCTACGCCAGCGAATCCCTCGCCTCGGCCAGCGTCATGGCCAGTGACTTCGCCGGATTCGTCGACGGCACCCACCGCAACACCCTGCTCGGCATCCAGCAAGTCATCATGCTGGCCGAACTCTCGGTGAACCGGGTGCTGGACACCATCGACCCGCAAGACTGACCAACACCATCGCTCCCACAGGGGATAGCTGTTATTCACAAGTGTTGTGTTCGCTGAAGAACCCTTGTGGGAGCGGGCTTGCTCGCGAAAGCGGTGTGTCAGGTACATCAATGTTGAATATCAGACCGCATTCGCGAGCAAGCCCGCTCCCACAGGAGATTCGTGTACACCCGGGACCTCGCATAAATCCCAAAAAGAATGTTAGCGTGCTTGGCATTCACCACTGCCCGCCGAGTCGCTTCCCATGAAAAAAACCGTCCTCGCCTTCAGCCGTGTCACCCCCGAAATGGTCGAGCGCCTGAAACAAGATTTCGACGTGATCGTGCCGAACCCGAAAAACGGCGACATCAACGCCCAGTTCAACGAAGCCCTGCCCCACGCCCATGGCTTGATTGGCGTCGGTCGCAAACTCGGCCGTGAGCAACTGGAGAACGCCGCCAAGCTGGAAGTGGTTTCCAGCGTTTCGGTGGGCTACGACAACTATGACGTCGCCTACTTCAATGAACGCGGGATCATGCTGACCAACACCCCGGATGTGCTCACCGAAAGCACCGCCGACCTGGCCTTCGCCCTATTGATGAGCAGCGCCCGCCGGGTCGCCGAACTGGACGCCTGGACCAAGGCTGGCCAGTGGCAGGCGACCGTCGGCGCGCCGTTGTTTGGCTGCGATGTGCACGGCAAGACCCTGGGCATCGTCGGCATGGGCAACATCGGCGCGGCCATTGCCCGTCGTGGTCGGCTGGGTTTCAATATGCCGGTGATCTACAGCGGCAACAGCCGCAAGACTGAAATTGAACAAGAGCTCGGCGCGCAGTTCCGCAGCCTCGACCAACTGTTGGCCGAAGCTGATTTCGTTTGCCTGGTGGTGCCGCTCAGTGAGAAAACCAAACACCTGATCAGCCATCGCGAACTGGCGTTGATGAAGTCGAGCGCTATCTTGGTGAACATCGCGCGCGGCCCGGTGGTGGACGAGCCAGCGCTGATCGAGGCGCTGCAGAACAACCGGATTCGTGGCGCCGGCCTGGATGTCTACGAGAAAGAACCGCTGGCCGAGTCGCCACTGTTCCAACTGAAAAACGCCGTGACCCTGCCGCACATCGGCTCGGCTACCGATGAAACCCGCGAAGCGATGGCCAATCGCGCCTTGGCCAACTTGCGCAGCGCCTTGCTCGGTGAACGCCCGCAGGATTTGGTGAACCCACAAGTCTGGAAAGGCTGATTAATAAAAACGGGCAGGTGTATGAAACAGCTGCCCGTTTTTTATTAACGCTGACAACTTCAAGTTAGATACACACCTTGAAAACCAGTGCATCACCAAAAACTGGGTACCCACTATAAACTCCGCGCCATTCTCGACTATCACGAGTTCTGGCTACGGAGAGCATTTACATTGAACAACCTGAGCACTGACCAACTCATCAGATACAGCAAAGTCTTGCTGATGGCGTCCTTCAGTTTTTTTGGACTGTTAGTAATGATCAGCAACTTCACCGACTACCCTTCAAACTATGAATATGTCGGTCATATTCTGAGCATGGACACCACCCGAGAGAACCACCAAATAAGCTATCGTGCAATTACATCGCCGATACTCCACCACCGTATTTACTGGATCATCATTACGCTGGAAGTGGTCTACACCTTGTATTGCCTGATGGGCACTTATCAACTGCTCAAACATAGAAATGCTTCAGCCGAAACATTCCACGAGGCTAAAAAACTTTCTATCGTCGGCTTGTTGGTAGCCCTGTTTATTTATTACGTCTGCGTGCAAGTGGTCGGCGTCGAGTGGTTCGACATGGATGAATCGCCAACGTGGAATGCCAAGGACTGGGCGCGGCATGTTGTCGATTTCATTGTGCCTTTGTTGATTTTCCTGGCCCTGAAGACCGAGCGCTGACGGCGCCAGCGCTCAAGCTTCAAATCGGCTCAGGCCAGTTTACCGCTGCCCTGCACCAGCGCTGCCTTGGGCTTGCGGAACACCAATACGTTACCCAGCATCACCAGCACCAGGCCCACCAGCGCCGGCGCAGTCCATTGGTAACCTTCGGCGAAGGCCGAGACGTTCAGTGCCACCACCGGGAACAACACCGTGCAATACGCCGCGCGCTCCGGGCCCATGCGCCCGACCAGGGTCAGGTAGGCGGTAAAGCCGATCACTGAACCGGGAATGACCAGGTACATCAGCGAGCCGAGGTAGCGGGCGTTCCATTCGATGTCGAACGGGATGCCTTTGACCAGGCACCACACCGACAGCATCGCCGCGCCGTAGGCCATGCCCCAGGCGTTGGTGGTCAGCGGTTTGAGCCCGGCCTTCTGTTGCAGGCTCGACAGCATGTTGCCGGCCGAGAAACACAGGGTCCCGAGCAAGGCCAAACCCAAACCGAGCAATGTTTCAGGGCTCGCTGTGTGACCGGCAAGTTCCGGCCAGAACAACAAGCCAAGCCCCGACAGGCCAAGCGCGCCGCCCATCAACACATTGCGCGCGATTTTCTGACCGAAGAACACCCGCGCATTCAGGGCGTTCCACAGCGTGGCGGTGGAAAACACCACGGCGACCAGACCGCTGGGGATCCATTGGCTGGCGGTCAGGAAGCACATGAAGTTGACGCAGAACAGGCACAAGCCCTGGGCCAGGCAGATCAGATGCCCGCGACGGTTCATCACTTGCAGGCGACGGCTGAGCAGCAGCATCACGAACAGCACCAGCGCGGCTAGGCCGAAGCGATAGACAATCGACACCGGAATGGCCACCACGCCCAGTTGCCATTTCAAGGCAATCCAGGTGGTGCCCCAGATGAGCACGGTTAGTAAATACAACGACAGGTTCATGGCAACAACTCCTGGATGGGGCAATGCGGCGCGCTTTGTGGCAAGAAGGCTTTTGTGGCGAGGGGGCTTGCCCCCGTTGGGCTGCGAAGCGGCCCCCAAAAATTTCGGCATCCGTTGCGAATCTTGTGAGCGCTTCGCACTCAAGCGGGGGCAAGCCCCCTCGCCACAAAAGCTCGCTCGCCACAAAAGTGCCTTAGCCACAGGAACCGTGCTCGCCAGCACTGCCTGATTAGGAATCCAGTGTCCTGCGCCGGCGTCGGGTGCACTTGCATAAACTTGCGCTTTTGTCGGCCGACGGGCTGGCAGGCCAAGGTCTACGGAGTAGGATGCAAAGCGTTGGAGAGAAAACGATCATGCCCGCACTGGAAACCCTGCAAGTTTTTCAAGCCCTCAACCGCTCGCCGAATGCTCGCCTTGAGCACAGCGCCGAGCTCGGTGACGGCATGGCTGCAGCTTTGTGGAGCAACCATCACGACGCTCAGGATTACGAAGCGCCGACTCACCACACCTTGTCCTGCTACATCGCCGGCGGCACCGGGACCTTTCGTCGTGACCAGCCCGGAAACAAGGGCGGCCCGGACAAACTGTGCATCCTGCCCGCCGAGCATCAGTCCGGTTGGGTGATCAACGGCGATATTCGCCTGGCTCATCTGTATTTCAGCCCCGAACAATTTGCCCTCGGCTGCGTCACGCTGCTGGACCGCGAACCGCGCGAACTTCAATTGCGTGAGGGCACCTTCCTCGACGACCCACAACAGGCCCGGCGTTTTCGGCAGATGCTCACCCTCAATTGGGAAGAGCCCAGCGAGCGCGTACTGACCAGCAGCCTGGCCCACGAAATGCTCAGCCACGCGCTGCTCAATCAGGTTGGCATGCGCCAGGGCTTACGACTCAAGGGCGGATTGGCAGCGCATCAGCGGCGGCAGTTGGTGGAGTTCATCGACAGTCAGTTGGCCGAACCCATCAGCCTGGGGCAGTTGGCTGGGTTGTGTGCGTTATCCGAATATCACTTTGCGCGAATGTTTCGCGAGAGTTTCGGCTTGCCGCCGCATCAGTATGTGCTGGCACGGCGCATGAGCCGGGCGCGGGAGTTGTTGCGCTCGACTTCCCAGCCGTTGGGCGAGATTGCGCTGGCGTGCGGGTTTGCCAGTGCGAGTCATTTCACCAACCGGTTTCGGCAGGTGTTGGGTGGGACGCCGGGGGAGTATCGGTTGGCGTTTTTGCGTTAGGGCAGGAGATTAGCGGTGCCTGTGAGGGCCTCTTCGCGAGCAAGCCCGCTCCCACATTTGATCGCATTCCCATGAAAAAACGCGGTCACCTGTGGGAGCGGGCTTGCTCGCGAAGAACGATGACGCGGTGCCTGATCAGAACTCCAATGTGCTGGACAGCGAAATCTGCCGCGAATCCCCCATCGACACAAAGAACCGGCTCGCCGCCGAGGTGTAGTAGGTGCGATCAAACAGGTTCTTCACATTGAGCTGAAACTTGACCTTCTGCCCTTCGACTTTGGTGTCGTAAGTAGCAAACGCATCAGCCACGGTGTAGCCCGGCAAGTCGAAATCATTCGGCGCATCCCCCGCCCGCTCGCCGACATAACGCGCCCCCGCGCCGACCCGCAGTTGATCACCGCCGACAATGGTGCCGAAGTCGTAGACCGCCGACAGCGAGCCGGTGTTCTTGGCGACGTTTTGCAGTTTCTTGCCTTTGTAGTCCGGGTCTTCGGTGACTTCGGCATCGGTGTAGGCGTAGCTGCCGATCATGCTCCAGCGGTCAGTGAGTTGGCCGGTCAGGTCGATTTCCAGGCCACGGGAACGCACTTCACCAGCGGCGCTGTAGATCGTGGTGGGGCCTTCGGAATTGGCGATCAGCACGTTGCGCTTCTTGATATCGAACAACGCGATGTCACCAGTGATGCGCCCCGGCATGTCGAGTCGGGCGCCGATTTCCCAGGACTTGGCTTCTTCCGGCGCGATGCTGCCGTCGAGTACCACGGTGCTGCCGCTCAGAGGTGCGATGGTCGAGTTGGGTTTGAACGATTCGGTGTAGCTGCCGTAGAACGACAGTTCATCGGTGTAGCGATACACCAGGCCGGCGCGGGGCACGAATTTCTGGCCGTTGTTGTCGGTGTTCGCCTTGAACGGCACGCCTTTTCCGGCGTACTGGTCGTACTCCTGGAAGCGCCCGCCCGCGACCAGAATCCACTGGTCGGTGAGGTGAATCGAGTCCTGGGCGAAGATCGAATCGCTGCGCAGTTCATCGGTCTGGGCACTGTCGGGTGCGCTGACGGTGGTGCCGGCAACTTCGCGGCCATACACCGGATTGACGTAGCTGAAGGTGGTCCGGCTTTTCTGGCGGATCAGGTCTTCGCGGTAGATCTTGCGGTATTCGTCATCGACACCGAACACCAGGTCGTGTTGCATGCCCAACACGTTCACCTTGCCTTCTAGGCTGGCAGTGGTGAAACGGTCGGTGCTGATCGCATTCTGAGTGCCGTCCATGCTGCGGGTCAGGGTGCCATTCTTGGTGTCGATGGCGGTGACGCGCACCTGGCTGGCGTCGTAGGTTTCGCGGTTCCAGCTGTAGCCGAAGTGGGCTTTCCAGTTGTCGTTGAGCTCGTGATCGGCCTCGAAGTGATACAGGTCCGAACGCCCTTCCATGTTGTTGAACGGTTCGTCGAGGCGCTCGTTGCGCGAGATGTCCAGCGGATGGTTGGTGCGCGGATCGATGACCGTGCCACGGTCAAACGGGGTGAGGAATTCCCGATGTTCGTAGGAGAACAGCAGCTTGGTGCTTTCGCCGAACCAGGCCAGGGACGGCGCCACCAGGGTTTCTCGGTGGGTGCCGAAGTTGCGCCAGTAGTCTTCGTCTTCGTGGTCCAGGACCATGCGATAGGCCAGCCCGGAATCGCCCAGTGCGCCGGTGCTGTCGAGGCTACCGCCGCTGCCGTTCTTGCCGTCGCCGTAGGTCGAACCGCGCAGCGTCAGGGCGTTGTATTGAGTCAGTTCGGGTTTCTTGCTGACCATGTTGACCACGCCGCCCGGGTCCTGGATGCCGTAAAGCAAGGAGGCGGGGCCTTTGAGCACTTCGACCCGGTCCACGGTGGCGTTCATGCCACGGCCCTGCACGATCGGCATGCCGTCGCGCATGATCGAGCCGTTGCGGTTGTCACCGAAACCGCGAGTCATCACCGAGTCCTGAGTGCTGGCCAGGGTGTTGCCTTGGGTGATGCCGCTGACGTTGGCCAGGGCATCATCCAGATTGCGCGGTGCCTGGTCGCGAATGACTTGGGCCGGAATCACGTTGATGGTCTGCGGGGTTTCCTGAAGCAACGCCGAGCTGCGCATCACCGAACTGGTGGGCGGCGGCTGATAGCTCATGGTTTGATCCATCACCGAAGTGATGGTGGTCGCGCCCAGGTTGAGGGTGCCTTCGGTTGGCACGGGTTCCAGCGCCAGGGTGTGGGCGTCGGTGCGGCGGAAGGTGAAGCCCGAACCGCTGAGCAAACGCTGGATCGCCTGTTCGGCGCTCATCTGCCCGCTGATCGCCGGGGCGTTGATGCCGTAGGGCGCTTCGTCGGTGTAGACCACGCTGATGCCGGTGATCCGGCTGAAGTCGCTCAGGGCCTGGGGCAGCGGTTTGGCGGCCAGGGCAAAGTTGAATTGCGTGCGCTGTTGCGTGCTGGCGGTTTCAGCGGCGATCGCCACGCTCAGCGGCAGCAATGCCAAAGCCGAAAAACTCAGCGCCGAGGCACCGAACCACTGTTTGACCGAACCCGATTTTGCCCTGGACTTCATTGCTCATGACCTGTGTAGAACCGCTACGGGATGCGAATGACTCGCAGTTTCAGTCACTACACGGATGGGGCTTGGGTTTACCTCACTAAAATTTTGAAATTATTTTTATCCTGGATTCTGTGGTGTCTGGTCTGACGCCTTCGCGAGCAAGCCCGCTCCCACATTTGGAATGCATTCCCCAGTGGGAGCGGGCTTGCTCGCGAAGGGGTCGGTCGCCTCACCGCAAAATAATCAAATGCCCCATAACACTGTGCTGCTCAAACCCCATCACCCCCTGCAACGAACTCAACACTGCCTGCGGATCCTTGCTCGGAAAACTCCCGCTGACCCGGCGCGCCGCCAGTTCATCGTTGAGCAGCACAATCCGCCCCGGGTAATAGCGGCGCAAATCCTCCACCACTTCCGCCAGGCTCGCCTTGTAGTAATTCAGCCAACCCTGGCGCCAGGCCAGTTGCGCTTCACTGTCCACGGCATGCAGTTTTTCCGCCGCACCTTCGCCGTAGGCAACTTGCTGCCCAGCGGTAAGGATTTGCTGCTCGGCATTACGATCCGCCGTCACGCCAACCCGCCCGGACAACACCGTGACCTGCGCGCCATGCGGTTGCAGGCGCACTTCGAACTGCGTGCCCAGCACCCGCGCCTGACCCTTTTCGGCCTCCACCACAAACGGCTCGCCGGTGTGGGTCACGCTGAAAAAACCGGCGCCGCGTCGCAGCTGCACATGGCGCTCGCCACGGCTGAAATCCACGGCAATCGCGCTGTCGGCGTCGAGGGTGACTTGGGTTTTATCCGCCAGAGTCACCGTGCGAACTTCCCCCGGCGCCGAGACATAGTCCGCGCCCAGATCATCCGCCCAACGCAACGGCTGCCACCCTGCGCCGAGGCCGACCATCAGCAACAGGCACGCGGCCATCGCCAACGCGCCGGACCAGCGCCGCACATCGGGGCGCCGCGAGCGATTCATCGCATTGAGATAACCCTGCAGGGCCAACGCTTCTTCGTCGGCCAGTTTTCGCGCCGGCACTTCGCTCAATTCCCACACCACTTGCGCCTGGGCGTAGGCCTCGGCATGCGCGGGATCGGCCTGCAGCCAGTGGCTGAACGTGAGTTGATCGCCACTGCTGGGCTGATCGTGCAACAAACTCAGCCAGGCGAAAGCAGCCTGTTCCTGGGCGGGCGTCGGGGTGACGCGTTCGGCGTGGTTCACGGTGCTTTCCTTGGCGTGCGCGGTTCGGGTTCCCGCAGGCTGGCCTTGCAGGCGTCGAGGGCGCGCATCATATGTTTTTCCACGGCACTTTGGGACAAACCCATGGCCTTCGCGATCTCGGCGTACTTGCGGCCGTGAATGCGATTGAGCAAGAAAATCTGTCGCGTACGCTCGGGCAAAGCACGCAACGCGGCTTCGACATGGCGCAAATCGTTGCCAGCCTCCAGCGCGGCTTGCGGCTCGCTGCCCTGGCTGTCCGGCGCATCGGGCATCCAGCCTTCGTTGACCCGCACCCGCGTACCTTCGCTGCGCAGATGGTCGATGGCAATGTTGCCGGCGCAGCGCAGCAGATAGGTGCTGAGTTCTTCGACCTGCACCAGTGGTCGGCGCCAGAAGCGCAGGAACAAATCCTGCACCAGATCCGCCGCTGTCGCCCGGCAACCCACGCGTCGACTCACCAGCGCTTCCATCTGCGAACGCTGGGACAGAAACACCTGGAGGAAATGCGCGCGGGCGCCACGATGTTCGTCATCGTGGGATTCCGGAGGGCTGGCGAGCATCAGGTCAGCACTGCACAAACGGGGCTGGCGACCAGGCCCAACGCCGCCAACCACAAGGCCAGGCGCGGGCGATACGGCAGCAGCAACACCAGCAGCAAAGCGCTGAGCATCAGGACTGCAAACCACTCGACCAAGCCGAGGCCCCAACCGGTCGCGGACACCGCCGCCCACAATGACAAGCCGAGCAACAGCCAGCCGCCAAGTTGCAGGTTGGATCGGCGCCGAACCGAGGGTTTACGCCCGAGCAGGTCGGCGTGATGCCGGTCCATCGACAGACAGAGCGCGGTGAAGCCGCCGTAACAGAGCAACAGGGCGAGCAGCATTCAGGTCGCCTCGCGCTCAAGGGTGACAGGTCGGGCACGCGCTCGGGTGACCGGTTCAGTGCGTCCCGAACGCTGCATTTTCCACGCGGCCCACGCCAGGAACAGGCCGCTGCCCAGGCACGTCAGGTCGAAACCGGCCATGGCCCAGTCGCCTTGGCGCAGCGAAACGCCCAAGTGATGCTGCGAGGTCAACGCGTTGAGCAACGGCACCGCGCCGAACAACACTGCCGCCAGCGTCAATTGCTCGACCCACGCCGCTCGGCCACGGCGGACCATCGCATGCAGCACGCTCAGCCCCCAGAGAATGAAGAAGCTATTCACCTCCCAATGCGCCCGTTCTGCCAGCCCCACCGGCAACAATCGATTGGCCCAGAAGAACGCCGCCACGGCAATCACCAGCCCCGACATGCTGGCGATGTTCAGCACTTCCACCAGCCGCAATTCGAACGGCATCACGCCGCTTTTCGCATGTTTGAGCTGGCGCTTGCCGAGCCAGATCACTAGGCCGGTGCCGATCATCGCCGTGCCGGCCAAGCCGCAAATGAAGTACAACCAACGCAGCACCGGACCGGCGAAATGGCCCATGTGCAAACCATAGAAACCGCCGGCAATTGCCATCGGAATCGGCTGCTCCGCAGATTTGCTCAGTAGCTGGCCAGTCACGCCATTGAACGTCAGCGCGCGGCCAAAGTTGTAGACCACGCCATCGGCGCCATCGCGCTCCAGCACCACCGAGGCATTCGCATCGCCGGGATTGTTCACCACCAAACTGCCGACTCGCCCGCCCGACCATTGCTCGCGGGTCTGGTCCAGCAACGAGGCCAACGGCGCCAACGTTCCCGGTTGGCCTGCAGCGGGCGGCGTGTTGGCCGCCGGGAACACGTCTTCGAAAAACTTCCCGGTCTGACCGTTGTACGAAGCGAGGATGCTGGCCGGCATCACCATCGACATGAAAATCACCAGGCTGCTGTAGGTGATCATCAGGTGAAACGGCAACACCAGCACGCCCACCGCGTTATGCCCGTCGAGCCAGGAACGCTGGCCCTTGCGCGGGCGGAAAGTAAAGAAGTCCTTGAAGATTTTCTTGTGGGTGATGATCCCGGTGATCAGCGCGACGAACATCAGCATGGCGGCGAGGGTCGACAACCAGCGGCCCCACGGGTAAGGCATTTGCAGCTCAAAGTGGAAACGGTAGAAGAACTCGCCGCCCAGGGTGACCCGGCCCTGCACTTCGGCGCCCGTCAGCGGGTCGAGGGTCTTTTTGCTGAACTGACCGCGCTTGCCCGGTTCGGCCGGGGCTTGTTGCCAGCGCACATTCAGGCCGGGCTCGCGAGCGGTCGGCAGGTCGATGACCCAGCGCGACGCGTTGGCGGCGTGCTGCTGAAGATAGGTTTGCGCCACGCTCAGGCTGGCTTCGGAAGACACTGAGCGCGCGGGAATCTCCGGCTGCATCCAGTGAGTGGTCTCGGCCTTGAAATACGCGAGGGTACCGGTCAAAAAAATCGCGAACAGCAACCATCCGAAGATCAGACCGACCCAGGTATGCAACCAGGCCATCGCCTGACGAAAGCCCTCTTTCATGGCTGGCCCGCCCAGTACGCCAACCCGGAAATCGCGCCCAGCACCAGACTCGGCACGAGCATGCCGATCCACGCCCGCCTGGCACTGCGGCAGGCAAAGCACCAGAGCACCGCGACCAGATAGGCGAGAAACGAGGTCATCATCCCGGTGATCACCGCTTCGGCGCGGGCCATGGGAAGCAACAGGCTGAGGCTGACACTGGCCAGCGCGGCGACGACATAGCCGCCCAACAAGGCAGCCAACACTCGCGAGGTAACCGCCAATCTGTAGGAAACGGGGAGCGTGCTGATCTTGCCTTTCATGTTTCGACCTTGAAACCGGGTGAGGCCCCGTGCACATCGCAGGACCAACAAGCGCGCAATATTAATGATAAATATTCTCATACGCAAAAGAGATCCGATTGCCGGATGCGCGATCGCACCATTACAATACGAACAATTCTTGTTCTCTAACGTGTCCGTATGTGTCGGAGTGGTCCTGTTGCAGCCCGCCAATCCCGTCGAAGTGCTTTATCACGACCATCACAACTGGCTCACCGGTTGGTTGCGGCGCAAGCTCGGCTGCCCGGACAGCGCCGCCGACCTGGCCCAAGACACGTTCATGCGAGTGCTCACGGCTCGGGAAACCCCACAGATCATTGAGCCGCGCGCCTTCCTGACCACCATCGCCAAACGCGTGCTGTTCAACCATTACCGTCGTCAGGACCTGGAACGCGCTTACCTCAATGCCCTCGCGCAGCTGCCGGAATGCGTTGCGCCGTCGGAGGAAGAACGGGCGATCATCCTGCAAACCCTGATGGAGCTCGACCAGTTGCTCGACGGCTTGCCGCGTCTGGTCAAGCGCGCCTTTTTGCTGGCGCAGGTCGATGGCCTGACGTATCCACAGATCGCCGCCGAGTTGGGGATCTCCATCGCCACGGTCAAGCGGCACCTGAATAAAGCGGCGATGCGCTGCTACTTCGCCCTATGAACCCCCCGCCAGATTTTTCCAACCGTGTCGCCGAGCAGGCGGTGCACTGGCTGCTGGAAATGCAGCAAGGGCCGTTGAGCCCGCGCCAGCAACACGCCTGGCAGCAATGGCACGACGGGCACAGCGAACATCAACGGGCGTGGGAGCATATCCAGCGGGTCAATCAGCGCTTGCGCGGGTTGTCCTCGCCGCTGGCTCACGCGGCGTTGAATGCGCCGAAGTCCGGCAGTCGTCGCCAGGCGTTGAAGTTGCTGCTGATTCTTGGCGCCGGGTCTGCGGTGACCTGGGGCATGCGCGAACACAATCCGCTGACGCCGTTGCTGGCGGACTATCGCAGCCCGGTGGGTCAACGGCGCAAAGTGGCGTTGGGCGATGGCAGCCAGTTGCAGCTCAATACCGCGACGTCGGTGGATGTGCAGGCGGACGGGCTGATTCGTTTGCTCGAAGGCGAGGTGCTGCTGACTGCCGCTAGGAGTTTTGAAGTGCGCACGGCTCAGGGTTTGTTGAAAACCCAAGGCGCGCGGATGAACGTGCGGCAATTTGCGGATCGGACCCAGGTTGCGGTGTTTGAAGGGCGGGTGGAATTGACGCCCGACGGCGGTGCTCCGTTGTTGCTGCAAAGTGCGCGGCAATTGAGTTTTGGGCCTCGCGGCGTCAGCGCGCCCCTGCCCCTCGACGCCAACAGCGGCGCCTGGGCCGATGGCATGTTGGTGGCGGCGCATATGCGTCTTGGGGATTTTCTGGATGAGCTGGGTCGTTATCGTCGCGGGCAGCTTAATTGCGACGCGAAGGTGGCGGATTTGCTGATCTCCGGGACGTATCCGCTGGATGACAGTGAACGGATTCTCGATCTGTTGGAAATCAGTTTGCCGGTGAAGGTGCGGCGGTTTACGCGGTATTGGGTGAGCGTTGAGGCGAAGGTTTAAGACCAGTTAACACAACCTCTGTGGCGAGGGGGCTTGCCCCCGTTGGGTTGCGGAGCGACCCCAATACCTGACGCTGCAGTCATTCTGGAGGATCGTGTGCATTGGTTTTACGACTGCTGCGCAGTCGAACGGGGGCAAGCCCCCTCGCCACAGGAATCGGTCAACCAAAATAATTCGTACTACGTGAGCCGTTTTTCAGATCTGGCGTGACAGAGAAGGAAAGCCCCCTTGATTCCACCTTCTCAGGATCGTCGTCCATGCAACCGACTCGCCTCACCCCGCTGGCCCGCACCTTGCGCCAACTCTTGCTGGGCGCCAGCCTGAGCTTCGCCGCCGTCTCTTTGACTCAAGCCGCCGACGCCAAGCCGTACCACATCGCCCCCACCTCCCTGGAAAACGCCCTCAACCAGTTCGGCCGTGAAGCCGGGGTGCTGATTTCGTTTGGTTCGCAAGTCACCAGCGGCGTGAAAAGCCGTGGCCTGGAAGGCAACTACACGACGGAACAAGGTTTGAATGCGTTGCTCGAAGGCACCGGCCTGCAAGCCCGATCCGAGGGCAATAATGCATTCAGCCTGCAACCGGCAGGCGACACCGCGCTAGAGCTGGGCACTTCGACAGTGGTCGGTGACTGGTTGGGGGATGCGGCGCAGATCAACGTGTTCGAACACCCCGGCGCGCGGGACGTGATCCGCCGTGAAGAGTTCGAACGCCAGGGCGCGACCCAGGCCAAGGACGTGCTTAACCGCATCCCCGGCGTCAACGCCCCGGACAACAATGGCACCGGCAGCCATGACATGGCGCTGAACTTCGGCATCCGCGGCCTCAACCCGCGCCTGGCCTCGCGCTCCACGGTGTTGATGGACGGCATTCCTGTGCCGTTCGCGCCTTACGGTCAGCCACAGTTGTCGTTCGCACCGATCAGTATGGGCAACATGGACGCAGTGGACGTGGTGCGTGGCGGCGGTGCGGTGCGTTATGGGCCGCAGAACGTCGGCGGCGTGGTCAACTTCGTGACCCGCGCGATTCCCGATGCGCCAACGGTCAAGGGCGGTTTCCAGACTGAAACCAGCCCGTCCTCCAGCCATGACGGCTTTAAGACCACCGGCAATCTGCTGGCCGGCGGCACCGCCGATAACGGCTTGGGCGGCGCGCTGCTGTATTCCGGCACTCGCGGTGGCGACTGGCGCGAACACAGCGATACCGAAATCGACGACCTGATCCTCAAGGGTAAATACCAGCTCGACGAGGCCAACAGTTTCAACGCCATGGCCCAGTATTACGAAGGCAAGGCCGATATGCCCGGCGGCTTGAACGTCGCCGATTACGATGCCGATCCGTACCAGTCCACGCGCCCGAAAGACCAGTTCTGGGGTCGCCGCACGATGTTCAACTTCGGCTATCACTATCAGGAAGATCGCCGCGAATTCACCGCAAACACTTTCTTCACCAAAACCCTGCGCAGCGGTTATCTGGATCAGGGCACGTTTCTTTCGTTGTCGCCTCGCGAGTATTGGGTGCGTGGCCTGGAAACCCGTTTCGCCCAGGGCTTCGATCTTGGCCCGACCAGCCATGAAGTCGGCGTCGGCTAACGCTACATCAACGAGGCCGGCCACGAACTGCGCTACCGCACGCCGATTGCCAGCAATGAATTGCCGACCACCAACAGCCGCAACGACCGCGACACCCGTGGCGGCACTGAAGCCAATGCGTTCTTCGTCGATGACCGGATCGACATCGGCAAGTGGACCCTCACGCCGGGGATCCGCTACGAGATGATCGAGTCGCAACAGACCAACAACCTGACCAACGTGAAGTACAAGGGCGACTACAACACCGCGCTGCCGGCGTTGAACGTGCTCTATCACCTGACCGACAGCTGGAACCTCTACGCCAACACCGAAGGCTCGTTCGGTAGCGTGCAGTACAGCCAGATGCCCAACCGAGTGACCAGCGGCGAAGTCAAACCGGAGAAGGCCCGGACCTGGGAACTCGGCACTCGCTACGATAACGGCGCGCTCAGGGCGGAAATCGGTGCGTTCCTGATCAACTTCGACAACCAGTACGAAAGCAACCAGACCAACGACTCGGTGATCGCCCGGGGCGAGACGCGGCATCAGGGTATCGAGTCGAGCATCAACTATGCCCTCGATGACTTGAGCCCTGCATTGGCTGGTTTTGATGTCTACGCCACTTACGCCTATGTGGACGCGACCATCCGCGAAGACGGACCGAACAAGGGCAATCGTGTGCCGTTCTCCTCAAAACATAAGGGCACGCTCGGCGTCGGTTATACCGAAGGCGCGTGGAAGCTGAACCTGGACAGCAGCTACCAGAGCGACCAGTTTGCCGACAACGCCAACACCTCGGAGGAAAGCGCCGACGGCAGCACCGGACGGATTCCGGGCTACATGCTGTTCAGCAGCCGCGCGGCGTATGACTTTGGGCCGAAGTTGTCGGATTTGAATGTGGCAGTGGGGGTGAAGAACATCTTCAACCACCAGTACTTCACTCGCTCGTTTGATGACAACAACAAGGGCAAGTACGTGGGAGAACCGCGCACGGTTTATGTGCAGACGTCGGTGGCGTTCTAAGCAATGAATATCTCGCAACCATGCGACCTGTAGCAGCTGTCGAGCACCGCGAGGCAGCGTTCGGCTGCGCAGCAGTCGCAAAATCAGGCAGTGCGGTGATTCAGGCAAACCGCGTGCTCAGGGTTTACGACTGCTGCGCAGCCGAACGCTGCCTCGCGGTGCTCGACAGCTGCTACGGGGGTTGCGTTGCGTTGAGGGGCACAAACAAAAACGGGCCTGCATAAGCAGGCCCGTTTGTCAGTGGAAGGGTAAAAAGTGAATCAGGCCTCAGCCGTTTTGTGCAGCCTGTTCGTTTTCGAGAAATTCATCTTCCAGCAGCGCATCGGCTGCAACTCTCTCGAATGGCACCACAGCGGCACGTGGTTTGCCCCGCAGTTTGCCGAACAGATGCTCTAGTGCGTGTTCAAGTTTTTCAGCCGCCCCGTCGATCGCTTGTTCAAGGGTATCGGCTTTATGGGTCACGGAAATTGGTTGATGGCCTTTAGGCCGCGCTTCCAGCTGGCAGCGCATGTCATGCGGTCCGGGCTTGTCGCCGTTTTCGTCCCGCAAGTGAACCTCAACGCGGGTCAGGTCCTCTTCGTAACGTTCGAGCGTGCTCTCAATGGTAGTACGTACCCACTCCTCCAGTCGGATGCTGCTTTGAATATGGTTATCACTGTTGACTTGGATTTGCATAGTTCATCCCTTATTTCAGCTAGCTCGCGAGAGGCCGATCGGCTGGCCCTTGGGCGTCATCACCGTGACCTCTTACTTACACAATCGGTGTGTGCGCAGAACATTTCAACCCCTAAAAAAAGATAAATATGGATTCGCAAAAAAAGCCGGACAACGGCCAAAAGCGCTGTTAAGGTCGGGAGTTGGGTCGCAACGCTTCTTTGTCACAATTCCTCACATCTGCTGCTCCGCCAGTGGATGCAGACTCCGAAAAATCCCCGCCTCTTCCACCAGCCAGTCATGCACCGCCCGCACGCCCGGATGGCTCAGCGCCCCTGGCGCATACAGCAGCACGTAGCGTTTGTGGTTCGGCACCGCCAGGCCAAACGGCACGATTAACGTCCCCCGCTCCAACTCATCGTTCAGTAGCGTACGCCGCGCAATCGCCACGCCCATGCCGGCAATTGCCGCTTCGATGGTCAGGTGATTGCGATTGAAGGTGTGCCCGCGCCGTACGTCGGCGCCCTCGAAGCCGATGGCGTTGAGGTAGAACTCCCATTCCGCGTACTCGTAACTGCCACGCCAGGCGGTGATGTCGTGCAGCAAGGGGAAATGCACAAGGTCTGCCGGGCCGTGCAGCGGCGGGCGACCGCGCAACAGGCTCGGCGCGCACACCGGGAAGATCTGCTCGTCGAGCAAGGCTGTGGATAACAATCCGGGATAACTGCCGTCGTTCAGGTCGATGGCCAAGTCGAAGTCGCCCTCGTGCAACGGCACGCTGCTGTCCTCGGCCACCAGGCGCAGCTGAATGTCCGGGAATCGTTGCTGCAAACGTGGCAGGCGCGGGGTCAGCCACTTGCTCAGGAAGGATGGAATCGAGCGCAACCGCAAAATCCCGCTGATCATCCCGGCGTCCAGTCGTCGCAATTCCGCATCGATGCTGCCGTAAGCCTCGTTGACGGTGATGGCCAGTCGCTGGCCCTCAGCGCTCAATTCCACGCCACGCGCGCGCCGATGAAACAGGCGAAAGCCCAGGCGCTCTTCCAGTTGTCGGATTTGCTGGCTGACCGCACCCGGCGTGATGTGCAGTTCTTCGGCGCAACGGGTGAACGACAAGTGCCGCGCGGCACAGGAAAACACGTGCAACCAGGCGTAAGTCTGGGCGTGTAATTGACGACTCATCGTTTAGTCCTGCTAAAGGCTGTCTTAGGAAGTTTCGTTGGTCACGTAGGACCGAGGTGGGCAGTATCGCCGACATTGCGCTTGTCCTACAAAAATGGCAGCGATTTCTCTTCCATTGCTTGTATAGGCTTTAGCATGGCTATCAGTGTTTTCGATCTCTTCAAAGTTGGCATCGGTCCGTCCAGCTCCCACACCGTGGGCCCGATGCGCGCCGCCGCGACCTTCGCCCAAGCCTTGATTGACCAGCAATTGCTGGCCGACGTACGGCGCGTGGAAATCCGTCTCTACGGTTCCCTGTCGGCCACCGGCGTCGGTCATGCCACCGACCGCGCCTGCGTCATGGGCTTGATGGGCGAGTGGCCGGACAGCATCGATCCGACCAGCATCGATAGCCGCATCCAGCACCTGCGCGAAACCGGCGAACTGTCACTGGCTGGCAACACCACGATTGCCTTCAACTGGCAACGCGATCTCCTGCTGCTCGACGAGAGCCTGCCCTACCACCCCAATGCGATGTCTCTTACAGCCTTTGGCGAAACCGGTGAGTTGTGGGAGCAAACGTACTACTCGGTTGGCGGCGGTTTCATCATCGAAGCAGCCGAAGCCGAGTCCGGCATCGCGCCGACCAGCGACGTGGTGCTGCCCTACGATTTCTCCAGCGCCGCCGAGTTGCTCAAGCTGTGCAACCAGCATGGCCTGCGGGTTTCCGAGTTGATGATGGAAAACGAGCGGGCCTGGCGCAGCGACGCCGAGATCCGCCAGGGCTTGCTGCATATCTGGTCGGTGATGCGCGAGTGCGTCGAACAAGGCCTGCTGCATGAAGGCATCCTGCCCGGCGGTCTGAATGTTCCGCGTCGCGCGGCGAAATTGCACCGCAGTCTGTTGGAAATCGGCAAACCGAATGTCATCACTTCGACGCTGTCGGCGATGGAATGGGTCAACCTGTTCGCCCTCGCCGTGAACGAAGAAAACGCGGCGGGCGGACGGATGGTCACCGCACCTACCAACGGCGCGGCGGGGATCATTCCGGCGGTGCTGCACTACTACATGAAATTCAACCCGGACGCGTCTGACGATGACGTGGTCGCGTTCTTTCTGGGCGCGGCGGCCGTCGGCATTCTGTGCAAGAAAAACGCCTCGATCTCCGGTGCCGAAGTTGGCTGCCAGGGTGAAGTCGGCTCCGCCTGCGCGATGGCTGCTGCGGGTTTGGCCGACGTGCTCGGCGCAACGCCCGAGCAACTGGAAAACGCAGCTGAAATCGGACTGGAACATAACCTAGGCCTGACCTGCGACCCGGTCGGCGGCCTGGTGCAAGTGCCGTGCATCGAGCGCAATGCCATCGCGGCAGTCAAGGCGATCAACGCCACGCAAATGGCCCTGCGCGGCGACGGCAAGCACTTCATTTCCCTGGACCGAGTGATCCGCACCATGCGCGATACCGGCGCCGATATGCACGACAAATACAAAGAGACTTCACGGGGCGGCCTGGCGGTGAGCTGGGTGGAGTGCTGAGGCGCACTTCCGACCGTCCGTAACGCGTGAGCCCGAGCAAGAATAATAACGAGGCCAAAAACGATGACCGATGTACGTACACCTGCTGCCGATAACCCTGCTGTAGACCTTACACGCGATAGCGAAATTGCCCACAAAGGCTGGAGTAAATTCGACACCACCTGGATGCTTGGCCTCTATGGCACGGCGATCGGCGCGGGCACGTTGTTCCTGCCGATCAACGCCGGTGTCGGTGGTTTCTGGCCGCTGTTGATCCTCGCGTTGCTGGCGTTCCCGATGACTTTCTTTGCCCACCGAGGCCTGACCCGCTTCGTGCTGTCCGGGCGTTCGGGCGACATCACGGAAGTGGTGGAGGAACACTTCGGCATCGGCGCCGGCAAGCTGATCACGCTGCTGTATTTCTTCGCGATCTTCCCGATTCTGCTGGTGTACAGCGTGGCGCTGACCAACACCCTGAGCAGTTTCATGGAGCACCAGTTGCACATCGCCCCGCCGCCCCGGGCGATCCTTTCGCTGGTGCTGATCCTCGGCTTGATGGCGATCGTGCGTTGCGGTCAGGGCGTCATCGTCAAATGCATGAGCGTGCTGGTTTACCCGTTCGTCGCCGCGTTGCTGCTGCTCGGCCTGAGCCTGATCCCGAACTGGAACGGCGCGTTCTTCGCCACCGCCAGCGAAGGCATGCCGCTGCCGTTGTTCTTCAAGACGCTGTGGCTGGCGATTCCGGTGATGGTGTTCTCGTTCAACCATTCGCCAATCATCTCGGCGTTTGCGGTCGATCAAAAGCAGCGCTACGGCGCCCAGGCAGAACGTAAAAGCAGCGGCATCCTCGCCATCGCCCACGCGATGATGGTGGTGACGGTGATGTTCTTCTGCTTCAGTTGCGTGCTGGCCCTGTCGCCGGCTGATCTGGCCGCCGCCAAGGCGCAGAACATCTCGATCCTGTCGTACCTGGCCAACCACTTCCAGACCCCGGTCATCGCTTACGCCGCGCCGTTGATTGCGCTGGTGGCGATCACCAAATCTTTCCTGGGCCACTACATCGGCGCCAGCGAAGGCTTTCAAGGCTTGATCGTGAAAAGCCTGCGCGGCCGTGGCCGGGTGATGTCGTCGAGCTGGCTGAACCGCATCACTGCGCTGTTCATGATTCTCAGCTGCTGGGCCGTGGCCACGTTCAACCCGAGCATCCTCGGCATGATCGAAACCCTCGGCGGGCCGATCATCGCGTGCCTGTTGTTCCTGATGCCGATGTACGCGATCCGCCGCGTGCCGGCCTTGCGCCAGTACTCCGGCCAGGCTTCGAATGTGTTCGTGGTGTTGATCGGCTTGATTGCACTGTCTGCGATCATCTATTCATTCCTGCCCTGAATCGGGCAGATAAAAATACGGCGGGCCATAGTGCCCGCCGTTTTTTTGCCGTGATCATTGTCCGACAGTTTTCCCGGCATGGCCCTTGCTACATCCGTTATGCGACACGGACGAAAGCGCATGAACATGGAATGCCGATGGTCTGGTATTGCGAACCAACCCGATCACGGCCGGTCAACAACTGCACGTTCAATCAGGCGGTGACGCATCATGGACAACCCTTTTCAGCTCATTACCGATGCCTTTGCGCCGGACTATCAGATCAACCTGAGCATTCAGGGGCTGGACGGCAGCATCATGCTGACCCTCTCCAACAGTGGCCGCGTGGTCGCCAAACGCATGATCAGCGCCGAACAGCGCAACGACCCCAAGCGCCTCAAGCGCCTGGTGCAAAGCATTCAGTTCGGCATCGCCATCGAACAGGGCCACAGCGCCATGGCCATCCTCGAAGCCATGACCGACGGCGACAATCGCAACCTGCCGCCGCCTCAAGTCAAAGGTCACGCACGGCCAGCCATGCGCCTTTAGAGCTCGCCCTTCTCCCCTTCCGGGCACTGATCGGTCGGAAGGGAAGCGGTGACTATCACATGTCTATTCATCAGAATATTCAGCATAAAAAGCATATTTACTGTGCAGCAAATATAGCTTTAAGCGAATCCAGCGCTGACCCCATCCTTAGGCAAGGCATGAATTTGTCAAAGCTCGCCCTTCTCGACCTCGGGATGTTCACTGGAACCCGTGCCGATCTTGCGCTGCGGGTTCTCGATCTTCACCGAGGGAAATTGTGACGAGGCGTAACGCACCACCAGAATCGAAAACGCCAGCAGCAGAATCCCGCCGCACAGGTAGATGATGCCGATGTCCGGCGGGTTGTGGTGCGAGACGTTGGAAATCAGCAGTCGCGTCAGCGCAGTGATCGCCACGTAGATCAGGAAGCGCACCGGCATGTGGTTGGTCTTGAAGTAAATCCCGACCATTGCCCCCAATTCCAGGTAGATGAACAGCAGCAGGATGTCATCGATCTTGATGTGCCCCGCCTCGATCATCTGCAAGAATTCCATCACCGCCGCCCATGCGGTCACCGCTCCGATGGCGAACAGCGCCAGGTAGTGGAAGGTCTCGACGAACAGGTTGCCCAGTGACTCGGCCAGTTGATGCACGTTTTGCCGCAGGTTCTCGGCCCAGTTGATTTTCACGATGATTCTTCCTTAGCTCGGTTCGAGCGGATGATGCGGGTTGGACGTGACGGTTGTTCTGCATGCAGAAAAAAGGCCAGAGGCTGCCGCAACATGATGGCGATGTGCTCTAAAACCCGCGCCGTGGCGTTTGGTCGCACCCTTGTGGGAGCGAGCCTGCTCGCGAATGAAACGACACGGTGCACCTGAACAAATGCCAATTTCGGTCTACATTGAAATGCCACTACCCAAAGCGCAGGGATTCGCTTATCCTTTTCGCTGTATATAGATACAGTAGTCGCGAAGACAACTTAATGTGAAGGCATGTGAGGTGGTGAATGGCCGTCGAAGTGGTATACCGCAGCAGCCGAGATCTGGAGCGCTTGTTCATGGATAAAGCCGAAGCTGACCGTCATGACAAAATGCTCGAACTGGCCGAATTGCTGGCTGAAGTGTTGCAAAAAGCCGTGCCGTCCCTGAGCGAGCAGCAAGTGGAAGAAGCCGGGATTTATATGGCGAAGAACCGCGATGTGTTCGCCAAGGCGTTCAAGAGCCAGCCGGACGCCTTGTCCGAATTGCTGAGCGCGCCTGCTGAAGTCGTTGAAACAGCGAAACCTGAAGAGGTGGCTGAAGCCGCCGAGCCGGTCAAGCCTGCGAAAGCAGTCAAAGCCGTCAAGTAAGCAGAGCCCGAATTGAATAGGCCCTGAGTCGAATGGCTCAGGGCCTTTTTAATGACCGGAAATCAGCGATACAACACTTTCTCCGCCAACTCATCCGCCACCCGTGCCGGCGAGCGTTTTTCCGCTTGGGCATGGGCGAAGACTTCGGTCAGCCGCGAGGCGATTTTCGACAGGTGCGCGGTGATGGTCGCCAGCTCTTCACCACGGTGTTTGAGCGACACGTAAATCAGCCCACCGGAATTGATCACGTAATCCGGCGCATACAGAATCCCGCGCCGCTCAAGCTGATCGGCAACGTCCAGGTGCGTCAGTTGATTGTTGGCCGAGCCGGCCACTGCCGAGCAGCGCAGTTGCGTCACGCTGTGGCTGTTGAGCACACCGCCCAGACCACACGGCGCGAGGATGTCGCACGGGGTGCTGAGCAACGCGTCGTTGGCAATCGGGTGGGCGCCGAGTTGTTCCATGGCGAGTTGCACCTTGCCGTGATCAATGTCGCTGACCAGCAGTTCGGCACCGGCGGCATGCAGTTGCTCCGCCAAGGCAAAACCGACGTTACCCAACCCCTGAATGGCCACGCGCAAGCCTTCGAGGTTATCGCTGCCGAGCCGGGCCATGGCGGTGGCACGAATGCCGGTGAACACGCCCATCGCCGCGTGAGGCGCAGGGTCGCCCGCCGAGGTGGTGCTGGTGACGTGTTGGGTCTGTTGGGCGATGCAATCCATGTCCGCCACCGAAGTGCCGCTGTCGATCGCCGTGATGTAGCGGCCGTCGAGCTGATTGATGCAACGCCCGAAGGCTTCGAACAGCGCCCCACGGTTTTCCACATGGGCCGGGCGCACGATCACCGCAACGCCACCGCCTTGGGCCAGGCCAGCCAGGGCCGCTTTGTAGCTCATGCCTTGGGCGAGGCGAATGGCGTCCTCGACGGCGGATTCGTCGCTGGGATAGGCAAGGTAACGACAACCGCCCAGGGCAGGCCCCAGGTGGCTGTTATGAATGGCAATCACTGCCTTCAACCCGGTGACCGGGTCTACGCTAAGGTGTAGCGATTCAAGGCGAGTGCTTTGCATGAGAGCGAACATCGTAGGGCTCCCGAATCACTTCTGGTAGTCGCCAGTATAGGCTTGCGCCTGAAAATTGCTGAAGCGCACCGGAATAAGCAGCGAGCCTTTGAGGGCTTTCGGACATAACCTGCAACCGTCCGCGCGCGACACTGGACGAAAGCGTTTGGCAGGGCTAAAACGAGGCATTCCCCGGAGATTTTGATGACCCCGCGCCAACGCTTCTTCGCCTGTCTGCAACGCTCACCGCCCGCGCTGTTCGAGGCGGCGCTGTGGATTGCGGCCGAACACGATGTCGAGATGAATCCCGAGGTCGTACTGGCAGAATTCACGGAGCTGCAACTGCGGGTCAGTGCCGGCCTGCCGATGCTACCTGTGAGCGAACTGGCCCAGCCGTTGTTGCGGCGCATGAATGACCTGGGGTTCGCCCAGGACGATTTCACCCCGCTGCGTCCGCAAGTTGCCTTGATTCACAAAGTGCTGGAGCGCCGTCGCGGCCAACCGCTGGCCTTGGGCCTGATTGCGCTGGAGCTGGCCAGAAGGCTCGAGATCCCCATGGTCGGGGTCAACTTTCCCGGGCATTTCCTGCTGCGCGTGCAGGGCGCCGATCACCTGCTGGACCCGTGTGGCGGGCGCCGCTTGTATCCCAACGACTGCCGCGATTTGCTGCAGCGCCAGTACGGACCGAACATCAAACTCAGTGCCGAACATTTGCTGACGGCCGATCCGGTGCACATGCTCCAGCGCCTGTCACGCAACCTGCGCCAGTTGCACCTCACCAACGATGACTACATCGGCGCCCTGGTGGACGCCGAGCGCGTGCTGGAACTGGGCAACGGCAGCGCCTCCGATTACCTGGCCCGGGCCAGCCTCTATCAGCGGCTCGACTGCCCGAACGCCGAGCGCTTCGACCTGGAACATGCCCTGCTGCTCAGCGACGACCCGATCCAGCGGATTCGCCTGACGGAGCGATTGGGGCACCTTCCGCCAAACTCCGTCGTTCACTGACCGCCCTTGTAGGAGCGAGGCTTGCCCGCGAAAGCGGTGTGTCAGCCAACATCAATATTGGATGTCCCGCCGTCTTCGCGGGCAAGCCTCGCTCCTACAGGGGTTGGGGTTGTTCCTGATGGCGAACGCACCTGAATGATGAACAACGCCGCAATCACCGCCGGTATCGCGCAGAAGAAGAATATCTGCTGCACAGGAATGTGCATCGCCAGCAGCATGCTGCCAAACAGCGGCCCGAGGATCGAACCGAAACGTCCCACGCCCAACGCCCAACCGGTGCCGGTGGCGCGCACCTGTGCCGGGTAGAAATTACTGGCGAAGGCGTTGAGGGTCAGCTGCCCGCCGATGATGCAGAACCCGGCAGCAAACACGCTGGCCACCAGATAACGCGGGTTGTCGTGATTGAGGCCCAGCAGAATCGTGCACAGCGCCGCCGCAGCCAGCACGCATGACAACAGACGCACTTTGCTTTTGAGGCGGTCGGCAAACCAGGCCATGCAGATCGCGCCAACAGTGCCGGCAAACAGGAACATCGACGTTACCAAGTTGGCTTCATTGAGTTTCAAGCCACTTTCCAGCAACAGCGTCGGCAGCCAACTGATCATGAAATACAGCAGGATCAGGCTGACAAAAAACGTCGCCCAGATCAGCAGCGTCGGGCGCGCATAACCGTTGCGAAACAATTCCAGCACCGTCAGTTTGCTGCCCTGCTCTTGTTCGTTTTGCGCGATTGATACGGCGGGCGGTTGCCAGTCTGGCAGCATCCGCGCGGTGACTTTGCGCAAGCGTGCGTAAGGAGGCGCATCGCGCAGCAGGCGCGGCA